>NZ_JBQHTK010000121.1:0-300 GCF_052065755.1 Bariatricus sp. HCP28S3_D3 | reverse complement strand
ATTTGAAATGGACGAAGAAAAAACAAAAGTGATAAAGTGTCCGGCAGGAAACACACCTAGAAGTTGTTGTTATAAGAAGAGCAATGATGAATTTAAAATCACCTTTGACAGAGATGTATGCGCAAACTGTCCACATAAGGAACAGTGTCATGCCAAAATATTCAAAAATATAGCAAGAGTACTTATTACGAAAAAGAGCCTGATTCGCCTCGCACTAGAGGAGAGAATGTCTAGTGAAACATATAATCTGTATCGCAGGATACGAAACGGAGTAGAAACGATTCCCTCAATTCTTCGAAG
>NZ_JBQHTK010000120.1:0-302 GCF_052065755.1 Bariatricus sp. HCP28S3_D3 | reverse complement strand
GATGTTCTTTTATAAACTGTGAGTCTGAATGGATATTGGATTCATACTCATAGCTGGTTACAACAGAACCATTTTTCCCAACAGTTTCCTCTACATTAGCCACATAGCCGCAATATTCTTTCCCTGCTTTCCTTCGGTATGTAGCCTCAGGATCAGTTGGATTTAACAGCATGGTTGAATTGCCGAGGTTGTCTTCCTTAGTAATCCAGCGACGTTTTCCCTGTTCGACAATGGACTGCTCTGAAAAACAGCGAATAAAAAGTTCATACTCAGAGACATCTTCGAATCCTGTTTTGGTGATA
>NZ_JBQHTK010000119.1:0-305 GCF_052065755.1 Bariatricus sp. HCP28S3_D3 | reverse complement strand
AGTTAATTGTTACTCTTAAGAATAACAATCACCTCGGATGTCTTTCTCTATTTATTTGAGAATTGATTTTCTTTGTATGCGATTTTCAAGGTACATTGCATAACAGATTATCTGTTATTTCTCTGACTGATGTTATCAGTCATTAAAAACCAGAAAATTTTTCTAATCTTTAATCACTGGTAAAACCAGTTTCCTCTTTTTTGATTCTGGCGGCCACCTGCTCTCCCACACCGTCTCCAGTGCAGTACCATCGGCCGCTTAGGTCTTAACCATCGTGTTCGGGATGGGAACGGGTGTGTCCCCTA
>NZ_JBQHTK010000118.1:0-321 GCF_052065755.1 Bariatricus sp. HCP28S3_D3 | reverse complement strand
CCACTCAGTCACTATTACCATCATCCGAAGAATCGAGTAAAAGTGCTTCGTTCGACTTGCATGTGTTAGGCACGCCGCCAGCGTTCATCCTGAGCCAGGATCAAACTCTCGCATAAAAAAGTTAGGTCTGGTCTTTTCAGACCTTACGGTTTATGCGCTCCGTGCGTTCTTGGTGAGGTCCTTTCGAACCTAGAACCATCGGAGCTTCATTGTTTGTATCCAGTCCAGAATCGCTTGGCAATTCTGTTCCTTCTTACTGTTTTTAGGTTTGTTAAATCTGTCGATTCAACCGTTCTTGAAAAATCTCTTAAAGAATTTTCA
>NZ_JBQHTK010000117.1:0-328 GCF_052065755.1 Bariatricus sp. HCP28S3_D3 | reverse complement strand
CTGCCGTTTTATTTATAATATCATGCTGGATGACAAGATAAAGGAATATGAGGCAACGAAGAAAATGAAGAAGACGACTCCGGCAGCCTATAAGAAAGAATATCCGTGGCTAAAAGAAGTAGATTCCCTTGCACTGGCGAATGTGCAGCTTCATTTGGAGAAGGCTTATAAGAACTTTTTTGTAAATCCTGCTGTTGGTTTTCCGAAATTCAAGTCTAGACATCGAAGCAGGAAGAGCTATACAACGAATGTGGTGAATGGGAATATTCGTCTGGAAAAGGGAAAGATCCGGCTTCCGAAACTGAAGGAAGTGAAGATCAGGAAACAT
>NZ_JBQHTK010000116.1:0-337 GCF_052065755.1 Bariatricus sp. HCP28S3_D3 | reverse complement strand
ACATACACCGCCTGAGTAAAAGTAGCGGACCGAGTCATCAAAAGGTTTACACTGTTTGGGCGAAATTTGCAATGAATATACAACCATAATAGAAAAAGCTATTGCACATTATAGCATATCGCTTCTACAATACAAATTGAAAGCATAAAGCAGGAATAAAGAAAAAGATACCCAGATATAGTTGGAAACTTGATTGTGGAAATAAAGTAAAATACTCACATATAGCTGGGAATTCTATCTTGTGAATAGAGAAAAAGGATACCCCAGATATAGCTGGGAACTTGATTACGGAAATAAAGAAAAAAGATACTCACATATAGCTGGGAACTTGATTGTG
>NZ_JBQHTK010000115.1:0-357 GCF_052065755.1 Bariatricus sp. HCP28S3_D3 | reverse complement strand
TCCAGTCCAGCAGCTTTTTCAAAATAAATCGTTCCATAGACTCACACCTCACACTTTTATTGGAGTTTTAGTGTTTCTTGATCACACTTTTATTATATGCGTAAGTTTCCCAAAATACAATCATAATCACAAAATTATACGAGTTTTATGGAGGTAAAATCACACTTTTATATTGATACAAGAAATAGGTCTGAATTTCGAAACTGATTTTATACGATTTCTCGTTGCTCCGCCAATCATTCCGAAAGCTGTTAAAATAATCTTTTTTACGTTTGCCATATGCCATCCTCTTGAGAAGGATGCCCACATTATCAGATATGTAAACGCACTGCATGTATCGTGGAGAAACGCCATGTT
>NZ_JBQHTK010000114.1:0-373 GCF_052065755.1 Bariatricus sp. HCP28S3_D3 | reverse complement strand
TTCTCTTGTTTCATCTGCAGTATATACTTTACCATCTGCATCTGTTGCTGTTGCCGTTGCTTTAAATACGTTCTTTCCAGAGTAGATACATGTAGGTTCTGTACTTTCTTCCACTTTTTCAACTTTAACCTCTACAGCATCACCTTCAAGCTTATGAGTAGCGTCATTCTGACATGTGAAAACTGCAGTTGCGGTTGCGGTATGATCAGCTTCATTTTCCACCCATGTGAACTCTGCTTTGTAATTATGTCCTAATGCGTTAGTTTCAACAACTTTCGTATCCGTTACAGGCTTAATTTCTTCGCCTTGTTCACCTTTTACTTTGGCCGTTGCCGTGTAGGTAACATTTCCACCTTGTTCACAAGTTGCTGAT
>NZ_JBQHTK010000113.1:0-377 GCF_052065755.1 Bariatricus sp. HCP28S3_D3 | reverse complement strand
CCCACCTTTGACATATGATGTCGCCTTCGGTGCTTCTTGTTATACCATCTTGCAAAGGAGCAGATAATGTACCAGTCTAGTGCCTGCATCCATTTTTCATTTGTCTTAGTAAAATAGTAATTCTTCCATCCTATGATTTTAGGATTCAGATTCTTTATTAAATCTTCTTCTTTTGCAACTAGCAGGCTTCGATTGTTTACATTCCTTTTGATTTCTGCTTTCATTTTCTTCATGGCTTTTCTGCTAGGGTACTGATAGCTTATACGCTGTCGTCTCGCAAAATAAAGTTCCTGTCTCCTGCACAAAAACAGCGAATTATTATATCAGTTCCATAATGATGTCTCTTTGTACGTGCCTGTAATTACGGCGCGCTTTTT
>NZ_JBQHTK010000112.1:0-385 GCF_052065755.1 Bariatricus sp. HCP28S3_D3 | reverse complement strand
CGGTTCTGCTTCTTTTCTCTTCTCTGCTTGGTTCTCACAGACTTCATACTCATAAAGCAGACTTGCATAGTATTTTCCGGAAGGCTCCTGACTTATGGTCACCGACTTCAGGACATACCCCGCTGGTATTTCCCGATGTTTCCTGATCTTCACTTCCTTCAGTTTCGGAAGCCGGATCTTTCCGTTTCCCAGACGAATATTCCCATTCACCACATTCGTTGTATAGCTCTTCCTGCTTCGATGTCTCGACTTGAATTTCGGAAAACCAACAGCCGGATTTACAAAAAAGTTCTTATAAGCCTTCTCCAAATGAATCTGCACATTCGCCAGTGCAAGGGAATCTACTTCTTTCAGCCACGGATATTCTTTCTTATAGGCTGCCGGA
>NZ_JBQHTK010000111.1:0-407 GCF_052065755.1 Bariatricus sp. HCP28S3_D3 | reverse complement strand
CCCAACCGAAAGGAGGGAGCTGCCGAAGGTGGGACCGATAACTGGGGTGAAGTCGTAACAAGGTAGCCGTATCGGAAGGTGCGGCTGGATCACCTCCTTTCTAAGGAAGAAGAAGTAAGGTGTTGTGTCTATTGCTTAGTTATCAAGAAGTGAGTGCGCAGATTAGCTTACAGAACTGTGACGCAAGCTTGCTTGCAGGAACAGGGATGGAAGATGAGATGCATAAGAAGGCTTGAACGTAGCCCGACAAGAAGCGCAGCGGATTGGAGGGTGAAGAGAAAGACTGCACTCACGAAAAAAAGATAACAGAATATTTCTGGTGGCGATGCGCTTAGGGGACACACCCGTTCCCATCCCGAACACGATGGTTAAGACCTAAGCGGCCGATGGTACTGCACTGGAGACGG
>NZ_JBQHTK010000110.1:0-409 GCF_052065755.1 Bariatricus sp. HCP28S3_D3 | reverse complement strand
ATCCTTCAAAGCCTGGGAGGTTTTCCGCAGGGAGAGCCCGAGGTTAACGTGAAGAGTCAGGCACAGTGACATCACGTGGGAATCGAACTTGTTGAACTTCAGGGAAGAAGCGTTTTTCGGGAGGGAATCCAGATCCATTTTAAAGAAATCCACGGTGAATTCACGGTAGATGTAGTGTAGTTTGTATTCGTTCTTGCCATAAGCTTTTTCAAGATGTTCCTTATCTACTTTTTTAAGATTGTGGAGATAGTAAGGGCATTTGGGATTCACGCATTTGTGGACGATAAAGTGTTTCCTGTCTTTTTTATGTACCAGAGCATTTCCACAGTGGGGGCAGCGTAAGGTGTACTCTTTAGAGAAACGGTTATCATCCGGTGAAAAGTTTGTGTCGCAGACCTTGCATTTGATC
>NZ_JBQHTK010000109.1:0-428 GCF_052065755.1 Bariatricus sp. HCP28S3_D3 | reverse complement strand
ATCTGCACATTCGCCAGTGCAAGGGAATCTACTTCTTTCAGCCACGGATATTCTTTCTTATAGGCTGCCGGAGTCGTCTTCTTCATTTTCTTCGTTGCCTCATATTCCTTTCTCTTGTCATCCAGCATGATATTATAATTCAAGTACGCCTCGGCGTACTTGCTGCGAGGTGCGCGTCATGCTTTGCATGACACAATACATCTGCGCACCTCTGCAATCCGCCGGAGGCTTTATCTTGGAAGAAGATTAGACTCCCACCAAGACATATTTGTCGCAACTCACCATCTATAGAGGTGGGGGGCTAATCTTCTTTCAAGATAAAACGGCAGCATCCAAATGTTTTAGCAAGAAGTTCTTCCTGTTTTTTATCCGGGTAAATCCGGAATTTATACGCTTTGTTCAAATTACTTTTCACCCTGGCTTTCAAT
>NZ_JBQHTK010000108.1:0-443 GCF_052065755.1 Bariatricus sp. HCP28S3_D3 | reverse complement strand
TTTCCGCGGAAAGTAAGTTTGAAATGGTAGGATAGGAAAGAAATGGATGGAGAGATAAAACTTTGTATGTGGTTTTGAAGGTACATAAAAAGAGATAGCTGCAGACTTTGGAAACAAGGTTTGCAGTTTTTTTGTGCGAAAAAATAGTAATAATAAATGAATTTTGTTTCCTTTGGCACTGAGATGAAGTGATGTATTATCACTCTAATATATTGAACTGTTTTATTGATTATCGTAATAATATAGAAAAATGTATTTAAATTAATGATTAGACTTTTGGAATAGGAAATGTTACCAGCATCATGAAGCAATTATATGGGGAATCCCAAAAGAGGTAGTGTCAAGTAATCTATGAAAAACTGGGCCGAAAAAAACAGGCTCAAACGAACCTTGAAAATTGCAAATATATAAGACGGAAGGCCCTCCGGGGGCTCAGGGCGCTG
>NZ_JBQHTK010000107.1:0-453 GCF_052065755.1 Bariatricus sp. HCP28S3_D3 | reverse complement strand
TTATGATTATGAACAAACTCACGGAGTTGATTTATACAAAGCTGCCATCCAAAACTATAATAAAGAAATCGCCAAAATGATGGAGCTTGATGGCAAGATTCGTCGAATGGACTCCTTGATGATTAATTCAAACATGCGTATGCTTGCACGAAGTGAATTGATCTACTCCTGCATATCCCGATTAGTCACATATATTCATAGTGTAAAGCCGGAAATGCTTCCAGAGACACTTTTGCATTACGCACAGCCGAATGATTTCAACAAAGTATTTTATCATGAAAGAAGTTCTACACTGGAAGAGCGTATGGAACAGTTTTTAAAAGATGCAGAAACCCTTTATGATATCACCAAAACAGGATTCGAAGATGTCTCTGAGTATGAACTTTTTATTCGCTGTTTTTCAGAGCAGTCCATTGTCGAACAGGGAAAACGTCGCTGGATTACTAAGGAAGA
>NZ_JBQHTK010000106.1:0-529 GCF_052065755.1 Bariatricus sp. HCP28S3_D3 | reverse complement strand
ACTAAGACTTCCCATACCCAAAATGGGCTTCGTACCTTGAAAACTCAATATTTCAGCTAACAAAATAGCGATTTATGCTTTAGCTGCCCACGAATCAAGTGCATTTTGCAGATATTGCGGTAGTCTGGATACAAAATCTGCAGTAAATACAGCAAGCTGTTCTTCGCTCAGATTCAGAATCTCCTTAAAACTTGCCATCAAAGCATCCATCAAGATGCAAAGAGACCTTGTGAAAGTGATGTCTGCCATCTCATCTACCAGGAAGAAGAATAGTTCTCCTAAGGTTCGTTGGTCTTCATTTTTTCGTTGTTCTAATGCCAAAAGCATATACCTGGCAAATACAATGGCTACATGTGCTGTCAATGCATCGTAAGAGAGACTGTGGCATTCGCCAATGAGATTAAGTGTAGATTTGCAAGTCTTGAAAAACACCTCAATCTGCCAGCGCTTTCCATAGATACGAATGATTTCTTCTTCTGACAGAGTTGGATTTGTGCAGATAAAAGCAAGCCAATCCTTACGATTCGCC
>NZ_JBQHTK010000105.1:0-530 GCF_052065755.1 Bariatricus sp. HCP28S3_D3 | reverse complement strand
TTGGGAACAGCGTAAGCTGGGAGCAACAAATACATTTTTCACAGATGGCAACTATGGAGAGGCTTATCCAAAATCATCTGATATGACTGATAGCGGTAGTGGAATACCTTTTCTTACAGGCGGAAATTTAAAGGATGGAAAACTATCCCTTGATGGAGCAAGTTATATTACTCCCGAAAAACATTCCAAACTTACATCTGGTCACTTGCTTGAAGATGATATTGTGATTGCTGTTAGAGGTTCCTTAGGCGCACTAGGCTACGTAAATACTGATAATTCAGGGTGGAACATTAATTCTCAATTAGCAATATTGCGCACTGACAAAAGTGAATTATATGGAAAATTTCTGATTCAGTATTTGTTATCTTGGACAGGACAAAATGAATTATTAAAAAGACAAACGGGTTCAGCATTAAAACAACTTCCAATAGGAGCAATCAAAGATGTCGAAGTGCCAATCACATCTATTGCTGAGCAGGGGAAGATTGGCGAATATTTTTCAAATCTCGACAACCTTATCACCCTTCATC
>NZ_JBQHTK010000104.1:0-536 GCF_052065755.1 Bariatricus sp. HCP28S3_D3 | reverse complement strand
GGATGCTCTTTTTTCATTCACTTAATAAGTGAAATGCAATATTCAGTTAAAATGCTGTAACTATGTGGCTTTCAGCCACTTTCACGGCATCGCCGTGAATAATCTAGGTTTAATTTAAAGTGATAAATCCTTTTTTGGGGGCTGATCTTAGCATTCTGATTCTCATACAACATAAAATCGGTCGTTGCAGAAAACTGTATTTCCTGCAACGACCGGTTTTCGTTGATATAATATTGATATTGGGGTCAAAACCATAAATAAATTTGCCCCTATTCCTATAGTACCTTGAAAAATTCATATTTTGTAGTATATCGCCGGACTTTTTGGGATATATGCTGGATATTCCCTCCCTTGTTTTATGCAAGTACCGGATTTTGGGCATAGTTTCCCAGACCCTTCACATAATTGAAGAGTTTTCGGAAATTCAACGCTGCTATTTTGGAACCAAAAAAGAACTTGCCACGCTGTTTTCCACGAGGCATCTTTTCCAAATGGTAATTCTTTCGGATATTTGACGGAACAGTTTCCACTCCATT
>NZ_JBQHTK010000103.1:0-574 GCF_052065755.1 Bariatricus sp. HCP28S3_D3 | reverse complement strand
AATGGATGCTCTTTTTTCATTCACTTAATAAGTGAAATGCAATATTCAGTTAAAATGCTGTAACTATGTGGCTTTCAGCCACTTTCACGGCATCGCCGTGAATAATCTAGGCTTAATTTAAACGTTATTAAAAAAACAAATTCCGTAATAAGTTATACGGAATTTGTTATTAACGAGAAAATAAACACATTATATATTTAAACTATCAAATGAAATTCACGTGTGAAAAATGTTTGATTTTGTCTAAAAAATCCACTTGATTTAATCAGAATCAATGAATTGCACATTCCGAATAAACTGAATGTCATTTTCGCATAAGCGGTGTATTCGGAATGCATCACCCGTGTGCTTTATTGTGAGCGGAAGCAGCCTATGCCATTGCCTGCTTGATTACCATAAACTGCAAATAGATTCTGGGGTCAATGGGGCATATTAGCGCCGACTTTAGTCCTTGCCATTGAATCCTGAAGACATTTGTAGTAGTACATACACCGCCTGAGTAAAAGTAGCGGACCGAGTCATCAAAAGGTTTACACTGTTTGGGCGAAATTTGCAATGAATATACAACCATAAT
>NZ_JBQHTK010000102.1:0-580 GCF_052065755.1 Bariatricus sp. HCP28S3_D3 | reverse complement strand
TGCAGTTTGCGCCCTCTGGCGGTCGCAAATGCGTTTTTCAACGGCCGCTATGCGGAGCAGAACGGCCGCTCGTATTTAGTTGATTGTTGATAAGTTATCGTATGTTTATCTTGATTGTGTAGTGTTTTGTTGCTCTTTTCATGATGGAATTAGCAGACACTTCATCATTCAAAATCATAGCTTTCCAGCTGTCTGGATCCCGTTGAGAGCAAACGATCGTACTCCGGTGCTGTTCATTGCGTTTCTCCAGTAATTCAAAAAGAATCTTGATTTCGCGCTCATCTGTGATCGTATGAAGCAGAAAGTCATCAAGGATGATCAGATCCCATTTAAGATACTTTTTCATCTTGCGGGCATATTTATCATAGTCCTGCTCTTTAAGAGCAACCATGCTCTCCAGGAGCTCTTCACTATGAAAATATCCAACGTTATATCTATTGCAGGCTTTAATACCAATGGCCTTGGCCAGATAGGACTTTCCGGCATCAGATTCGCCGAGAATACAAAGATTATAGCCCCTTTCAATGAAATCCAGTGAAGAAAGAACATCGGTTATCCCTGATGGAAGGTATTCTCTCTT
>NZ_JBQHTK010000101.1:0-587 GCF_052065755.1 Bariatricus sp. HCP28S3_D3 | reverse complement strand
AACATACCCGTAAAAAGAAGGCAACCCATGAGGATCTCTTCAAAGGCCTGAAGGTTGAAAAAGTAGTGATCCCTCTTCCGGAAGAAGACCAGATCTGTCCGGTATGCGGTATGCAGATGGTCCTGATCGGCGAGGAGTATGTCCGCCGGGAACTGGAATTCATTCCTGCTACTTGTAAAGTGATCGAATACTACAGCCAGAGTTACGGATGTCCGTCCTGCAAGGAAGGGTTTGGCGATACAGAAAAGCCTGTGATCATAAAGTCTCAGGTTCCGGCGGCTCTGGTTGGGAAAGGTCCTGCCTCAGCATCCACTGTTGCATGGACCATGTATCAGAAGTATGCCAATGGGCTTCCCCTTTACCGGCAGGAGAAAGACTGGAAACAGTATGGGGCTCAGATCAGCCGCACCACTCTTGCCAACTGGATCATCTACTGTTCACAGAACTACTTCCAGCCAATGTATGATTACTTCCACCGTGAGCTGCTGAAACGCAGCTTTGCAATGGCAGATGAAACCCGAGTTCAGGTATTGAACGAGGAAGGGCGCCGAGCCCAGACCCAATCATTCATGTGGCTGTTCCGAAGC
>NZ_JBQHTK010000100.1:0-610 GCF_052065755.1 Bariatricus sp. HCP28S3_D3 | reverse complement strand
GGCGATGCGCTTAGGGGACACACCCGTTCCCATCCCGAACACGATGGTTAAGACCTAAGCGGCCGATGGTACTGCACTGGAGACGGTGTGGGAGAGCAGGTGGCCGCCAGATTTAAAAAGGAAGGGCTTATAGCTCAGCCGGTTAGAGCGCACGCCTGATAAGCGTGAGGTCGGTGGTTCGAGTCCACTTAAGCCCACTTCTTTCAAAAGAAAGAAGACCATACAATTACATACGGGGGATTAGCTCAGTTGGGAGAGCGCCTGCCTTGCAAGCAGGAGGTCACGAGTTCGAATCTCGTATTCTCCACGCAGATAATGAAGAGAGCAGATGGTGTTGGCAGACAGGATTCTGAGCCAGGCTTGCCTGAACGAAGAAGGCTGTATGACAACAGAAGGATATTCGAAGAATATCCGTGACTGAGGAACAACGTTCCGAAGTCTCATATGCGAACTAGATTATTCGCTCTACTCCTTCTTATCTATATGTACCTTGAAAACTGCATACAAAGAAAATCAATTCTCAAATAAATAGAGAAAGACATCCGAGGTGATTGTTATTCTTAAGAGTAACAATTAACTAACACTTCGAGAAAACGAAGTAAAAAAACAA
>NZ_JBQHTK010000099.1:0-611 GCF_052065755.1 Bariatricus sp. HCP28S3_D3 | reverse complement strand
GCATTCTCGCTGAGGTTATTAGTAAAGCTGCACCGCCCGTCTTCCAGATAGGTCTCCGCTGTATCACGCCGGTTGAGAACATAATTAACCGCTTTATCCATCCGGGTGTTCCGGACTGGCTTCTGCTGATCGAGCCACGACCAGAAAGCCTCCAGAACAGGTTTTTCCTTCTCGAGACGCAGCTGCTTTCGCTTTTCATAATCACCGGGATACTTTTTGTTAATGGAGTCCTCAATGGCGAATAACCGATTGCAGTACTGGACTCCCTGCACTGCCGGCTGACTGTAGTCATACTGTTTTCCTTTGGGAACGGCATCGATAAAGTATCGACGGATATGCGCCCAACAAGAGCAGCGTCTGATCCCTGGAAGATTGTTGTATCCCTGATATCCATCCGTTTCCAGGTATCCGCTGTAGCCTTCCAGGAACTCCCTTGCGTGACTGCCGCTCCTGGTCGGGGAATAGCCATACAGGATGATCGCCGGAAGTCCATCCTCGCCGCTTCGGAACAGCCACATGAATGATTGGGTCTGGGCTCGGCGCCCTTCCTCGTTCAATACCTGAACTCGGGTTTCATCTGCCATTGCAAAGCTGCGTTTCAGCAGCTCACG
>NZ_JBQHTK010000098.1:0-618 GCF_052065755.1 Bariatricus sp. HCP28S3_D3 | reverse complement strand
CGCGGCAGATCCAAATATCTTCTTTCTGTCGATGTCATGGTTGGAAAAGAAAATCCAATTCCGGCAAAAATCGTATGTGTCAGAAACAAGGCGAATCGTAAGGATTGGCTTGCTTTTATCTGCACAAATCCAACTCTGTCAGAAGAAGAAATCATTCGTATCTATGGAAAGCGCTGGCAGATTGAGGTGTTTTTCAAGACCTGCAAATCTACACTTAATCTCATTGGCGAATGCCACAGTCTCTCTTACGATGCATTAACAGCACATGTAGCCATTGTATTTGCCAGATATATGCTTTTGGCATTAGAACAACGAAAAAATGAAGACCAACGAACCTTAGGAGAGTTATTCTTCTTCCTGGTAGATGAGATGGCAGACATCACTTTCACACGGTCTCTTTGCATCCTGATGGATGCTTTGATGGCAAGTCTTAAGGAGATTCTGAATCTGAGCGAAGAACAGCTTGCTGTATTTACTGCAGATTTTGTATCCAGACTACCGCAATATCTGCAAAATGCACTTGATTCGCGGGCAGCTAAAGCATAAATCGCTATTTTGTTAGCTGAAATATTGAATTTTCAAGGTACGAAGCCCATTTTGGGTATGGGAAGTCTTAGT
>NZ_JBQHTK010000097.1:0-635 GCF_052065755.1 Bariatricus sp. HCP28S3_D3 | reverse complement strand
CGGATATTGATCGCTGCATTCACATCCCGATCCATCCGATTCCCGCACCCACATTCATAGATCCGTTCTGACAGTGACAATTCTTTCTTGATCTTTCCGCATTTGCTGCAGGTTTTACTGGATGGATAAAACCGATCGACCTTTATCAGCTTCTTTCCTCTATCTTCCAGCTTATATGCAAGCATATCCCGAAACATTCCATATCCGTTATCCATAACTCCCTTCCCCAGATGCAGGCACTGACTCATCGCTTTCATATCCAGATCTTCCACTGCAACCGCATCATATCTCTCTGCCAGTTCCTGACTCAGCTTATGGTGAAAATCCTTCCTCTGGTTCCGGACCTTCTCATGACAGACTGCAACCTTTTTCCTTTGTTTTTCGTAATTCCGGCTCCCCTTCTGACACCGGGACAGTTTCCTCTGTTCCCTCGCAAGACACACCATTGCCTTTCTGAAATACCCCGGATACTCACACCTTGTTCCATCCGAAAAGACCGCCATCCCACTCATCGCATAATCAATCCCCAGCACTTCCGGTTCTGCTTCTTTTCTCTTCTCTGCTTGGTTCTCACAGACTTCATACTCATAAAGCAGACTTGCATAGTATTTTCCGGAAGGCTCCTGACTTATGGT
>NZ_JBQHTK010000096.1:0-780 GCF_052065755.1 Bariatricus sp. HCP28S3_D3 | reverse complement strand
CCTAGATTATTCACGGCGATGCCGTGAAAGTGGCTGAAAGCCACATAGTTACAGCATTTTAACTGAATATTGCATTTCACTTATTAAGTGAATGAAAAAAGAGCATCCATTTGTGGTAAAATTAAGGTGTTCAAAGTCTTAACAAAACGTACAAAGGAGCCCTTTATGAATATTTTAAACACCTTATCTCTGAAAAGCAATAGACAGATTAAAATTAATTTTGATGGAGGCGATTTATCCTCTGATGCTGGCTTACTTCTCATCAAAGAGTTCGTAAGCAAACTTGGCATTGACAGACTTCTCTGTCATTCATTTAAAACCAACGATTCTGCATTATTTCGATATCACACTGATAAGGAAAACCTTCTTCAGATGATATATTTGATCATTGCAGGTTACTTTGAAGATGATGCTTCAGACGAACTTACCAATGATCCGGTGTTCAAAGCAGTCCTTGAAAAAGATGCACTGGCTTCACAGCCAACCGTTTCAAGATTTTTTAATCGTATGGATCAAGATACATTGAATCAGTTCCTTGTTATAGGCAGAATGCTGAGACAGAAAATCTACAGCATACAAATGCCGGAGGCTGTTATTCTCGATCTGGATTCAACTCTTCTTAATGCTTATGGAAAGCAGGAAGGCAGAGCCTTCAACTTCCACTATCAAAGCAACGGATATCATCCTCTTGTCTGTTATGATGGGCGAACGGGAGATCTGATTAAAATCCAGCTGCGTGATGGAACTCAATATTCCTGCACCGGAGTTGTTGATTTCCTT
>NZ_JBQHTK010000094.1:0-795 GCF_052065755.1 Bariatricus sp. HCP28S3_D3 | reverse complement strand
CTAGTGTGTTGACATACTGATATATAATCAAATTAAGCTGGTAAATACAGCCGTTTTGATATATACTAAAAAAAAACGGCGGTGATCCCTATGGCAAGACCTAGAAAATATGTGATTAAGCTTACAGAAGATGAATACAAGGAACTCAAATCCATAATCCGTAAGAAGGCAACATCAAAAACAATACGTTGCAGATGCCAGATACTCCTTGACATGGATGAGGCACATGGAAAAATCCTAACCCATGAGCAGAGCGCCAGGTCAAACGGCGTCTGTCTGGCAACAGTCACAAATACCGTTGCAAAATACATAAACGGCGGTGTTGATGCTGTCACTGAATTTAAAAGAAGCATAAATTCAGATAATGCAAGGCGCAAGGTTGACGGGCGCGTAGAAGCCCGGCTTATTGAGCTTGCCTGTGGGCCGGTTCCGGAAGGACACTCCCGATGGACGATCCGCCTGCTGGAGAAAGAATCGAAAGTCATCCTGGAAACACCTGTAAGCAGAGAGGCGATCAGGAATGCATTAAAAAAAACAAACTTCGACCTCACAAAAACGACTACTGGTGTATCCCGGCAAAAGAAGACCCGGAATTCATAGCCTGCATGGAGGATGTCCTTGATGTATATGAGCTTCCTTATGACCAAAAGCACCCGGTTGTCTGCATGGATGAAAAGCCTTACCAGCTTCTGGGCGAAGCCAGGGAGCCCCTGCCAATGATTCCCGGGAATGACCGTAAAACGGATGCCGAATATACCCGAAATGGAACGGTCAGCATATTTGCTTTTGTAGAAC
>NZ_JBQHTK010000093.1:0-796 GCF_052065755.1 Bariatricus sp. HCP28S3_D3 | reverse complement strand
GAGCAGGTTAATAATAATGTTAATACCAGTGTTACGATTCTTCTTTTCTTTCTCATATTATTTCTTCCTCCTTTTCACATTCTCCCCAGGCGCGGATCAATATTTTAAAATCTTTTGCTTCTTCAAGCTTTGCACCTCTAACGATATGATATTTCGGTGTCTGCGTGGCTGACCCCTCATCAAGCATCATGATCCATGCTCCATCTGTACCGTTTCCGGTAACAGTAATCTGCACGGATGGAACACTTAAAAATGGTACTGGGTATTCCTGCGCAGCCTGCTTTGCAGAGATGTAACATCCGCCCCAGGCGTTCGTCGCATCAAGCGTTTTCTCTACTGTGATCCATTGTTCCATTCTTCCACTTGCATATTTTCTGTATCCGTTTCGTTGATCACCACCCTCTTCTGTTTCGCGCACATCAAGTAACTTTGCTACTGCCAATAAGTGCTGGATCCTCAATTGTCGCATGTGCGTGTCTGATTCAATTTCAAGCCCATACCCATCGATCGTCATTTTATCCGTCGATACAGTGTTCCATCCATTTTCTGATCCCAGATCATTCGTTTGGCTGTTCGCTACGACAGTTATCCTGCCGTCTTTAACCGTTACTTTTCCCTCTGTGCGGTGTAGCGCGTCAAGTTTTTCGATGAACTCACTTTCAAATATCGATCCATAGAATTCGTATCCTTTAAACGTCTCCGCTTCGATATTTACGGCCGAGAACTTATACATCTCCCACTCCGTACCATTCCACCGGTATGTTGCCCCCTGCACCAGTCCGGCTGTTGTTCCGGT
>NZ_JBQHTK010000092.1:0-815 GCF_052065755.1 Bariatricus sp. HCP28S3_D3 | reverse complement strand
AAAAAGCGCGCCGTAATTACAGGCACGTACAAAGAGACATCATTATGGAACTGATATAATAATTCGCTGTTTTTGTGCAGGAGACAGGAACTTTATTTTGCGAGACGACATCCTACTAGCACCAATGCCATCGGGCTCATGGAATCGAATTTATAATTCAGCAGAAAACGGAACTCTTCAATAGTTTCCTTTTCAAGCAAGTGGGCTTCATCCAGAATACATACGACTTTCTTTTTTTGCACACCCCGGATGATCTCGACTTCCTTCTGGAGCTGCCGTTTGGCATCACCCCGGTAGAACTTCGACTCGATCCCCAGCTGATCCAGCAATCCTTTATAGAACCACCGCGGGGTAAGCTTTGAATCGGACAGGTACAGAAAAATGTATTCTTCCTGGGAAAGGGTTGTTACAAACCGGCGGATCAGAGTGGATTTCCCACATCCGGCATCTGCAGTGACAACAGCAAACAGTTGCCGGTCTGCCGCATAGGCAAGCCTGCCAAGGGCGTCCGCCATGGCAGGGGACTCATAAAGTTCCTGTACAGGTGTATCCCTTACGAAAGGGGTATGCGTCATCTGGTAGAAAGTTTCATACATGGCGACCACCATCCTTTCTGTATTCCCCAAAGGAGATGGCATCTGCCCTCTGCTGTCTGGTCTGTACATGTTTTTTCTCCAGAGCGGCCAGCATTCTGGAAGATTCGATGTAAGCGCCAAATATTAATGCGGTCAGATACAAAATTACCCCAGCCCTTTGCGAGTTGGAGTAATTCACTATAATTCACATGCGATTTTTGATAGATTGGAGTTTTTCAC
>NZ_JBQHTK010000091.1:0-818 GCF_052065755.1 Bariatricus sp. HCP28S3_D3 | reverse complement strand
GGGGTACCCGTCACTACAGAAGTGACTGTCCTTCGTCTGGCCTGCCAAAGCTGTGGACATACCCATGCGGTCCTCCCGGACCTGATCATCCCTTATTCCAGCTATAGCCTTTTCTTTATCCTTCGTGTCCTGGCAGAAGCCTTCCTGCACATTTCTTCCCTGGAGCGCCTCTGTGAACGTTTCTGCATTACCCGAAACCAGTTGTATAAATGGAAGCAGCTCTTTCAGCAGCATAAGCGGGAATGGCTCGGCATCCTGGAGGACTCTGAAACCTCTGGAATGGATTTCCTGCTGATGCTTGCCATCAAACCGGATTATTCCTCTTTCGCCATGGACTTTACAAAGCAGACTGCGTATTCCTTCCTACAGTCCCACCGTAATCCCTCTGGATAAACTGTAAAATACGGCACCTCCCAGACCGTGCCACCATTGCTGTCCCCCTGTTTTTTCACGGCCACACGCCATGGGGATGGCATCCTCCATTCCTGTTTTCTACAATGGTAAAAAACACAAAGGAGGTTCTTTCTTAATGGAAAATCAAAAACAACAACTCTCTAACGCCGCAAAAATCGCCCAGTTCCGGCTCGCCCTGATCGCACCTGTGATCCACGGCCTTTTTCCGGATGCTTCCAGGAACGCTTATTACCGCCGCATCACAGAAAAACCATTGACCCTGCCGGATGGATCCATTTTTCAGTACAGCCCCAAGACCATCAGCAAATGGGTATCCCTCTACCAGACAGGCGGGATCGATGCCCTGATGCCAAAGGAACGCTCTGATAAAGGTGCTACCAGGGTCCTGCCTGATACCGCTATAG
>NZ_JBQHTK010000090.1:0-851 GCF_052065755.1 Bariatricus sp. HCP28S3_D3 | reverse complement strand
GGATAATGCGGCTATACCGATATGCGAAAATCCATTGACGGACTCTGCGCCGTTATCGAAGACCAGCTTAAGATGGATCCGTCGTCCAGTGCTCTCTTCCTTTTCTGCGGAAGAAGACGGGACAGGATCAAAGCCTTGTTCCGGGAACCGGACGGCTTCGTTCTAATCTATAAGCGCTTGTCTGTCCGCGGCGGCTATCAATGGCCCAGGAAGCAGTCGGAGGTCCGGAATCTTTCCTGGCGGGAGTTTGACTGGCTGATGTCGGGGATCGATATTGACCAGCCAAAAGCCCTCAAAGCAGAGTAAAAAGTATCTGGATTTCAGCAGAAATCCTGCACAGAAAAACCCGGAAATCCCTTGTAAATTCGGCATTTTTCAGGAGTCATTTTCCTTTAGTAAAAGCCCCGTTTCTGGTATAATAAAGATATCAAATCCGAGGAGAGAACCGATGGCTTCCAATGCGAAAGATATCCAGCTTCGAGAGCTGAAAGATACAGTATCACAACTGAAAACAATGGTATCTGAACAGACTGAGCTGATCAAATCTCTCCGTCTTATTATTGACGAAAAATCCAGTCACGAGAAAGCACTCCTGGAACAGGTGGACTATCTGACCAAAAAGCTTTTCGGCTCTTCCAGCGAAAGAAGATCTGATGATATTCCGGGACAACAGAATCTCTTTGATGAAGCAGAAATGGAACAGGATCCGTCCCTGCTGGAAGAAGAAACTGTGATCAAGGAACATACCCGTAAAAAGAAGGCAACCCATGAGGATCTCTTCAAAGGCCTGAAGGTTGAAAAAGTAGTGATCCCTCTTCCGGAAGAAGACCAGATCTGTCCGGTATGCGGTA
>NZ_JBQHTK010000089.1:0-895 GCF_052065755.1 Bariatricus sp. HCP28S3_D3 | reverse complement strand
CCATCAGTTCCATCATTTTTTGAAATCCGAGAAGGTTTTTTGCCCTCTCTATATTATATCCAAGGCAAAAGAGCGCAAACTCCCCCGTGACCTTCCTAAGACCCCGCAGGAGGAAATAGTAAGCTCCCATTGCTCTTTTTATCGTCCCAAACGGATGCTCTGATATGCACATTCGCTGGGTTGTTTTTTCAACGCTTGGTTTCAGGAAAAACTTTACTACCTTAAACTTCTCATAATGACCTTTCCGTCGCTGTACTAACTTTTCAGCTGTTTTCCCTTCTGCTTTCAGCCAGTCCCTGCAAGGCTTCTCCAGACTGTCTTTTGTAAAATCAATCTCTTTCCATTCACCTTTTCCCTTGTAGCATTTATTTCTGTTTTTGCAGTGTCTGCACGCATTTTTATTTGCATAACGGATATTTCCATTCTTTTTTATGCATTTCTGCCTCAGGATCTCCCCTGCCGGACAGTAGACCAGATTTCTCTCCGGATCCCTCACAAAATATCCTTCTTTTGCCCGCGTCTGCATTTCTTCCGGCGTCCCATAGATAGACTTTTTACCATTTTCTTCCGGTTGGCTGTCTGCTACTTTCCTGCGGACTTCTTCCACTTTCATTTTTGAAATGACATCCTTATACGCTTCCGGTATTTCTCCTGCGTGAAGACATTTTTTCAGTTCCTCCGGTGAATCGGAAAACCGATCTATTTCTGACTCTTCAAAAGGTATTTCCAGCTCATATCCATCTTTTCCATCATCCGTTATGACATGCGGGATGATTCCGTTTTCAAGACATCTGACCACATCCTCTTCATACTCATATCCCCTGTCTGCCGTCACTTCCAGAATCCCATCTGTATCTCTCCGGATACCTTCCATTGTTACATCCAGCAGTCCGTG
>NZ_JBQHTK010000088.1:0-905 GCF_052065755.1 Bariatricus sp. HCP28S3_D3 | reverse complement strand
ACCATAATCAAATGATAATATAACAAAAATACTGAATGTGCATTATTATCCAAATCCATATTATAATCAATCCTTTCTTTTATTCGACTGATTATATTGTACCACATCCGGTACATTAGAACAAGTGTTCTCTCGTATTTTTTTGCAATTCATCTCGCCACCTAAAGAGGTGGGAGAATTCTTGCTATATCTTGTTAAATCAACGCAAACCAATACGAAAACTGCTATCTCTTTATATTATCCCATTATCTTTGATCAATATTATCGTCGCAGGATTCTTAAAAAGACCAATTACTTTACTCATTGTTTTATCAAGACTCCTTTTGTTTTCCGAAAAAATATAATCTAACAGCAAATACATTTCAATATGTTGATAATTACATTTCAAATAATCCCGATACCATTCCTCGGCTAAACTTTGGTTCTTTCTTGAACGATAATATAAAGCAAAAGCAAATGGTTTTATTTCATATTCTTTTCCCTTCTTTATGCTGTTTACATACTGCAAAAACTGATCCTCTCTCCCTTCTAATAACTCCAGAGAAGCTAACATCCAGCACAATCCATTATATATGGCATATATTTCCTGATTCCATGGTCCTATAGAAAAAAATCACAAAGTTTTCTATGTTTCTTCATTCTTTTTTTCAATGTTTCCACATTGTTTGTCTTACCAAACAGCCTTGCCATTTTATTATATGTATTAATCATGTAAACATTTAATAGCCACCGAAAAATAAACAACAGCATGAAACCCACTATTATTTCTTTCCACATAATCTGTACCATTTTTATTTCCTCCCTATTAAGTCAAGTCTTTTTTCCTTGAAAATCAAGGATTTTTTCAATATATCATCAATAAATATCTCAGAAGAAGAAGCCATAGGAATGAACATTTCTCTGTA
>NZ_JBQHTK010000087.1:0-969 GCF_052065755.1 Bariatricus sp. HCP28S3_D3 | reverse complement strand
ACTTTACAAAGGAGAATTTATGCCATGTCCATTATATCACAGAACAACGAGAATGAGGTAGCTATTTTAGATTGCGTTCAGAGATTTTTCTCTTCTCACAAGGTAGGCAGCCTTTTAAAGCAATGCAACGGCACCAAGGAAAAAGGCGTCCCCGCTATCATGCTCCTCAGATATAAACTCAGTAACGTCTTTGCAGGAAGAAGCATGTATATGCAGCATAGAACCGGATCTTTCAAGGAAGGATTCTCAAAGAACACTTTTTATCGTTTCCTGAATTCTTCAAAAACTAATTGGCTCCGCTTTACTTCTTCTCTAGCATCAGAGATCATTAACGGTGACATCAAAAATCTTACTGATGAAAAGCGTGTCAATGTGTTTATAGTCGATGACACTCTCTTTAATCGTACCAGCTGCAAGAAGACTGAACTGGGTTCCAGAGTCTTTGATCACGTTGGAATGAAATTTCGCAAAGGATTCCGTCTGTTGACGCTTGGATGGAGCGATGGCAATACATTTATGCCTGTTAACAGTTGTCTTATCGCATCCTCCAAAGAATCAAATATCATTGGCCCGACGAAAGATTTTGACAAGAGATCTATTGCCGGTAAGCGTAGAAAACTGGCACAGACGAAAGCACCGGAGGTTATGCTTCACCTTCTTGATACAGCCGTTTCAAACGGTATTTCTGCCGATTATGTGCTGTTTGACTGCTGGTTTGCTAATCCGGCTCAGATTACGGCCATCAAATCCAAAGGGATGGATGTGATTGCAATGATCAAGAAAAGCAGCCGCATTCAATATCAGTATGAAGGACAGAAACTGAACATCAAACAGATTTATGCAAAAAACAAGAAGCGTCGCGGCAGATCCAAATATCTTCTTTCTGTCGATGTCATGGTTGGAAAAGAAAATCCAATTCCGGCAAAAATCGTATGTGTCAGAAACAAGGCGAATCGTAAGGATTGGCTT
>NZ_JBQHTK010000086.1:0-989 GCF_052065755.1 Bariatricus sp. HCP28S3_D3 | reverse complement strand
GGGGAGACTGTCTGAAAACTAGGACAGCCAGCACATCGCATAACTAATAGGTTGAACCACCTGTTTTGGGTGTTTGACATAAATAAATTTGCACATTGAAAACTGAATAAAGCGCACACAATACAAGACTTTTAACAGCATTTAGAGTATAATGACAGTAGATTGAATTGATATTTGAGGTGAAGAATTATGCCATATGTACAGACGTTTGACCGTACACAGATGATGATGTGTTCATGGGACTCTTTTGTGGATCCGGAAAGTATTGCACGACTGATCGATGCTTTTGTGGA
This sequence comes from Bariatricus sp. HCP28S3_D3, assembly GCF_052065755.1. Classification (NCBI taxonomy): domain Bacteria; kingdom Bacillati; phylum Bacillota; class Clostridia; order Lachnospirales; family Lachnospiraceae; genus Bariatricus; species Bariatricus sp. HCP28S3_D3. Next base: position 696 of record NZ_JBQHTK010000086.1, on the reverse strand, counting down.
CAGCCTTGATCTGAAAAAATATCATGTCAGGGAAGCTGCAACAGAAGGCAGGCCGTCTTATGATCCAAGAGGAATGTATAAGCTGTATATTTATGGCAGCCGGAAAGGAATCCGTTCTTCACGGAAACTGGAAGACAGCTGTAAAGTAAATCTTGAGGTTAAATGGATGATGGGCGGTGCAGAGCCTGATTTTCGCACGATTTCTGAGTTCAGAAAGGTAAACATTGACAGCCTGAAAGAAATCTTCCATGAATTTAACCGCCGGATTTCCGGTGCAGTGGAATGGGGTTTCAGTTCTATTGATGGAAGTAAGTTTCTGGCAAATAATTCAAAAGACAATAACTTTACGAAGAATAAGCTGGATGACAGGATCAAGTGGCTGAATGCCCATACGGATGAATATCTGCGTATTTTAAAGGAAATGGATGAACGGGAAGATCAGGAGGAAACACCGGAGAATCTTACCCGCGAGATTATCGAGACAAAACTCAAAGAAGCAAAGGAACGCCTGGAAAAATATGAAGGCTACCAGAAACTGATGGAGGAGACCGGTGCTTCACAGCTGTCAGTTACAGATGCGGATGCAAGACTGATGAAAAATAAGAACGGTTTTGCAGTTGCATATAACCCGCAGACTGCTGTTGATTCGGAAACACACCTGATCAGAGACTTTGCAATGACAAATCAGGTTACTGA
>NZ_JBQHTK010000085.1:0-1021 GCF_052065755.1 Bariatricus sp. HCP28S3_D3 | reverse complement strand
CCCAACCGAAAGGAGGGAGCTGCCGAAGGTGGGACCGATAACTGGGGTGAAGTCGTAACAAGGTAGCCGTATCGGAAGGTGCGGCTGGATCACCTCCTTTCTAAGGAAGAAAAGTAAGGGTTGTTTCTATTGTTTAGTTATCAAAAAGATAACAGAATATTTCTGGTGGCGATGCGCTTAGGGGACACACCCGTTCCCATCCCGAACACGATGGTTAAGACCTAAGCGGCCGATGGTACTGCACTGGAGACGGTGTGGGAGAGCAGGTGGCCGCCAGAACTGCAAAAAATAAGACGGATTCGCCGTCGAAGTTCATATAGATACAGACACAGAGTCTGAGGGGATTCTGCGGTCAACCCAATCAGCAGGGCAGTGCTGTTAATGATAGCTGGTTTTACCAGTGATTAAAGATTAGAAAAGATTCTGGTCTTTAATGACTGATAAAATATCAGTCAGAGAAATGTGTGTACATTGCACCTCGAGAACAAGTTCTCTCGGTCGTGTGCAGGCACACTATATAACAGAGTAATTTCTTGCTTACAGATGCAAGCATCTGACACAATAAATAATCTGTTATGCAATGTACCTTGAAAATCGCATACAAAGAAAATCAATTCTCAAATAAATAGAGAAAGACATCCGAGGTGATTGTTATTCTTAAGAGTAACAATTAACTAACACTTCGAGAAAACGAAGTAAAAAAACAACCTTGAATACCAACGCATATAACGCTATATATGTGTCGATGTTAGAAAGTGACCCGTCGAATGATTTACGGAGCGGTTATCTCACGAGCAGAGCTCGTTCGATATCCTTTGCTTCGCAAATGATTCCGCAGATTACAAACCGGTCTTATGGAAGCAAGCTTCCAAGAACCGCTTTGAATCAGCAGAACCGCTTTCGACATCCATTGGTTATGCTAGAAAGAGCGCAGGGTGGATGCCTTGGCACTAAGAGCCGATGAAAGACGTGATAAGCTGCGAAAAGCTTCGGGGAGGAGCAAATATCCGACGATCCGGAG
>NZ_JBQHTK010000084.1:0-1081 GCF_052065755.1 Bariatricus sp. HCP28S3_D3 | reverse complement strand
ACTCAAACTTCCCACACCGATAAGGTGTTCTGTACCTTGAAAATTCAATATTTCAGCCAATAAAAAGGGCATAAATAACGCTCTTTTGATATAATGGAATTGTCCAGAAACCACTTTACAAAGGAGAATTTATGCCATGTCCATTATATCACAGAACAACGAGAATGAGGTAGCTATTTTAGATTGCGTTCAGAGATTTTTCTCTTCTCACAAGGTAGGCAGCGTTTTAAAACAATGCAACGGCACCAAGGAAAAAGGAGTTCCTGCTATCTCGCTCCTCAGATATAAACTCAGTAACGTCTTTACAGGAAGAAGCATGTATATGCAGCAGAGAACCGGATCTTTCAAAGAAGGATTCTCAAAGAACACTTTTTATCGTTTCCTGAATTCTTCAAAAACTAATTGGCTCCGCTTTACTTCTTCTCTAGCATCAGAGATCATCAACGGTGACATCAAAAATCTTACTGATGAAAAGCGTGTCAATGTGTTCATAGTCGATGACACTCTCTTTAATCGCACCAGTTGCAAGAAGACTGAACTGGGTTCCAGAGTCTTTGATCATGTTGGAATGAAATTTCGCAAAGGATTCCGTCTGTTGACGATTGGATGGAGCGATGGCAATACATTTATGCCTGTTAACAGTTGTCTTATCGCATCCTCCAAAGAATCAAATCTCATTGGTCCAACGAAAGATTTTGACAAGAGATCTATTGCCGGCAAGCGCAGAAAACTGGCACAGACGAAAGCACCGGAGGTTATGCTTCACCTTCTTGATACAGCCGTTTCAAATGGTATTTCTGCCGATTATGTGCTGTTTGACTGCTGGTTTGCTAATCCGGCGCAGATTACGGCTATCAAATCCAAAGGGATGGATGTGATTGCAATGATCAAGAAAAGCAGCCGCATTCAATATCAGTATGAAGGGCAGAAACTGAACATCAAACAGATTTATGCAAAAAACAAGAAGCGACGCGGCAGATCCAAATATCTTCTTTCTGTCGATGTCATGGTTGGAAAAGAAAATCCAATTCCGGCAAAAATCGTATGTGTCAGAAACAAGGCGAATCGTAAGGATTGGCTT
>NZ_JBQHTK010000083.1:0-1081 GCF_052065755.1 Bariatricus sp. HCP28S3_D3 | reverse complement strand
GCTTCTTCCCTGAAGTTCAACAAGTTCGATTCCCACGTGATGTCACTGTGCCTGACTCTTCACGTTAACCTCGGGCTCTCCCTGCGGAAAACCTCCCAGGCTTTGAAGGATCTTTATAACATCCGGATCTCACACCAGCAAATCGCCAACTACTGTAAAACTGCTGCTATCTGTGTAAAACCTTTCGTGGACAACTATGACTATCGTGCCGGCAGCACTTTCACTGCTGATGAAACCTATATCAAGATCCGTGGTATCAAAACTTATATCTGGTTCATTATGGATGCTGCGAAGCGCTCCATCATCGGTTACCAAGTCTCTGACAACCGCGGCGTCGGTCCCTGTATCATGGCAATGCGCATGGCTTTCCGACATTTCAAAGAGCTTCCAAAAAACTTCCGCTTTATCGCAGATGGTTACAGTGCCTATCCACTGGCTGCCCAGCAGTTCTTCCATGAATTTGGTGATGCCTTCAAGTTCTGCATTACCCAGGTGATTGGGCTTACCAACGACGATGCGGTTTCCAAAGAGTTCCGTCCATTCAAGCAGATGATCGAGCGCCTGAACCGAACCTATAAAGCGTCCTACCGGAAAACAAACGGATTTGACAACATCGACGGTGCCAACTATGACCTTGCTCTGTGGGTTGCATACTATAACTTTCTGCGTCCTCACAAACACAACAACTATAAAGTCCTGAACACAGTAGAAATGCTGGAAGGCGCTGACAATATGCCCGGAAAATGGCAACTGCTGATCTTCCTTGGTCAACAGACAATTCTAAATCTCCAGAAACAGAAAAATGCATAAATGGAGCGGAACCGTTGTCAGGAAGACCGTGGAATACCGGAGCACGAAGTGCGAGGATATGCCGCGAAAGCCTCTTGACATAAGGTTCACGGATTATCCTGTTTAGCAGAAAAGGGGCAAGTGCGCTCTTTTCCTGCCTTCCGGCGAGGACAGGTCCGGGCAGAGCCCGGAATCGGGTCAAGGGACTGGTCCCTTGCAGGTTCTTAGGGCAGCGCCCTGAGCCCCCGGAGGGCCTTCCGTCTTATATATTTGCAATTTTCAAGGTTCGTTT
>NZ_JBQHTK010000082.1:0-1146 GCF_052065755.1 Bariatricus sp. HCP28S3_D3 | reverse complement strand
GAATATATTATCCTAGAGATTTCTGTATCAATCAAAGCCTAACGGCTGTTCAGCTTCGCATTTCGGCCGTTTTGCTCCGCAAAACCGGCCGTTGGGACGCGCCATATGCAGATTATCAGTCATGCCAATGTTGCCAGAGGAAATCTGTATTACGACCGCAGAGATATGGCACGATGACCCTCATTCTACTGCTTGCAGGAGGTGATGATTCATGCAGGAAGAAGTTGAAAACAGGACGATAAATCTGGCAATCAGCACGACAAGGCTGACTGCTCGAAGTATCATTGCCGGTATTCGCAAATATTTGCAGCACCGGGAAAAGGTCAAGGCGAGAAAAGGAACCAGAGATACGGCGGTTCACGGAAAGCAATCCGTGAAACAGCTGCTGGGACAGAATCAGGGTGCCACCAATGTGGAAATTGATAAGGATGGCATCCGGGATTTTGAAAGGCTCGCCAAGAAATACGGTGTGGACTTTGCCGTAAGAAAAGATAAGTCCGTTGATCCTCCCCGTTATCTTGTCTTTGTCCGTTCCAAGGATGCAGATGCCCTGGATGCTATCTGCAAGGAACATCAGGCAAGGTCATTGACGAAGGATAAGAAACCGAGCGTTCTGGCACAGCTGAAGAAGTTCAAAGAGATGGTAGCAGCTATCCCCAGGAAGGTTCGGGAAAAGAAACAGGAGCGTGATTTGTGATGAGCAAAATCAATTTGAAAAAGCTCCTGATTCTGAACATCCCGTATATTCTGGTGGGATTGTTTGCAACGAATTTTGGAGAAGCATGGCGGTTGGCTGAGGGTGCAGATTCTTCTGCAAAAATCCTCAGCTTTTTTTATGCCCTTCCGGTTGCCCTGGGCAATCCACTCCCCAGCTTTCATCCGCTGGATTTGCTGGTGGGAATTGCCTGTGGCGCAGGGCTTCGGCTTGCGGTTTATCTGAAAAGCAAAAACGCCAAGAAGTACCGGCACAATGTGGAGTATGGTTCTGCCCGTTGGGGTACAGCCAAAGACATTGAGCCATTTACTGCTCCAAAGTGTCGTCTCGCAAAATAAAGTTCCTGTCTCCTGCACAAAAACAGCGAATTATTATATCAGTTCCATAATGATGTCTCTTTGTACGTGCCTGTAATTACGGCGCGCTTTTTT
>NZ_JBQHTK010000081.1:0-1164 GCF_052065755.1 Bariatricus sp. HCP28S3_D3 | reverse complement strand
AACTTCCAATAGGAGCAATCAAAGATGTCGAAGTGCCAATCACATCTATTGCTGAGCAGGGGAAGATTGGCGAATATTTTTCAAATCTCGACAACCTTATCACCCTTCATCGGCGTGCGTATCACTACACAAAAAGGAGGACTTACAAATGAACCAAACGACAGTCAACGGTAGTACCACTCTATTCTGCGATTATTATAAACAATGGATTACCGTCTATAAAGAAGGAGCCATCCGTCCCGTCACCATGAACAAGTACAATATGGCTCATCACTGGCTCGAGAAGCTTGCCCCTGACCTGACTCTAGGAGACCTTGATCGCTTTGCATATCAGAAGCTTCTGAACGACTATGCTTCTGAACATGAACGACAGACCACTATGGATTTTCACCATCATCTCAAGTGTGCCATTCTTGATGCAGTGGATGAAGGGCTCATTCAGAGAGATCCCACTCGTAAAGCTATCATCAAAGGAAAAACACCTAGGGAAAAGAAACCAAAGTATCTTAATCAGTATGAACTTCACAAGCTGCTGGACGATCTGGATCTTAAGTCAGAAATTAATTTAGATTGGCTTCTTCTTTTAATTGCTAAGACCGGTATGCGGTTTTCTGAAGCATTAGCTCTCACCCCAAAGGATTTTGACCTTTCTCGTCAAATGCTTTCAGTTTCAAAGACATGGGATTACAAAGGTAACGGTGGATTTCTTCCCACTAAGAATGAATCTTCTATCAGAAAGATTCCTTTAGACTGGCAAACAGTAATGCAGTTTGCAGAGCTTGTAAGGCAGTTACCGGAGGACGAACCTATTTTTATCAAAGGCAATATTTACAATTCGACAGTAAATGATCTTCTTGCTAGGCATTGTAAGAAAGTTGAAATACCAGTAATCTCAGTACATGGGTTAAGACACACACATGCTTCCCTTCTATTATTTGCAGGAGTATCTATAGCAAGCGTTGCACGTAGATTAGGCCACTCTGATATGACTACAACACAAAAGACCTACCTACATATCATCCAGGAACTTGAAAGCAAGGATATAGATATCATGTAAGCGCCAAATATTCCTGCGGATTTCCTGATCCTCAAGTTTTGCCTATAATTGTAGTCGATAGATATTTAGACTATTTCACTACAATTATGGAGGATAGGTTATGGCAG
>NZ_JBQHTK010000080.1:0-1537 GCF_052065755.1 Bariatricus sp. HCP28S3_D3 | reverse complement strand
CGAGAGTTTGATCCTGGCTCAGGATGAACGCTGGCGGCGTGCCTAACACATGCAAGTCGAACGAAGCACTTTTACTCGATTCTTCGGATGATGGTAATAGTGACTGAGTGGCGGACGGGTGAGTAACGCGTGGGTAACCTGCCTCATACAGGGGGATAACAGTTAGAAATGACTGCTAATACCGCATAAGACCACGGAGTCGCATGACTCAGTGGGAAAAACTCCGGTGGTATGAGATGGACCCGCGTCTGATTAGGTAGTTGGTGGGGTAACGGCCTACCAAGCCGACGATCAGTAGCCGACCTGAGAGGGTGACCGGCCACATTGGGACTGAGACACGGCCCAAACTCCTACGGGAGGCAGCAGTGGGGAATATTGCACAATGGGGGAAACCCTGATGCAGCGACGCCGCGTGAGCGAAGAAGTATTTCGGTATGTAAAGCTCTATCAGCAGGGAAGAAAATGACGGTACCTGACTAAGAAGCACCGGCTAAATACGTGCCAGCAGCCGCGGTAATACGTATGGTGCAAGCGTTATCCGGATTTACTGGGTGTAAAGGGAGCGTAGACGGCTGTGTAAGTCTGAAGTGAAAGCCCGGGGCTCAACCCCGGGACTGCTTTGGAAACTATGCAGCTAGAGTGTCGGAGAGGTAAGTGGAATTCCCAGTGTAGCGGTGAAATGCGTAGATATTGGGAGGAACACCAGTGGCGAAGGCGGCTTACTGGACGATGACTGACGTTGAGGCTCGAAAGCGTGGGGAGCAAACAGGATTAGATACCCTGGTAGTCCACGCCGTAAACGATGACTACTAGGTGTCGGGTGTCACAGACATTCGGTGCCGCAGCAAACGCAATAAGTAGTCCACCTGGGGAGTACGTTCGCAAGAATGAAACTCAAAGGAATTGACGGGGACCCGCACAAGCGGTGGAGCATGTGGTTTAATTCGAAGCAACGCGAAGAACCTTACCTGGTCTTGACATCCCTTTGACCGACGAGTAATGTCGTCTTTCCTTCGGGACAGAGGAGACAGGTGGTGCATGGTTGTCGTCAGCTCGTGTCGTGAGATGTTGGGTTAAGTCCCGCAACGAGCGCAACCCTTATCTTCAGTAGCCAGCATTTAAGGTGGGCACTCTGGAGAGACTGCCAGGGATAACCTGGAGGAAGGTGGGGATGACGTCAAATCATCATGCCCCTTATGACCAGGGCTACACACGTGCTACAATGGCGTAAACAAAGGGAAGCAGAGCCGCGAGGCCGAGCAAATCCCAAAAATAACGTCTCAGTTCGGATTGTAGTCTGCAACTCGACTACATGAAGCTGGAATCGCTAGTAATCGCGAATCAGCATGTCGCGGTGAATACGTTCCCGGGTCTTGTACACACCGCCCGTCACACCATGGGAGTTGGTAACGCCCGAAGTCAGTGACCCAACCGAAAGGAGGGAGCTGCCGAAGGTGGGACCGATAACTGGGGTGAAGTCGTAACAAGGTAGCCGTATCGGAAGGTGCGGCTGGATCACCTCCTTTCTAAGGAAGAA
>NZ_JBQHTK010000079.1:0-1581 GCF_052065755.1 Bariatricus sp. HCP28S3_D3 | reverse complement strand
TACAGAGAAATGTTCATTCCTATGGCTTCTTCTTCTGAGATATTTATTGATGATATATTGAAAAAATCCTTGATTTTCAAGGAAAAAAGACTTGACTTAATAGGGAGGAAAGACTATGTCTTTGTATGAAGAACTTGTATCAAAAAAGGAAAAACTTGCATTGGTCGGCTTGGGATATGTAGGTATGCCCATTGCTATTGCTTTTGCTAAAAAGATAGATGTTATTGGTTTCGATTTGAATAAAGCAAAAATAGACTTGTATCGATCTGGTGTTGATCCTACTTGTGAGGTTGGTGATGACACGATCAAAAATACTTCTGTAGAGTTTACAACTGATGCTGAAATGCTACAAGAGGCAAAATTTATAATTATAGCCGTTCCAACTCCAGTAAATCAAGACAAAACGCCCGATTTGTCACCTGTCATTGGAGCAAGTGAAATCGTTGGTCGTAATCTGACCAAAGGAGCTATTGTAGTATATGAATCTACAGTCTATCCAGGAGTTACGGAAGATATTTGTATCCCCGTTTTAGAGAAGGAATCCGGATTAAAATGTGGAGATGATTTTAAGGTGGGATATTCGCCGGAACGTATCAATCCGGGGGATAAAATTCACAGATTAGAAAACATTACAAAAATTGTGTCTGGTGTTGATGCAGAGGCACTGGAAGAAATAAAAAATGTTTATAATTTAGTAATAGAAGTTGGTACTTATCCAGTTTCTTCGATTAAAACCGCTGAAGCGATTAAAGTGGTAGAGAACAGTCAGCGAGATATTAATATTGCGTTTATGAATGAGTTGGCAATGGTTTTTGATAGGATGGGAATTGACACAAATGAAGTAGTGGATGGCATGAATACCAAATGGAATGCGCTCGGTTTTCGGCCAGGTTTAGTTGGTGGTCATTGCATTGGCGTGGATCCGTATTATTTTGTTTATGAGGCTGAAAAATTAGGATATCATAGTCAAATTATTGCAGCTGGGAGAAAGGTTAATGACGGAATGGGAGCTTTTGTCGCAGATGCTGCAATTAAACAATTAATATTGGCAGGAAAAACTCCCAAAACGTCTAAGGTTGTAATTTTGGGATTAACGTTTAAAGAGAATTGTCCGGATACACGAAATTCAAAAGTTGAAGATATTCTTTTGAGATTAAATGAATATGATATACATCCGCTGATTGTAGATCCTTGGGCAAAAGAACAAGATGCGATTAAAGAATATAATGTGGAATTATCAGATATATCTGAAATTAACGATGCTGACTGTATTATTCTTGCAGTTGCACACAATGAGTTTAAAGCTATACAGATGTCTGATTTGAATCGTCTTTATGGGGATAAACCAGATGGCGCGAAAATACTTATTGATGTTAAAGGTATTTTTGATATGGATGAAGTCCAAAAATATGGAATTCGCAGTTGGAGGTTATAGAAATGAAGATAAAAGATATTGTTAAAAAAATAACGGGGGAGACTGTCTGAAAACTAGGACAGCCAGCACATCGCATAACTAATAGGTTGAACCACCTGTTTTGGGTGTTTGACATAAATAAATTTGCACATTGAAAACTGAATAAA
>NZ_JBQHTK010000078.1:0-1648 GCF_052065755.1 Bariatricus sp. HCP28S3_D3 | reverse complement strand
GAGGGCGTAAATAGTTTTGTGTCTATGAAGGCTGAATCCTTCTGATTAAGAATTAGATATGTAATATTTTGCCGTCGAATTTATGGATTTATTGTTGTCGAATTTATCTTTGTATCTATAGTATTACCACTTGGATAAATTCTATACATTGGTTTTTAATTTTTTGCATGACAAATAAGGCATCGTATTTATTGCTTTTTTTGTGGGCTCTGCCCACACCCGACCTCTGGAATATAATCAGGAAAATCTGGCAATAATACTAATGCCGACGGAATAAAAGGAAAGCGGGAATGGCAGATTATTTTAGCATCTTCATTCCTGCTTTTTCTTTTTTATTGTTTTTACAGATATTTTGTGAGCCGCTCTCCATATAAGACAATCAGCTGGTTTAATACCTGATCCCAGTTCCGATATCTCTGCGTCCATTTTTTGACTACATTTTCACTGGCAAGGTACAGCATTTTTTCCAGGGATGCATCACTTGGAAATACACTTTTGGTCTTTGTTACTTTTCGGTACTGGCGGTTCAATCCCTCAATGATATTCGTCGTGTACATGATGCGTCTGATATCATTTGAAAACTGGAAAAAGGAACTGACATCTTCCCAATTATTTTCCCAGTTGCTGATCGCATAAGGATATTTCTTTCCCCATTTTTCTTTCACATTTTCAAGTTCTGACAAAGCTGCAGTTTCATTTGGCGCATTATATACTGCTTTAAAATCGGAGGAAAACTTTTTCAGGTCATTGTAGTTTACATATTTAAAAGAATTACGCAGCATATGGATGACACATCGCTGGATTTCTGCCTGCGGATAAACTGCCTGGATGGCTTCTTTAAAGCCTGGAAGTCCATCTACACAGAAGAAAAGGACATCATTTACTCCACGATTCTTCAGATCGTTAAGCATTCCGAGCCAGAACTTGCTGGTTTCATTAGCCCCTACTGTGATACTGAGTATATCTTTGTAACCTTCCACGGTAACACCAAGAACAACGTAAGCAGCACGGCTTAAAATCCTGCCATCCTCCCGGACTTTGTAATGGATACAGTCCATAAAAACAAAGGGATAAACCGGATTCAATGGACGGGTCTGCCATTCCTTTACCTGTGGAAGGATCTTATCCGTGATCTTACTGACCATTTCTGCTGACAATTCAATGCCATAAAGATCCTGAAGCTGATCATGGATGTCTCTGGTACTCATACCACGAGCATATAAAGAGATCACTTTTTCTTCGATTCCGGAAATATCTCTCTGGTATTTGGGAATCAGTTTTGGCTCAAATTCACCGTTGCGGTCTCTTGGTACATCGATTTGAAATTCACCATACTGGCTTTTTAAGTTCTTTGTGGAATGTCCATTTCTTTTATTGTCGGTCTGTACATCTCCCTTATGGTTTTTCTCGTAACCAAGGGTCGCATCCAGTTCTGCCTCCATCAGTTCCTGAAGGATATCTTTGAAGCTGTCTTTCAGAAGTGTGTATACGTCTGCAACGCTACTAATGTTGTTTTCTGAGATAATCTGTCGAATTTGTTCCTTTGCAACTGGCATAAAAATACTCCTTTTCGATAAAAATTGTCATATCTGAATTCTTACCAAAAAGGAGCCATTTTTTTCAAAAACACAAAATATTTTACACTACC
>NZ_JBQHTK010000077.1:0-1670 GCF_052065755.1 Bariatricus sp. HCP28S3_D3 | reverse complement strand
TAGTGTGAAAGAAAGTAGAGGAAGACCATAAATTGGCGCACTTGAATAAGCTGTCTAAGGCAGGCAACTTTTTAAAGTGTTATAGAGTTAGAAAATTAAATCAAGAAGCTAATGGTTCATCAGGAGGAAGTAATCCTTCCTTTTGAAGAAGTTTCTTGGCTTGTTTGATAGCCTTTGCCTTTTGTTTTTCAAGCATAGGTGCAGGCATATCGATTTTGTAAAGATCGCTCGGATTCCACTGTTCACCGGTAGACAGCATCTGGTAAATGGCAGTAAGAATCATACGGGCAATAGCGATAATGGCTCTTTTCTTGCCACGGCGTTTAACAATTGATTCATATTTCTTTTTGTAGTAAGGAGATTTGTCAGATTTTACGGCTGCATGAGCACACTGTACTAATGCAGGTTTGAGGTAGACACCGGCACGTGTAATCCGAACAGACTTCTTCTTACCAGCAGATTCATTGCTACCTGGTGTAAGACCAGCCCAGCAACATAAACGTTTGGAACTTGAGAACTGAGACATATCAGTACCAATTTCGGAGATGATAGTGATTGCACTATCACGTTTGACACCCGGAATGGTACAGAGAAACTGGACAGCATTTTCAAAATCAGGATTAGAAGAAATCATATTTTCAATCATTTTATCAACATCATGGATTTCAGCTGTGATATAATCCATATGTGCGCGGACGAGGCGCATACGATATTTTTGGGCATCAGTCATCTGATATCCTTCGATGGATTCTATAACAGCATCTTCTTTGGATTTGAGGCTCCTAAGAAGCTTAGATGCGATTTCTTCGTGGTTAATGGATGTACCCGATTGTTCAAGCAGATAGTCGATAATGGATGTGGATGACTTCCCAAAGATATCGGAAACAACAGAATCTAATGCAACATTACAAACGGTAAGAGCATTCTGATATCTATTCTTTTCACTTGAACGGCAGGAAACAAGCTTGTAACGATAGCGAGTGTATTCCCTGAGAATACGGACTTTCTTGCAAGGAATATAGCTGCCTTTGACAAGTCCAAGACGGAACAAATCTCCAATCCATTTAGAATCTTTTGTATCATCTTTGTTGCCTTTTACGGCCTTTACCCATTTAGGATTGGCAATGACAACATTGATATCATCTTCCAGCAGATTAAAGACAGGAACCCAGTATTTACCTGTGGATTCCATACAGACATCATGGCAATCATTGTCGAGAAGCCATTGCTTGAATTTAAGAATTGAATTGTTAAAGGTGGAAAAGCGCTTCTTTTGGTAAGAAGGCTCAATGCCACCAGTAGTTTTAACGATTGTGGCAACGAGAAAAGATTTGTGAACATCGACACCACAACAGGTTTGGTAAGTAACTTTCATAGTCAGACTCCTTTCGTGAATGATAAGAAGCCATTGACTGAACTGCCACACAATTAAACTAAGGTGCTTAAACAATTCTTAGTGTACGGATTCATGATGCCACTTATTTGTGCTTGAAAAGGCAGAACTTACACTGATTAGTATGCTGTCTAAAACGAAGAAAGTTATTACAACTCCTCCTCCCGTGCTTTGTAGTGTAGCTTCTTGCAAACTATTTTACAGCACAACGTAGAGAGTTGGAACACTTTCATTACTATTTGTGCCGCCAGCCAAAGGCGGCGGAATGGAGATTAGT
>NZ_JBQHTK010000076.1:0-1840 GCF_052065755.1 Bariatricus sp. HCP28S3_D3 | reverse complement strand
GGTACAGTTTTTGAATTTGGGATTTCGAGTGGTTGTATTTCTTGATGGAAGCAGCGAGAAAAATATCCATGACGGATTAAAATCTCTAATCAAAAACCATATCTAATCATCAGAAAGGAAGTGTACCAATGAACGCAGGCTATGTTCGACTCTCCAGAGACGATGACAAAAGAAACTACGTCTCGATAGAAAATCAGAAACTAATCATCAATCAATATGCTACCGATCATGATACTGTCATTGATCGGTGGTATGAAGACGACGGGGTTTCTGGCTACATCTTTGACAGACCGGGCTTTCAGCAAATGATGGCGGATCTGGATAAAGAAATTGATACTGTATATGTCAAAGATTTTTCACGTTTAGGCCGCCATAATGCAAAGGTTCTTTTGCTTCTGGACGAATTTCAGGAACGTGGAAAGCATTTGATCGTTATCGATGATAATTACGATTCCATGGACTCTAATGACGATACCATCGGTATAAAGACATGGTTCAATGAACGTTATGTAAAGGATACCAGTAAAAAGATTAAACGCGCCATCGGTGCCAGACAGAAAGAAGGCACTTTGATGACTCGACCACCCTTCGGCTACAGACGTAATCCAAATGACAAAACAATACTGGAAATTGTTCCAAAAGAAGCATCAGAAATCAGACAGATTTACGATCTTTATATTTCCGGATCCGGATACCGCAAAATTGCGAACTATTTGACCGATCAGGGAATCCCCACTCCGTCTATGGTACAGCGGGAACGGGAGCTTGAAGAAGGGCGGTTATCGAAACGTAAAGTTGTTTCAACTTGGACAGATGGAATGGTAAAAGAAATTCTGGATAATGATTTTTACATGGGCACATTTCGTCTAAGGAAGCGTGCAAGAAATACCGTGCACGGGAAAGATAAACGAGTTCCCAAAGAGGAGCAATGCATCTTTAAAAATCATCATCCGGCAATCATTGATCGGGCAACATTTTCACTCGTACAGGAATTAAAAGAAAAACGTAACAGAACAAATTACCGCGGCAGCCGTGGTGAGTGGATTGGATCTGAGATTCCAAATCCATTTGGAAGTTGTCTTTTTTGCAAAGACTGCGGGTGCCGCCTGACTCCGATCAAACGCCAGACTTCTGCCAGAGAGCGAAAATATTATATCTGCACTACCTACAACACAAAGGGAAGACGCTATTGTTCGAAAGCTCATTTGATTGAAGAAGCGGATCTGATGGAGGATGTTTTAGCCTATATCAAGCTGTGTCGGAATGCCTTATGTGAAGTAATCGCCAGCTATGACTTGAAGGATTTTGAATCAGAGAAGAAAACAATAGAAGAAAAGAAACTGGATCTTCAAGCAGACATCAACGAACGAAAAAATCAGCTCAAAGTGCTTCTTACTCAAAAAGTAAAAGATATGGCAATCTCTGCCGGAAATGAAGATCTGATTAAAGAAACTTACGATTCCTTGCAAGATGATTTATTATCACAAATACGTGGATTTGAAAAGAAATTAAAAGAACTGGACGATACAGTCTTAGATACTCCGGATGTAAAGGATAAACTTAAAAATGCTCTGGATGTTGTTGATAAAATCATCGCAGGAGGAAATCTTGACCGAAGGGATATTGAACTGCTCATTGAACGTATTGAGGTAGATGAAAGGGGCCTTCCGGAGATTACGTTAAAATACGGATTATCCAATCTGATCGATTACAGTCCTGCTATCGAGCTGAACCGTCGTGAGAATACGATCATTGCTGTTGTCATGAAGCTGATTGCTGAGGAAAAACGGAATTTTACATCTGCGAAATATCTTGCAGAACACATAACAGCGCTTGGAAT
>NZ_JBQHTK010000075.1:0-1858 GCF_052065755.1 Bariatricus sp. HCP28S3_D3 | reverse complement strand
CTTGAAAAAAATGAAGAAAGTGCTATAATATTAGAGTATTCCTCGATAGCTCAGCGGTAGAGCATTCGGCTGTTAACCGAAGGGTCGTTGGTTCGAACCCAACTCGGGGAGTTAAGATGACTTCCATAGACAGAGATGTTTATGGAAGTTTTTAGTTATAAAAATAGTAGAATAATAGAACTGACTTTATAGAAAAGACGAAGTATAAAACTGTTTTAGACTTCGTCTTTTCTGGCTATGTTTAATAATATGAGAGTTGTTTATAATAAAATCCTATAGATATAGATGAAGTATATTAAGTATATTAAGGAGGGAATGCAATGTCGAATCAACAATCACAGCAGGCAGTAACGATACCACTGCCCAAAGGGAAGAAAAACACAGTTCAGGCAGGATGTGTATGTCTCATGATGTCCATTTCCATGTATGGATTAGTATTTTTTACATTAACCTCACCGATTCTGGAGAGAGTGAACGCAATGGGCTATGTATCATTGTTTTCTATTTTTGCAGGACTTGGGGTTTCAATTATGACACCAATCGGAGGAAAACTGGGGGATATCATCGGACGGAGAAATATAGTTGTCATTCCGGGAATTATATGTGCAATAGCCGGTATAGCATTTGCATTTGCCAGATCGCTTCCGGTATTAATGATATTACGTCTTCTTGTGGGACTTGCACAGGGAGCTTTTACGTCAGCTCCGTATATTATTGCAGGGCTTATTCATGAAAAGAAAGATGTACCTAAGGCGATGGGGCTTTTAGCTACAGCTGTTGCGCTTGGAAGCTTTGGAGGCAGTATCATTGCAGGTTTTCTTACAGATATGGGAATGCTTGAAGTTGCGATTCTCATACCTGCGATCCCCTTACTTCTTGGGGTGGTGCTGGTTGGCATAAACATGCCGAATCAGAAACGAGAAGGAAATGTTTCTATTGATGTACCTGGAATCATTGCTTTGTCGATTGCTTTATGTGGTATTCTTATGGCGCTGAATTTCGGGTCTTCTATGGGATGGACACATCCTGCAATTCTGGCAGGTTTTGTGATTGGTATTGCAGCGCTGGTTGCTTTGATGAAAATTGAGGAAAAGGCGGAAGAGCCGCTGATTCCGTTAAGACTATTAAAAAATCGCGGATACACAGTATTGTTGGCAGTTGGATTTATTGCATATTTCTATCAGACAGCAATGAATGTTTATTCGCCGATCAGTACACTACAAGTATTGAAAGCGTCAGGAACCGTGACAGGTTCATTGCAGATGCCTCGTACGCTGATTACGATTGTATTGCCTACGATCGCCGGAGCATGGGTAGGTAAGAAGGCATCCAATTCGTGGAAAGCTATGGCATTCAGTACGGGACTTGCAATGATTCCGATGTTGATGATGGGATTTACAACGCCTTCGACTTCTATCATACTTTATTTTGTTGCAATTGCAATTACCGGTATTGCGGAGAGCTTTCGTTCTGTTGCAATTACACCGGCAGCACAGTCCATGCTTCAGCCTTCTGATATCGGAGTAGGAACATCACTTGTCAATTTCTTCAATTCGCTGGCAAGCACAGTTTCAGCAGCTGTTTTCGGTGTGGTTTATAATAATTGTACGGCTTCTGATCCATCAAACGCTGCATTGATACAGAAAGGTGTCAATCAGGTGTTTATTACAGCGGCAATTGTTTCTTTTGTGGGAGTATTGATTGTAATTTTTATTGTAAGACCACAGATGAGTCAAAAAGAAGAAGGTTAGTGTGAAAGAAAGTAGAGGAAGACCATAAATTGGCGCACTTGAATAAGCTGTCTAAGGCAGGCAACTTTTTAAAGTGTTATAGAGTTAGAAAATTAAATCAAGAAGCT
>NZ_JBQHTK010000074.1:0-1939 GCF_052065755.1 Bariatricus sp. HCP28S3_D3 | reverse complement strand
AGGAGCTTCTTGTATAATTCAAATATAAGGAATTCCAAGAAAGAAGGTTGAGAAAAAAATACCTCAGTGTAAAATAAGATTACTGACTTTGCACGGTTAGTAAAAAATCTTATTGAACAGAGAGGTATCTGAAATGAATTATAACACACAGAACGCAAAAATTGCATCTATTACGGCAAAAACTTTAATTGTTGGAATCGATGTTGGAAGTGAAACTCATTATGCAAGGGCCTTTGACTGGCGGAATTATGAGTACTCAAAAAAGCCGTTTGCTTTCAACAATGATGAAGCCGGGTTTGCTTCATTTAAGGTATGGATGGAAGATATAGCAGAGAAACATGGGAAAGAGGTGGTGATTCCAGGGATGGAACCTACCGGCCATTACTGGCTGAACCTTGGAGCGTACCTGCAGGAACAGGGAATGAAGCCGGTGCATGTGAATCCGCATCATGTAAAGAAGTCCAAAGAACTGGATGATAACAACCCAAACAAGAATGACCGTAAGGATCCAAAAACAATTGCGGGACTGGTAAATGAAGGAAGATTTTCGTATCCATATATCCCTACAGGGATATACGCAGAGATTAGAAATCTGTCAAATCTTCGTATTCAGACGCAGGAAGAACTTACAAGGATCAAAAACCGGATTGCCCGATGGTTCAGTATTTATTTTCCGGAAATAAAAGACGTTTATAAAAACCCGGACGCTGTAAGCGGGATGATGGTGATCAAAAAGGCACCGTTGCCATGTGATATCAAAGAACTTGGCGTAGATGGTGTGAATCAGGTATGGAGGGATGCAAAGCTGAAAGGCGCTGGCATAAAGAGGGCAAGGACCCTGGTATCAGCTGCGGAGCACAGCATCGGAAGTACGGAAGCACCGGAAAGTGCCAGAATAGAGATCCGAAACCTGCTGAACGATTACGAAGTATATAAAAACAGAATGGATGATCTGATGCAGGAGATAGAAGCGAAACTTTCAGAGATTCCTTATATTGATAAACTGATGGAGATCAAGGGAATCGGTTTAAAAACCGTAAGCTGTTTTATTGCAGAGGTGGGTGACATTCGACGTTTTGATAACCCAAAGCAGCTGCAGAAGCTAGCAGGGTATGCCATTGTTGCAGACAGTTCCGGTAAGCATAACGGAGAAAGCCGCATCAGTCACAGGGGAAGAAAACGCCTGAGGTATGCATTGTATGAAGCTGCGATATCTGTGATAGGAAAGAATAAAGAGTTTAGAGAGATCCATGATTATTACAGGACGAGGAAGCAAAATCCTTTGAAGAAGATGCAGTCGGTGATAGCGATTGCGTGTAAGCTGATCAGGATCTTCTATACGATACTGACAAAAGGCATAGATTATGATGGTCAGAAGATGCTGAGTGATATCGTAAGGCCGGAAGCTATAATGGCAGCATAAAAATATCAGGAAACAGTATATCGTGGTTGGTTTGAGCATTTGAGTAAAGAGTGCTTGAGGGCTGAAACCAGCCACGGTAGCTGAAAAAAACAGAATGCAACAGGAGAACGTCCACTGAAAAGTGCTGTTGCCGGAAAAAAGTCAGTAATAGAAATACAAAGAATGAGCCAGTAGTCGGCAGGAATATTTTCCATAGGGCATGTGACCCTGGTTAGGAGCTGAGCTGACACCCTGGTTATGGACAGGCGGGACGAGAGAAGTTAGGACTCGGCGCTTAAGGGCTGATGATCCTGGTAGACACGGGAGGTTCGCTGCCGTAGATGGATGGGTATACACAAGGCCATGTAGAACGAAGAGCAAGACGTTTTACTTCGTGTACCCAAAATCCACTATTTTCGTACCAGATACAGAGAAATGTTCATTCCTATGGCTTCTTCTTCTGAGATATTTATTGATGATATATTGAAAAAATCCTTGATTTTCAAGGAAAAAAGACTTGACTTAATAGGGAGGAAA
>NZ_JBQHTK010000073.1:0-2026 GCF_052065755.1 Bariatricus sp. HCP28S3_D3 | reverse complement strand
TGCATATGGCGCGTCCCAACGGCCGGTTTTGCGGAGCAAAACGGCCGAAATGCGAAGCTGAACAGCCGTTAGGCTTTGATTGATACAGAAATCTCTAGGATAATATATTCATTCATCTATCAGATGAAAATATATTTCTTAGGAGGATGATGTATGCTGGACTACAAAAACATCATTATCAAACGTTATGCGCTTTCCATGTCAGGAAGTGAAATTGCCCGACAGCTTAGCGTAAGTAAATCAGGAGTCAATGACTTCCTCAGAGCATTTGAGAAGTGCGAAAACCTTTCTTATCCTTTGCCACCGGGTATCACTAACTACGGTATTGCTGAATTAGTGTATGGATCCATTCCCGGTTCCCCAGGTCGTAATGAATCCATTGAATACCCTGATTATGAGGAAGCGGCCAGACTTATGGCCACAAGGAAAAACATGACTCTCGTTTTTCTATGGAATCGCTACTCAAAAAAGTGTGCTGAAGAAGGCAAGCGTTTCTATCAGTACCGCCAGTACTGTGAGCTTTTTAACCGATGGTGTGAGGAAAACTATGAAACTGCGCATTTCGGTGCAGTTATTGCACAGAAGATGGAGGTCGATTTCGCTGGGCAGACATTTAACATGACCGATCCTCTTACCGGTGAGATTCTGACGATTGTTGTATTTGTGGCTATTCTTCCATACTCACAGTACATCTATGCCGAAGGGATGCTTTCGACAAGGGAACCGCAATGGATTGAGGTCAATAATCATGCTCTTGATTACTTTGGCGGTGTGCCGGCACTGGTTGTATGCGATAACTGCAAGCAGGCGGTAATCGTTAATCAAGACTGGATTGAACCCGAACTGAATAAGGATTACGCTGACTGGGCTGATCATTATGGAACTGTAATTCTTCCAGCCAAGGTCAGAAAGCCCAAATTTAAGAGTTCAGTAGAAAACGCGGTAGGTATTCTTGAGAAAGGTCTCTTCCATAAACTTGAAGAACAACAGTATTTTTCGCTGGATCAGTTCAACAAAGATCTTTGGAAGGAACTGGAAGCTCTCAATAAGGAGCCGTTTAAAAAGAAAGAACATAATAGATACTACTATTGGGAAGAGGAGAAACTTGAATTGATGCCGCTCCCCTCCATGCATTACGAGTACATGGAGAGAAAAACGGCAAAGGTATCAAGCGACTTCCACGTACGCTTTGACAATGCTTATTATAGCGTAGACAAAGCATTTTTGCACAAGAAAGTATCTATCAAGGCATCTTCTTCTGTTGTTCGCATTTATTCCCTTGCAGGCGAGTTCCTTTATGAATGGCCGAGAGCAACCCGTAAGGGTCAGTGGTCAACGGATCCAGAACATCTGCCTGAGAATTATAAAGGATTTACACAGTGGAACGGACCTTATTTCATTCAAAAGGCTTCTCTTGTTGGCAAGAATACTGAGACTGTTATCCGTACGATCCTAAAGTCAAGGCAGTATGAAGTGCAGACATACCGCATGTGTCTTGGTATCCTGAACTTTACCAAAAAGTACAGTAACAAAGCTTTAGAGGAGTGCTGTAAACAGGCAATCTCATTAAACAAACAGAAATATACCTTTATTAAGAACACCATCTCTGTCATTGCAGATGATCTTGGCGATGCCGGTTATCGACATGGGTCTGTCCAAAAGAAAAAACCAACAAGGGGTGGTTATGTCATGCCTCCGGAAGCCTCTAGCATTGATACTCTTTTATCCCGCAGCAAAGCGCTTGCGGATCAGATGAGAGAGGAGGCAGATGACTGATGCTTACCGGAACCGAACTCATCAATGAGCTTGTTGATGAACTCAATGAGCTGAAACTATCGACAATGGCTGCAACGCTGGATGATCTGTATCATAAGCCTGGATTCCTTGAAATGGACCGTCTGACACTGATTGCAGAGCTTATAGAACCACAGTTTCAAGAAAAAGTCAGTACTACACTGAAGAATCGATTAACGGCAGCTCATCTAAAAGGATCACCTGAAGAACTGTCTGAGTGCATTGACTCTGA
>NZ_JBQHTK010000072.1:0-2148 GCF_052065755.1 Bariatricus sp. HCP28S3_D3 | reverse complement strand
TTGGTTATGCTAGAAAGAGCGCAGGGTGGATGCCTTGGCACTAAGAGCCGATGAAAGACGTGATAAGCTGCGAAAAGCTTCGGGGAGGAGCAAATATCCGACGATCCGGAGATATCTGAATGGGGAAACCCACTGGAGCAGACCTCCAGTATCCATACGCCAATCCATAACGTATGGAGGGGAACCCGGTGAACTGAAACATCTAAGTAGCCGGAGGAAGAGAAAACAACCGTGATTTCCAAAGTAGCGGCGAGCGAAATGGAAAGAGCCCAAACCGGAATGCGTGCATTCCGGGGTTCGGACTGCAGAAATGATCTGACAAGTTTAGCAGAATGGTTTTGGGAAAGCCAGCCAGAGAGGGTGAAAGCCCCGTAAGCGAAAGACAAGTCAGCATGGCAGGATCCAGAGTACCACGAGACACGAGAAACCTTGTGGGAACGAGCGGGGACCACCCCGTAAGGCTAAATACTCCTTAGTGACCGATAGCGCATAGTACTGTGAAGGAAAGGTGAAAAGGACCCCGGGAGGGGAGTGAAAGAGAACCTGAAACCCTGTGTTTACAAGCTGTGGAAGAACTTTATATGTTCAACCGCGTACTTTTTGTAGAACGGTCCGGCGAGTTACGCCATCTGGCAAGGTTAAGGACTGAAGGTCCGGAGCCGAAGTGAAAACAAGTCTTAATAGGGCGGGAAGTCAGATGGAGTAGACCCGAAACCGGGTGATCTATCCATGTCCAGGCTGAAGTTGCCGTAAAAGGCAATGGAGGGCCGAACCCACATCCGTTGAAAAGGGTGGGGATGAGGTGTGGATAGGGGAGAAATTCCAATCGAACCCGGAGATAGCTGGTTCTCCTCGAAATAGCTTTAGGGCTAGCCTCGTGAGAGTCTGCTGGAGGTAGAGCACTGAATTTGTGCGGGGGCGTCAAAGCTTACCAAGCGATATCAAACTCCGAATGCCAGCCAGATGATTCACGGGAGTCAGACTGCACGAGATAAGTTGGGCAGTCAAAAGGGAAAGAGCCCAGACCTGCAGCTAAGGTCCCAAAATGTGTGTTAAGTGGAAAAGGATGTGGGATTTCAAAGACAACCAGGATGTTGGCTTAGAAGCAGCCATACATTAAAAGAGTGCGTAATAGCTCACTGGTCGAGAGGTCCTGCGCCGAAAATGTCCGGGGCTGAAACACACTACCGAAGCTCAGGAATCTACAAAGTAGATTGGTAGAGGAGCATTGAATACGCGAAGAAGCAGTACCGAAAGGAGCTGTGGAGTGTATTGAAGAGAGAATGCCGGAATGAGTAGCGAGAGGAAGGTGAGAATCCTTCCGGCCGAATACCCAAGGTTTCCAGAGTAAAGCTGATCTGCTCTGGGTAAGTCGGGACCTAAGGCGAGGTCGAAAGACGTAGCCGATGGACAACAGGTTGAGATTCCTGTACTGCAGTATAACAGAACTGTGGGGACGCAGAAGGAGAGCACGACCGGGAATGGGATCCCGGAGCAAGCGAGGTAGGAGATGAGTTGGCAAATCCGCTCATCAATCCGAAGACGTGATGCGGACTGAACTAAAGTAAGGAAGAGTGTGAGCCAGCTGCCAAGAAAAGCCGCTATTGTTTGTACTGTACCCGTACCGTAAACCGACACAGGTAGGTGAGGAGAGAATCCTAAGGCCGACGGGAGAAGCATTGTTAAGGAACTCGGCAAAATGACTCCGTAACTTCGGGAGAAGGAGTGCCAGTGAGAGCTGGCCGCAGAGAATTGGCCCAAGCAACTGTTTAGCAAAAACACAGGTCTATGCAAAACCGAAAGGTGAGGTATATGGGCTGACGCCTGCCCGGTGCTGGAAGGTTAAGGGGAGAGGTTAGCGGAAACGCGAAGCTTTGAACTTAAGCCCCAGTAAACGGCGGCCGTAACTATAACGGTCCTAAGGTAGCGAAATTCCTTGTCGGGTAAGTTCCGACCCGCACGAAAGGCGTAATGATTTGGGCACTGTCTCGACAATGCACCCGGTGAAATTGAAGTACCAGTGAAGATGCTGGTTACCCGCGCCAGGACGGAAAGACCCCATGGAGCTTTACTCCAGCTTGATACTGGGATTCGGTATTGTATGTACAGGATAGGTGGGAGGCTAAGAAGTGGTTACGCCAGTAGCCA
>NZ_JBQHTK010000071.1:0-2183 GCF_052065755.1 Bariatricus sp. HCP28S3_D3 | reverse complement strand
TTATAATATGGATTTGGATAATAATGCACATTCAGTATTTTTGTTATATTATCATTTGATTATGGTTGTGAAATATCGCCGGAAAGTGATAGATGATGTAATATCAAACAGGTGCGAGCTGCGAAATCAGCATAGCTGATTTCCCCTAGTGCGCGGAAGGAATTCCGCAAACTTTGGTAAGCTGATAACAATACAGTAGGAAAATCCTATCAGGTAAGGTCTAACCAACCGCCTGTACCGAGTCCTTGGAATCAAAACGGTAACGTCAGGTTTAAGCGTAGGACAGGGAGCAACAGAGCCGAAACGAAAGTGAAGTGATTGAGCTGGGAAATTATTACGAGGTTGGAAATGGTCGATGTGTTCTGTTACGCAGTAGACAACACTGCTATGGCCGATATGGTGAGGCCACAACGGCATCCCCCAGTCTGAGAGCTTGGCGAGGTTGATGATAAGTATGTTATCGGAACAGCTGAGATCCTGTCATTTCCCCCAAGGGGTATGGAGACCAAAACAAAGAAATGCGTCAGGAATTCAAATGAGTGGCAGGAAGTCCGACACAGCCATAGTATCGGAGAAGTCTGTGAAAGCAGATGGAGAAAAGGGCTGTGCACTTTAT
The DNA here is from genome assembly GCF_052065755.1 of Bariatricus sp. HCP28S3_D3. Classification (NCBI taxonomy): domain Bacteria; kingdom Bacillati; phylum Bacillota; class Clostridia; order Lachnospirales; family Lachnospiraceae; genus Bariatricus; species Bariatricus sp. HCP28S3_D3. The sequence continues at coordinate 1,567 of NZ_JBQHTK010000071.1, read as the reverse complement.
AGCTTCAAGTAATTAGGAACTATGCAGACGAAAGAGAGCTGATGAACATGGTAAATGAGTTGCTTGGAATACAGTACAATATTGCAAAAGCAAACAGAACCGACAGAAAGGTACAGAATCTTGCGTCCTATATCAATGTAGATACGCTTCGAGCAATTCATAAAACAATGGATAAGAAGAAAGCATATGGAATTGACAAGGTAACAAAAGAGGATTATGAGCTGAATCTTGAGGAAAATCTTGCGAATCTTGTAAAACGGATGAAAAGCGGAAGCTATTGCCCAAATCCAACAAGGCGAGTCTATATTCCGAAAGAAACAAAAGGCAAAATGAGACCACTGGGAATCTCCTGTTATGAGGATAAACTGGTGGAGAATGCGATTGCACAGATACTGGAGCAGATTTATGAGCCAAAGTTTTATAATGAGAGCTTTGGATTCCGCCCAAACAGGAACTGTCATCAGGCGGTAAGAGAAATCATAGAAATGGTGCAGTATCGAAAGACGAACTATGTGGTGGAAGCAGATATCAAAGGATTCTTTGATAATGTAGACCATGAATGGTTGATGAAGATGCTGTCGCATGATATAGCTGACAGAAAATTCCTTGAAATAATCGAGAAATTTTTAAAAGCAGGAATCATGGAAAATGGAAAATATCTTGACAGCGAACGAGGAACCCCACAGGGAAACGGAGCCAGCCCGATACTTGCAAATATATATTTACACTATGTACTGGATAACTGGTTTGATGTAATCGTAAAGCGACAATGCAAGGGAGAAAGTTATCTTATTCGCTACTGTGATGATTTTGTTTGTTGTTTCCAGAACCGATACGAAGCGGAAGTTTTTAAGCAGAGACTGGAAGAACGCTTTGGAAAGTATGGGCTAGAATTAGCAGAGGAAAAGACAAAGATTCTGGAATTTGGGAGGTTTGCCAGGCAAAACCGAAAAGCAAGAGGAGAAGGAAAGCCAGATACCTTTGACTTTCTTGGCTTCACATTTTATTGCGGAATGGACGGAAAGAAGTGCTTTTACCGTTGTAGGGTAAAGACCAGTAAGAAGAAATTTCGGAGTAAAATCAAAGCAATGAAAGACTGGATAAAGGCACACAGAACAATGCCATTGGAGCAGTTAATTAAAACAATCAATGCAAAACTGAGAGGACACTATCAGTATTACGGAGTGACCGACAATACAAGGGAAGTGAAGAACTTTCTTACGCAAACAAAATGGCTGTTGTTTAAGTGGCTCAATCGGAGAAGTCAGAGAAGAGGCTATACGCAAGATACTTTCTTTAATGGAGTGCTTCGGACATTTCCGTTGCTTGAACCAAGTATCAAGGTAAGTTTGTTTTACAGATAGAGTATAAAAATATAAAGTGAAAAGCCGTATGCGTTAATAGCGCACGTACGGTTTTGTTTAGGGGTATGGGGAGTAATCCCCATATCTACTAGAGAGCGAAAGAAATATTTGAGTATATTGCACCGAATTATGGGATTACATTGGAAGAATGGAATCATGATGAGGATCATGTACATGTCATGTTCCGTGCGCAGCCGAAGAGC
>NZ_JBQHTK010000070.1:0-2294 GCF_052065755.1 Bariatricus sp. HCP28S3_D3 | reverse complement strand
TGTTGGACAGCGAATTGAGGGAGACGCAAACGACAAATTATTTTTCCGTCCTTTAAAGAATCGACCGCGCAGTCTGGGAGCTAATGGCAGATTGACAGCGATAATACGGCACATTATTGGAGAGTATTGAAAGATCACGGAGCCCCATAGAGCTCCGTGATCTCAGTGTTATTAATCTGTGTATTTTTCCAGACTGCCCAGTTCTTCAAGATGGCACAGTCCGCTTGCGACCGTCACTGCATCCACCTTTTTCAGAAGTCCGGAAAGACGCTCTGTATTCCAGAACAGATCCCGGTAGCTGGACAGTTCACTTCCTACGTCGTGGTTTGGTATACAGATATAGTTCCCATAGCTGTGTTTCCCTGCGATTACGTGGAAGTAAGTCCCACGGCCAGAGATCTCTGCTTCGTAACAGGAGCCCGAATGTCTGATAAGCCGGATCTCCCCGTTCCATCGTTCTTTTCGTTTCCCTCTTGTAAGAGTACATTGATATTCCATAGCACATCCTCCTACATCAGGTTCTGGTTACTGACAGCCGCAAGGATCACTTCTGCATCGATCGACTTTTTCTCCATTTGTGAGCCAAGGGCAAGGGCATCCGTCATCAGATTGTCGATCAGACGGGGATTTCCCTGGGAATGGCTGTGGATGGCAGAAAGAGCGGCTTTTTCTATCATGGTCTCGCTTCCACCGGCACAGGTGAGTTTATGGAGGACATACCGTGCCACCTCATCATCCGATAGGCCGGAGAAGTTATAGTGGACAGTGATCCTCTGACGCAGTGCTTCATGAACGGGGCGGCTCAAAGTATTATTCAGGTGGGATTCGCCGCAAAGGATCAGGGTAAAACAGTTTACGGAATCATACCCGTAATTCATCAGCATCTTGATGTCGTTCAGAATGCCGGTGGAGAGATACTGCGCTTCGTCAACCGCCAGGAGGAGTGGCTGACGCTTCTCTTTATAGAGATACCAGACCTGCTCCTGGATCGCCTTGAACATTCCTGGTTTCCCACCTTTGTCACTGACGCCGAGGGCGGCGCAGAACTGGCGGTAAAATTCCATGACACTGATGGTGGACAGGCAGATGTACTCCATGTGGTACAGATTTGGGTTCAGACTTTTGGAGAAACAGCGCAGGCAGAACGATTTTCCCATGCCGGGACGGGCGGTGAACACACCGATCCCCCGTGCATCCTTTAGGTAATCCAGCCGCTGGGTCATTTCTGTCATGTCATGGGAAAGGAATCGGTCTTTCTCTTGTATCATTTGCTTGTCAAAGGGATTAAAGGAAAGCCCATAATACGCAAGAGACATTATTTTTCACCTCCCATCCGGGAATAATCAAGGGTTGGTGTGTTATTCCGCTTTGTCCGGCAGTTTTCGTTACGGTCTGTCTGCCGGATGGGGTAATGTTCCCCTTCGTAAAGAATGTAGGCGGTGGACATATCATCCGGTAGGAAACGGATCTCCACTTTGGTGGCGATGAACTGCATGGGAACATCGTAATACGTCCGGTCGATAGAGACAGTGGCATCCCGGTTGACCCTGCGGGTCACACGGTTCATAAAACATTCGTCCAGCCATGCCCGGGATCCCGGCATCTTTACCTGCATGCAGGTGCGGCGGTACCGTTCCAGTGGGATATCCCGGATCCCGGAATGGTAAGAGGTATTATGGTTGCGGATATAGCCTGAGAGGAGACGGTTGAATTCTTCGAGCGAGTGGATGGAATCCATGTCAAGGGTATAAAGCCATTGTTCTTTCAGTGACCTCCACTGGCGTTCGATTTTTGCCTTACTGGCTCCGTCACGGACTTTTGTGTGCAGGAGTACCGTGCCGATGGAGCCGCAGATTAGGGAAAGCTGTTCGTTAGAATAGCTACACCCATTATCGACATAAAGCTTCAAGGGGATCCCATAAGTCGCCACAGCCTGCTTGAACACTTTCTGGAAGTTATAAGCATTATCGTTATAGAACAGGCCGCCGCCAACCAGGAGACGGGAATGGTCGTCAATGATCATAATGCAGTAGACCCGCCTGCGTTTCCCGTCTTCTGTGATATAAGGCAGGTAACAGGTATCCGCCTGCCACATTTTTCCAAAGGAATCCTCTTCAAAAGCCTTGCGGTCCCGCATGCCTGGATTGCGTGCGGATTTGAGGTCATTATGCCGGATAAAGCGCTGGACAGCACAAACGCTGACCGTAGCCGGAATGAAGGAATTCTCCACAAGCTGTTTGTGGATCTGTGTGGCATTGAGCCTGGGGAAAGCCTCTTTCAGACGGTAGATCTCT
>NZ_JBQHTK010000069.1:0-2588 GCF_052065755.1 Bariatricus sp. HCP28S3_D3 | reverse complement strand
TGCAAATTCCGGCTCATCTGACCACGCATTCCGCTAAGAGCTGATCAGTCTTTCCGGATGTAACTGAACGCGTTTCCGCTTCAGCTGATCAATAAGTTTTCAACGTGTTATAGTTCTTTCGTAGTCATCAAATGATTGCGAAAGGAGGCATAACTATGCAAGACTACAACACGATTATCGGCTCCATCCAGATGCGTTTGAATGGATGCCAGACCAGGTCCGTTATGGACCGTTACAAGATTGGCTCAGGTACATTAAATCTGATCATGAGCCGATACCATGCCAACGGAATCCCAATCGAGGAACTCCGAATGATGGCACCTAAGGAAGTTGAGAACCTTTTCTATCCGCAGAAAAATCTACAGAGGAAAGATGTCCCACTTCCAGATTTCCAGTATTACTATGACAGAATCCATGCACCAGGGAGCCGCATGAACATTTCGTTCTGTTGGCTGGATTATAAAGAAAAGAATCCTGATGGTTATGAGAAGTCACAGTTTTACGAATACTTCAACCGATTCATAGCAGAAAACTATGGTGGCCAGAAGGTATCAATGGCCGTAAACCGAATCCCGGGTGAAAAGATGTATATCGACTGGGTCAGTGATCAGCCGGAACTGTTAACAGATACCGAAACGGGCGAGATCAAAAAAGTCCACATCTTTGCGACCACTCTTGGAGTCAGCAGTCTGATCTATGCAGAAGCTTTTCCAAATGAGAAGCTCCCATGTTTTATAGAAGGCTGTGCCCATGCTGTTTCATTTTATGGTGCTGTTACGAAATACTTTGTGCCCGATAACCTGCGAACTGCTGTAACCAAGCACACAAAGGATGAACTTATCCTGCAGTCTACATTTGCAGATCTGGAAGATTTCTATGAAACTATAGTTCTTCCACCACCCGCTAGAAAGCCGAAAGGCAAGCCTACAGTTGAAAATCATGTACGTTATCTTGAAATACACCTGGTTGAGAAACTGAAAGAAAAGATATATGTATCATTTGAAGACCTAAATGCTGAAATCAAAAAAATAGTAGCAGTCCTCAATAAACGATCTTTTCAAGGCAAGGACTTCTCAAGACAGGATGCTTTCGAAAAGTATGACAAACCATGTATGAAACCACTGCCAGGCGGATGTTACACGGCTTGCGACTATAAAGCGGTCCTAAAAGTTCCCAACAACTACCACATCGAGTATGACGGCCACTACTACTCCGTATTGTACTCTTACTGTGGCAAGCCTGCAATCCTGAAGGCAACCGCTTCAGAGATCAGAATCTGTGATCAGTATAATCGGCTGATCTGTACACATAAGCGGTCTTATAGAGAGTTTCCGCTGTATATCACGGTAGATGAACATATGCCGCCAGAACACCTTTATTACAAAGAAGTCAATTCAAAGGATGGTAATTATTACCGCCGCTGGGCTTCTGCCATTGGTCCTGCGATGTCAGAACTGATTGACAGACTCCTTAAATCATCAAAACATGAAGAGCAGTCCTATAATGCCTGTGCAGGTATCCTGCATAAAGTAAAAACAATCCCGAAAGGTGCTGCTGAAGAAGTTGCCCGTAAATGTATAGAGATCAATTCCTGTAAGTATTTTACCTTCAAGCAGATGCTGAAAAAGATGGATGTGAAGGAACTCCCCGAGCATTCACCAGGAACACTGCCCAATCATGAAAATATCAGAGGAAAGGACTACTATAAGTAAGGGTGACGTACTATGGCATACAGATTAAAAGACTATCTTTATAACGATAAACTCACAAAGGAACAGAACATACTCATGGATCGACTGTATAAACTTCGCATGTCCGGTATGGCTGAAGCATTTGAAAAGCAGCTGCTGGAACCAAACACAGGTCTCGAACCATTTGAAGTCCGCTTTGCTGCTATTGTAAATCAGGAGTGGGATCAGCGTGAGAGTAAAAAGTTTAAACGTCTCATGAAGAAAGCGACCCTGAAATATCCTGCAGCTGATCTTGACAGTTCAATCTATGATCCAGAACGTCAGCTGAATACACACGTCATAGAACTTCTGGCCAAGTGTGATTGGATCGATGAGCCGAATAACCTGCTGATGACCGGAGGGGCCGGTGCTGGGAAAACGCACATCGCCTGCGCCTTATGTATCACAGCAATGCATCAGAACCGTACTGTTAAATACATACGTGCGAACACACTCTTAAAGGAATCAGATCATGCCAGGCAGGAAGGTACTTACTTTGAGTATTCTAATGAAATGGCAGCTTATGATCTCATGGTGATAGATGATTTCGGCTTAATGGATCTGGACATCGAGAAATGCCGCGATTTATTTGAAATCATCGAGTCCAGAGACTGCCGCAAGGCAACTATTATTATCTCACAGATTCCAGTATCCGGATGGTATCAGCTTTTTGGGGATTCCACCTACGCAGATGCCTGCTTAAGTCGAATGACATCTAAGGCATATCGCCTTGAATTTCCTGGCAGGGATCGCAGAATAACCAATAGTAATTAATCAACCTGCTGAGCTTTGCTCAGTTTGAAGCGGAATGGCGCTCCGTTCCTCTGGAACGGATGCGCAGTTCTTGCGGAATATGCA
>NZ_JBQHTK010000068.1:0-2630 GCF_052065755.1 Bariatricus sp. HCP28S3_D3 | reverse complement strand
TTCCTTTGCAACTGGCATAAAAATACTCCTTTTCGATAAAAATTGTCATATCTGAATTCTTACCAAAAAGGAGCCATTTTTTTCAAAAACACAAAATATTTTACACTACCCAGAAGCATAAAAATAACGACGGTTCTAATAATTAGAACCGTCGTTATTTTTTAATTTTTATTTCCGGATCAATTCCAGAAGTTTTTCTTTCGGCTGTGCTCCCAGTGTCTGAGCTATAATTTCTCCATTCTTGAATACAAGAAATGTAGGTATTGACATGACCCGATACTGTCTTGCAAGTTCCATCTGCTCATCCACATTCACTTTGCATACCTTAATTTCCGTCTGCTCTTTCGCCAGCTCTTCTATAACCGGCAACATCATCTGGCAGGGTCCACACCATTCTGCCCAGAAATCCACCAACACCGGTTTATCTGCTTTTAAAACTTCCTGCTCAAAATTTTCTTTTGTTAATACAACTGCCATCTTATTACTCCTTTTCTTTATAAAATTTTCATTATAGAACTGTCTTGTGTATTTTCTGACTTCGATGCCAATACCTTTCTTTCAATATCAGCAACTGTTAGCTTTTCCATATACTCTCTGCACAATTTATTCATGTCCGAAGCCATTTCATCTATGATATTAGCCATCCCACTACAGATCATACACTCTTTATCCGCATTCCCCGAAGTCCATGTTGCTTTCACAAATTCTGTTCCAAGTGCTTCTCCTACACTTTGAAGCGTACAATCCGCTCCGTCCCTGCAGAGACAATAGCCTCCGCTTGCACCTTCTTTCGTGTCTACAAGACCGGCTTTTTTTAGTTTTCCCATCACTTTTCTAATACATACCGGATTCGTACAAACATTCTCAGCCAACACATCACTTGCAACTACTTCCTGCTTATGATATAGAAAAACAAGAGCGTGCACCGCAATTATAAATTCACTATTCATTGTCTTCTCCTCTTCGCTTCCCTATCTGATCTGCCGACTCTATCGTCTGTAAAACAATGCTCTCCATCATATCGCCGGTAAGCGCACCACTTACATAACCATATACATTCCCATTTACATCTATCATAAATGTCGTGGGAAATGCCGTAATTCCATAATTCGAAAGAATTTCACCGCTTTCATCAAAAAGTATAGGGTAAGTCCATCCGTTTTCATTCATGAAACCGGCAATTTCTTCTTTACTAATATCGTTATTATTAGGGTGTCCCTCAGTTTTGGGATTTGCCACACCAAGCACGATTACATCTTCTGTATTTTCATTGTATTGTTCGTAAAGTTTCTGTATATCCGGCATTTCACTTTTACACGGCCCGCACCAGGTTGCCCAGAAATTCAAAAAAATAGTCTTTCCACGATAATCTGACAGCGTATGTTCTTTCCCATATTGATCCATCAATATAAAATCAGGTGCCTTAATCTGCTTATGAACTTCTTCATCTTCCTCATCATTCTGCATTTCTTCTGAATCCGAAGTCTGCCGAGTCTCCTCTGTTGTCGAATTTTTACTTTCAAACGAAGAAGCCAGATGACCCATCACGCCGTTTAACCATCCAGTCAGTGTCATAACTCCCATCACGATAAGAAGTACTGCTCCTATTTTCACAGTATATTTGACAATACTTCCATGATTTCTAAAAAACGTAAGCAATGTTCCGGTAAATATCCCTACCAGAAGAAACGGTACAACAAACCCGAGAACATAAACACTGATCAGAACAAATCCCTGTTTCATTGTTGTGGATGAACCTGCCATTAATAGCACCGCTGATAGTGTGGGGCCAACACAAGGTGTCCATGCAAAGCTGAATGTAAACCCCAAAATCAAAGCAGTGATTGGATTCATCGTCCATTTGTCCCATCGTATATTCAATCGATGTTCCCGCTCCAATGTCTTAGATCTTCCGAATATACCCAACTGATATGCACCTAGCAAAATCATAATTCCCCCGCTAAGACGTGCGAACCAGATTCTGTTATCTTTTAGGAACTGTCCGAGTACCGAAAATCCTAGTCCTAACACATAGAAAGCAGCTCCTATTCCAAACACAAAGCATACCGTATGAAGAAACACTTTCTTTTTCGGATAAACCATCCGGCCCAGCTCATCAACGTTTAATGTTCCACCTGCAAGATATCCAATATACAAGGGTACAAGAGGAAACACACACGGAGATAAAAAGCTCAATACCCCTTGTATAAATACAGTAAATACGGGAATTCCTGCTTCAAATGTTAAATTCATATATCTCCTTTCTAATCTGTAATCCATATTATTACATTTATTACTGTAACAATATCACATACAGTTAGATCTGTCAATATATCATTTGTTATAATAAAAAAACTTCCATAAACATCTCTGTCTATGGAAGTCATCTTAGCTCCCCGAGTTGGGTTCGAACCAACGACCCTTCGGTTAACAGCCGAATGCTCTACCGCTGAGCTATCGAGGAATACTCTAATATTATAGCACTTTCTTCATTTTTTTCAAGTGCTTTTTGAAAATACTTTTATGTACCTTCAAAACCACATACAAAGTTTTATCTCTCCATCCATTTCTTTCCTATCCTACCATTTCAAACTTACTTTCCGCGGAAACCATTCGAGAACTTCGTTCTC
>NZ_JBQHTK010000067.1:0-3339 GCF_052065755.1 Bariatricus sp. HCP28S3_D3 | reverse complement strand
GATGATTAGATATGGTTTTTGATTAGAGATTTTAATCCGTCATGGATATTTTTCTCGCTGCTTCCATCAAGAAATACAACCACTCGAAATCCCAAATTCAAAAACTGTACCCTTGCCTCATCAAATTCTTCCTGTGACGAAAAATCATTCCGCCAGAGGTAATAGGTTGGTTTACTCATAATCTGTTTTCCCCTATTTTTTCTAAATGTATGAAACGATAGCACTATGTGTGCATGTCTTAGTGGTTCCATTAATGAATATGGAATTTTTGATTTGATGAAGAAGGGAAAAAGGGAAAGGGAATCCTTCTTGCTTTTGAATTTGTATTATAAGTATACATCAGTAATTAAGTGTTTTGGTTTCATGACATGTAACTTTTATATTTTTTAATAGATAGTTGTTACTGCTATTTTTTCTTTTGAGAAAAAATAAGAGATTCTAAAAATGTTATTGTATGTATATAAAGAAGGGAGGTGAGATACATGAAAAGCAGTAAAACATTATCAAATAAAGTATCATCTGGAAAACTGGAAAAACCGAAAGGAGAAACACTTATGAAAAAATATTTTGAAAACGAGTACCCGTCTGAGAGAAGTTTAAGTAGTAGCTTGAAAAACAATTTTCTTAAGAACGAAATGAAAGAAAGAATTCATGAAGAGATATTAAAAATGAATTCTTCACGTGATGAGTCGTATACTCGCACATTTATTCCATGCTATGAGTTTGATGGATTTTTAGTCGAATGCGAGAGGTGTGAAAAATTAGATAATGAACGCAATGGTGGAGAAGCATTTGGTTTTAGGGTTTACTACATGCGAGGCAGTGAAGAGTGTGATTGCTGTACAATTGGGCTTGTTCTGGATGAAAGAAGTGCATATGAAGCTGATTATTTGATTGATATGTACATTTAGATAATCTGTATGAAAAAATAAAGAATAGGGAGTGTAGACGAAAATAAAAAAGAGGAAGATGTTTGCTTCGACAGGCGGCATCTTTCTCTTTTTCGATTTTATGGCGTGAAACTGTAGCGGGTAATATTTTTCCAGTCGGGTGGAAAACCCGTTTGTTTCAGCAATTCCTGCTCTGTAATATGGACCAGTTTTTTGCTAATCTTTCCAACTTCTTGTACCAAGTGCTTTTTGAAAACTATAAATTCTTTATTTGGTAGAAGATAGCGGAACGCAATCACAACAGAAAATAAATCTTGTTTACCATATACATACTGGTTTCCTTTTTGGGGAATTGCCAGTTTTGCATGAATCGGAGTATCCAGGATCTGATCAACGGTCTTATAAGTAAATAAGCGATCACCATGAGCGCAGACATTCCTGTATTTTGTCAGTACAGATAAATATCGTCCTAACTGTTTCTGGTTGACAGATGGAAAATGCTTGCAGACCTTGGCACGGAGTGATTGTGGCAATACCTCATACATTTACGAGATACTACCAAAAGTCAGTACATTTACTGTTACCCAGAGAGGGATATTTCCATATTGGTTTCTATGGTAATTGACATACTCATATTCTGTTGTAGTAATGGCACCGTGCAATTTTTTGATTAAGCCGCCGATAGTTTTACGACTTCGGGGATTGTTATTATAATTGTTTGGGTTCAGGTATTCGGATTGAGAGATGCCGTGTAATTCTGTAAAATAATAGGCAATTAAATTTCCTATGTGACGTTCAATCTGAAGCAGATATTTCAGAAATAACTCTCTTAGGTTCAGCATCAAATTGATACAGGGCAACAATTTCGTCAAAGGAAGTTCCAGACTTATATTTTTTGGTAAGTGGTATCCGGAATAAGTGCTTATATCCCATCAAAGAAAAATAACCGATGCGCTGGAGCATTTCTTCAGCATACTGACTATTCGATATTATTATGTTTTTGTCACTTAATGAAGTAACCTGTTGCGTAAAGGTTAAAAAACTTTTTTGTGTAGCCATATGCTTGTTCTCCCGTAAAATAAAAAGAGGGAGAGACCCGCAGGTTCTCCCCCGCCTGTGGGCTTCGCAAGTTTCCACAGAACGATCACTGAGCTTAATATAGCAGAAATAACGGCAGAAGTCAATAACTGAAAAAATCAGCCATATCCATTCGCCGGAGTCTGCAATCAGCTCAATCATAGTATATGTATTGAATCTCTTTTTCATACATATACGATAGAGAAAGTGTTTTATAGAAATAGTTGATTCGTTCAAGTGTTATGTGTGATTGGGATTAATCGTTGTAAGGTAATCTATGTAGAAAATAGTAATTTGTCGTATAGATTTTTCGAGAATTACACACATACTTTTTATGTTCTAAGTTTTGAAATGATTTTTGATTTATTTTAATCTAAAACTTAACCTGAATTATTCATGGAGCAGTATTAGGAGCTAATAACTGCATCATGAATCTCTCAAATGCTCCACACAGCCATAATCTCTCTCTCTAAACCTGTCAAAAGGGTATAAAATCCCTGTGACGAGTTTCAGAGTGGTTAATTAAGCTGTCAAGGTGCGTTAATAGTTGCTATTCCAGCTGTACACTCAGCTTGCTGATATTGGAAAGAGTTGCATAAAACTCATTCTTATATGGACAGCTACTACACAGCTTGAATGTTATATATCTTGCTGAACGGATTACTTTTGCAGCAATCTTCAGCAGTTTTAAACGGACGGTATCTATACGTTGTTTGCGCATATTTGCAGATAACGCCAATCGTCTAAACCAATTAAATATGTTATAAGCAAGTGCATGGATCTGAAGCCTGTTAGCATTTACAACTCTTGTATGACTGCTTACAGAAGAGAAATCAAAACCGGATTTACTCTCTTTGATAAAGTTTTCCATCAGGCCTCTCTTATAATAAAACTTGATGAGATACTCTGGTGATGAATCCATGTTTGTAACAATGAATGTATACATGTAAATCATCTGATTCTCAGGTTTTTCAACCTTACAGACAACACGTCTTTCATAAGGCCACGGACCTGCCTGATACATGAATTCACCATAGACAACCGCGTAATCCACCTTGTTATCTTTCGTGATTTCATTAAGCTCATCGGCAAGAGAGGATGCTTTGCTACGGAGGGTACCATTCTCTTTCAGACGGATCACATAACTGGTGCCGTTTTCTTCGCACTGCTTATATAATTCAGGTGTTGCAAAGCCGCTGTCACCACGAAGCAAAAGCTTTATTTCTGGATAATCTTCCAGATATTCGTCAAGGATTGGCTGAAGGAAATCAACAACTCCGGTGCAGGAATATTGAGTTCCATCACGCAGCTGGATTTTAATCAGATCTCCCGTTCGCCCATCATAACAGACAAGAGGATGATATCCGTTGCT
>NZ_JBQHTK010000066.1:0-3393 GCF_052065755.1 Bariatricus sp. HCP28S3_D3 | reverse complement strand
GCGCAATTATGTTGTGAGCAGAATTATGTTCTGTAGTGCCGCATAATCCTTTGAGTTCACTACACGGCACTGTTTTTACAGAACATAAGTATTCTCTCTGCCCAGTGATTACTGATATCATGTATTTACCAAATAAAAGGAGGTAGATACATGAAACAGGAAACTATTAACCAATTCCATGACTATCTGAAGGATCAGGGGCATGAAAATACTACAATTGCTGGTTATATACGGACGATTTGCGACCTTGAGGAACCACCTGATACCACCGATCCGCTTATACTGCTTGTTTATGTTGATCGAGCCATAAAGCTTAAAAGACAATCATTAAGTCGTGCAAACTTTGCATCAGCACAGGCCTCTCTCGGTTCTTTTTTCTTTATGAGAGCCGGCATACGAATCAGAGATTTTCGTAAACAGTGTGCCGCAAAAGATCAGTATGACCCTTTAATGGCACAATACGCAAGTTACTGTAGGGATTTCTTACATCTTTCAGAGCCGGTAACGCTAGCAGCGGTACGCGAGACCAAAAAGTTTCTGAAGGCTGTAGTTCCCGATATACATGACATAGCATGGACAAGCATTACTGCCAATGATGTTATCAATTACCTTTCGAAAGAGCGTAATGACCTGTGTACTGCGAGCATTGGAGTTACCGTGACCGCACTCAGACGATTCTTTCGTTTTCTGCAACATCACGATATCGTAATTCATACTTCTGTATTGAATCTGCCTTTATCTGTTCCGGCATGGAGTAAAGGGAGCAGCCTTCCTATCACATTGACAAAAGATGAGCAATCGCGACTTGCGGACTATTCATTTCCCAGTACTCCAACAGGACTGAGAGATTATTCAATACTGCTCTGTTTCACAGAGCTTGGTCTCAGGTGCAGTGAAGTTGCAAACCTACAAATAGGAGATATTGAATGGAACCGGGGAACTGTAATCGTTCGCAAAACAAAAACACACGCTGAGCGCGAACTGCCCATGTCAGTCAAACTTGGAAAAGCACTGGAGGATTATGTGTTGCACGCTCGTCCCATAGCTCTAGGATCTCCATTGTATTTCAAATCTGCAAGACGAATGTTGGAGCCAGCTTCTACAGACAATGTAAGAAGTGTGATCCGGCGGTTATACAGTAAAGTCGGTATTACTGGCTGGCATGTAGGAACTCATGCATTAAGGAGAACTGTAGGATCTCATTTATATAACGCAGGTAATGATTTAAAGACAGTTGCTGATCTGTTAGGGCATACTTCTGTTTCAACAACAAAAGCATATGTGCGGATTGATGTCGAATCACTTCGTGAAGTAGCATCATCATGGCCAGGGAGGGAATTGGTATGAGCAATAAAATCACGTCCTTGGTAACGTCATACTTGGATTATAAACGTGGCCTTGGCTTTCAGATGACAGCCGAAGCTGTATATTTGAATGCTTTTGCCAGATATACGCAGGATATAGGATACACCGGTGCATTAACACGCAAAATAGTCTTCCAATGGTGTGAAAGTGGTGACGATCCATCACTGGTGACGAAAGGGCGCCGATTTGAACCATTAAAGGGACTGGCCGACTATGCGGGCGCCTTTGATCCAGATTCAGAATTACTTCCTAAACTTCCTTATGGTAATCCTCATAAACGTGTACGTCCTCATATTTATACACTGGATGAAACCTGTAGGCTGATGGAACAGTGCGATCATCTTTATTCTCCGGACGGAATCCGTTCACTGACAATGAAGACTGCCATTGGACTTCTATGGGCTACAGGGCTCAGGACTTCAGAGCTTGTAAATCTAACAATCTCAGATGTTGACTTTACGAACAACTTGCTTAACGTTTGTAGCAGTAAGTTCAACAAGGACAGGATCGTACCGTTACTGCCAGAGGTATCAGATCAGTTAAGATCCTATCGAAGCCAAGTGGAATCCCTTTGCAATAAAGTCCGTCTTGGGAATGAGTTTTTCATAACCACAGGTGGCAAGCCTTTTAAACGAAATGCATTTGAATACGCATTCCAAACGATTCGTGACATCATTGATGTTAGTGATTCTGGGTATCCACACGCTCGCCTTTATGACTTTCGGCATACCTTTGCTACCAGAACCATAAAGAACTGGCTTGAGCAGGGAATGGATGTAAATGCAAAGCTTCTCCTCTTATCTACATATATGGGACACATCCATCCGGAAGACACTTACTGGTACTTGTCTTCAACACCAGAACTGATGGACATAGCTTCTCGAAAATATGAGAACATATACGGAGGAGATGCCCATGAATAAGAATGATTCGCTCACTGCCGCACTGAAATTTGCCCCACTTTTGGAGAAATATTTCCTGATATACCTGATAGCACAGAAAAAATCGTCTCCAAGAACAGTTTCCACTTATCGAGACAGTTTCACTCTTTACCTTAGATTTATGGCTTCTGTATATGGCATAGCTCCTGACAGAATCGAGATGAATCATTTTTCATTAGACCATCTGTCGGCATTTGGAACATATCTGGAGACAATCCGAAACTGTAGCCCATCAACTATTAATCTCAGAATGTCTGCTATAAAGTCATTTTTGAAATATGCTGCGGTAGAGGCGCCAGAATACTCTGGGATTATCCGTAAGTCCTTATCATTACCAGCCAGAAAAGCGGATAAACAGGTGATGTCATTTATCACCAAGAATGAGTATGAATCAATGCTTAAAGTATGCAATAACCCAGATGCATTATCGTTAAGGGATAAGATGATACTCATGATTCTGTACAACACAGGATGCCGTGTATCGGAGCTGGTTAACTTATGCGTGTCTGATATATCTATTGAAACAGATGGGACATCATCTATTCGATTTTTGGGAAAAGGCCGAAAAGAACGCATAACTCCAATATGGAAATCAACAGCTGCATTTATCGACAATTATATCAAGCTGCAGAATTTAAACCGCAACAACCGTCTTTTATCAAACAATCGCAATGGGAATTTAACACGATCAGGCGTCGGACAGCGGATAACCACGATCACAGAAAAAGCTGCGGAACTGTCCCCATCGCTGAACAAGAAAAATGTCACACCCCATACGTTCCGCCATAGTGCTGCAATGAATTTGCTGCAGGCTGGTGTAGATATATCTACAATCGCCATCTGGCTGGGGCACGAAAACATTGAAACGACTCATAAATATATGGTGGCTGACATTGAGATCAAACGTCAAGCTATGGAGAAACTTGATGAAACAACAAACGGTTCATTCAACTATAAACCGAGTAAGTCCATTCTCGCATTCCTGGCTTCTCTGTAATAATTATGTTCTGTAAAAACAGTGCCGTGTAGTGAATTCAAAGGATTATGCGGCACTACAGAACATAATTCTGCTCACAACATAATTGCG
>NZ_JBQHTK010000065.1:0-3922 GCF_052065755.1 Bariatricus sp. HCP28S3_D3 | reverse complement strand
AAAACTCCAATCTATCAAAAATCGCATGTGAATTATAGTGAATTACTCCAACTCGCAAAGGGCTGGGGTAATTTTGTATCTGACCGCATTAATATTTGGCGCTTACGATATCATCATGAGGTCTTTATCTAATTTGAACTCGTAAACCTAGTACACACGCCGATGAATGCTGATAAAGAAAAGCTTGTAGCAAACTGCTACAAGCTTTCTCTGTATTATTCAAGCAATGGACTAATTTCCGGCATCAAAACTTCCTTAAACTCTTTTATAAGTGCTCCATTAAATTTAAACTTAGGGAGAGCATCTGGTGTATGCTCTTTATAGGTTGCATAATCGGCCAATGCTTTTAGCTTGTTTTCATTAGCAAGCTCTCCGTCCTTAAAATTGTAAGCTTCATACTTTACATCATCAAACGGTACAAACCATTTTGAAGAGAACTTTTCAATTTCTTTATCTATAGCTGCGTAACGCATCTGATTGATAATGACAGAAATGTCCTGCCCCATAAATTTAGCTTTATCTTGCTCGATCTCATCTAAGACTTGCAATAATAAATCACTTAATCTTGGATTGTCCTCGGCGAATTCTTTTACAATTTCCTTCAATTGTAGAAGCTTATGCTCGAATTCGGTCTCATCAAAATCTTCATTTTTCTGATCCAAGAAATCAACAAACCCTTGCAATAGTTCTACAATGTATTCGAAATCAATCTTAAACTTGCTATAAGCCACCAAATCATAATCATCTCTAATTGGCTCATCATCTGTATCGGCTGTTGGATCCTTCTTCAGTTCCTCCATCACATTATTATAAGCCGCGGCGTAATCCTCATATATATCCTGGCTAAATCCGAATTCATCCAGCATTTTAGGTTCAAATGTAGAGAACGATTTTAGATGAGCATAGTCATGATCCAAGTCTCTGAACAATTTGATGAATGTCTTCTTTTGCTTTTGGGACAAGCTCATAACGTCCTTTGGCTCAGGCGCAAAAGTTCGTATGGTCTTTAATGATAAATTGAAGTTTTCAAGCACCGTCTCCCAATCTTCTGCTATCGCTTGACCTATGCCGCCCTTTGAATACAAAATAAGTGCATCATTTATTTTCTCCCTGTATTCTTTTGGGCTTCTAAAGGTAACAATCTGACCATACTCTTTATTCTGGTCAAACAAGCGATTCGTTCTTGAGAATGCCTGTATTAACCCCTGAGGACTCATTGGCGGTCTATCAATAAAGAGTGTCGACAAGCAAGGAGCATCAAAGCCTGTAAGTAAACGGTCCACCACAATAACGATATCCACCTGCTGTTCTCTGTCAGCGTAACGTTTTTCCTTGCGAGATAATCGATCGTTCAAATTACCATTATATGCACTAAGTCCGTCAATCGCATATTTTGTTCCAAATATTTTATTATAATATGCAAGGTATCTCTTCATAGCCTCTTGATTGGCTTGCGATGATTCTTCATTTTCAGATACAGAGAAAGTAATAGCTACTTTAGGAAAATCAGGAAGAGCCTTTTTGACATCTTCGCTGATTTTAAGCTCGTCCTCTCCAGCTTTAATTTTCAAAATCATCTCATAATACTTCTGAGCCACTGCTATCGATTCAACAGTAAGCATAGCCTCATAAGTCTTTCCTCGCCCGTTTTGCATTCCAAATTTTGACAGAGACTGATTTAGTATTACATTTAGAACATTTCTCATATGTTTTTCGCTGTGATAATATTTTTCTTCATCATCTTTTGCGATATCCTTAGGTCCTAAATTTTCAACATTAAAGCCTAATACTGCACCATCATGAATAGCTTCTTTTATTGTATAGCTATGGAGGCATGGACCATATAATTCCTCTGTAGTCTGCGGCAAATCACCCTTCTGCTCATACTTATTTTCTTCAAATATAGGTGTTCCGGTAAATCCAAACCATATAGAATTATTAAAAAATCGCTCTATGTCTCTCTTGGTCTGAGGTGTCACTGCCCTATGACACTCATCTACAACAAATGCGACCTTAAGAGCTCTTATCTTGTTATATTCCTTGGTTCCCTCCTTCAAACGCCGGTTAATCATAACCTGCATCTTCTGACGGGTAGTTACAATCATCTGTCTGTTATCATCTGCCAACTTCTTGATTAAACTTCCTACATGCTCTGTATCATCTACATCAATTGTGTCATTATCAGCATATGATTGGAAAGCTCCCTTTGTCTGTAAATCCAGATCCTTTCTATCAATCAAAAATACCGTCTTTTGAACAGACGGAATATCCATCAAAAGATTTCGAGTAGCCTTATAAGATGTCATGGTTTTGCCTGATCCGGTTGTATGCCAGATATAACCGGACTTACCTGTCTTTGAAGCAGCTCTCATGGCCTCAATTGCATGAATCTGATATGGTCTTAAGATAAGGAGTTTCTTCTTGTCATTATCAAGAACGGTATACTTTGTAACCATCTCATGCGCTTCCGGTATTCTAAGTACTGCCTGTGCAAAATCTAGGTAGTCACATACTGGCATATTTTCATTATCAATCCATCCCGTTAAAAATTTCTTATTTAATTCCGTATCTCTGGCGGCAGAAAAATACTTAGTATCAACTACATTGCTAACGACAAACATCTGAACATTCGAGAAAATTCCATGGAATTTTCCCTCCGCAATATACTTCTTTATTTGACGATATCCATCCATATATGAATGTTCTTTATTTTTTAGTTCAATATGAATCATCGGAATCCCATTGATAAGAAGCGTTACATCAAATCTTCTGTCTCTGCCATGCTCATCAGTTTCATCCTTAAATGCTTGATACTGATTGATTACCTCGTAGACACTTGAGCCCCCTGCAACATGCTCATTATTCATGACAACAAGGTGAAGCGTCTCATTTCCCCTTTGAACATGAACATAAACTTTGCCATTTTCTCCAACCAGCCACTTCCCTGCATCATAAAACGACGCATGCGATAAATCATTCTTCACTTTAGCAAATTCTGATTCGCTAAGTGGAACATCATCCAGCTTGGCCTTGTTATTCTGTTCTAGTATGTATTTAAAGTTGTTCCATAAGTCCTCTTCTGTCCTAAGATCCGGCCTGTATGTCCACTGCGATTCTCCACTGCAAAGCTGATCTATGAGACGTTTTTCTATTACTGATTCTAATTCTGCCATAGTCACTTATCCTTTCTGTGGAAACATGTTTTGTAACATAAATTTCTTAATTTCTTTTATCTCGTCACACTTACGTTGATGAAGGGTGATAAGGTTGTCAAGGTTATCAAAGTATGTCCCTATTTTAACTTGCTCCTCTATTTTAGGAGCAGGTATTTCCATATTAGCAATCATCTCTAACCTAACAGAATCCACAGAGGTTTTTGCTGTCATTGCCATTACTCTTTTGTAAAATAACTTAGAAAAAGTATGGTAAAAATAATGTGCATTTAATTCGTCGGTGAAGTCGTACATCCTGTAACAACGCTGATGTAAGTCATATTTTCCGTTCACATAATGGAATACTTTTCCAGTACCAACACCATCACCTACTGTAAGCACTGCCTCTTCGTCATAAAGATACTTTGTACTTCTTTCTATAATTGGTGAACGTACATAAAATGGATATTCACCATCCTCTACTTTGTCCTGGGTATTACTCTTTCCAGTTGATATTGAGCATAATTCTGAAACCTTACGCTGTTCCCAATCGTCAGTAAATCCCTCAAATCTTATCTCCGGTTTTTTTTCACCATTTTTCGGAAACATTTTTTGGAGCATAAATTTTTTCAGTTCTTTTGTCTCATCACACTTACGCTGATGAAGGGTGATAAGGTTGTCGAGATTTGAAAAATATTCGCCAATCTTCCCCTGCTCAGCAATAGATGTGATTGGCACTTCGACATCTTTGATTGCTCCTATTGGAAGTT
>NZ_JBQHTK010000064.1:0-4131 GCF_052065755.1 Bariatricus sp. HCP28S3_D3 | reverse complement strand
TGCGGCTTATCCTCACGATATTTTTATCCTCATCTTTTCTGGATATAAAGATATTTACTCTCTTCTTCGCAAAAAAGATGAGGATAACATATTTTATGTGATAATGGAATCGCATTAAAATCGAAAGGATGTGATTTCATGAATTATGATGATACCGTCGAAAAGGTAATGTCACTACTTAAAGAAAAGAAGGTGTGTTCAAGCAGTAGAAAGTCGCATAGGGACTGTTATGAATCTCTTGGATCGTATCTCGACCAAAATAGTACCGAGTATACGGTCAAAGCGCGTGATGAATGGTTTGCTGAGATTAAGAAAAGCCTTCCTTCACAGCGATGTGTCATATGGATCCGGTATGTATACCAGTTAGAGGAAATGGATTCTTCAGGAACAGTATCTGACCGCAGGCTATATCTAAATCAATCAGTATACGATAAACTTCCAGTTTCATGGAAAGATGATCTTGATTTCTATCTTGAAGACTGTTGTAAACGTTATACAAAACGCACATTAGAATTAACACGTACCTATTGTTCCGAAGGGTTGCTCATTTTTGATAAAATTGGAGTTGTCAATATATCAGATATCTCATACGAAGCGGTACTGATACTTGTAAACACCAAAATGTATCAATCAGATGAAACCAGAAACGTGATCCTTAATTACACGGCTCGGATGATACAGTTCTATGAAAAGATCGGGAAATGCACAAAGCCATACAGTCTTCTCTTTAACAGTCAGATTTATCCTCATATCGGATTGATCGATGCGTTTTCTTCAGAGAATAAAGCAGCTTTACAGAAAACGATAGATGTAATTATGTCAGCCGCAGACTTTAAAGGAAAGATTGAGCCTTTTATCGAATGCCTGCAAGCCCATGGATATATCGGTACTACTTTGAAACTGGCAAAACATGCATTAACAGCTTTTTATCTGTTTCTGGATATACATGATCTTGGTTATCATCCGGATATCGTTTGGATATGGTTCTCTGAGGTAAAAAATACACTGGGAACTTCCTGGCTTCACTGGAGAAGAGTTCTGAGTTTTTGTAATGAATATCTTCTTAGCGGCGATATCCACCCGGGCGGGAAATATAAATACATTCCTACCATATATGATGAACTCCCTGAATGGTGTAAGGAAGCCGTCGCAGGTCTTTTAGAACAGAAAAAACGTGAATATCGCGAAAGCGGTACACTTAAATCTTATCGATGTTCCTGTGCAAGCTTTTGTCTGTTTTTGATCGATCATGGGTATGACAGTTTCAAACAGATTTCTCCAGAGATAATCAAAGAATTCTCAATCCGGGATGAACATTCCACATTTAAAGGCCGTGCCACCCGCTTTGTAATCGTAAGAGCCTTCCTACGC
The DNA here is from genome assembly GCF_052065755.1 of Bariatricus sp. HCP28S3_D3. Classification (NCBI taxonomy): domain Bacteria; kingdom Bacillati; phylum Bacillota; class Clostridia; order Lachnospirales; family Lachnospiraceae; genus Bariatricus; species Bariatricus sp. HCP28S3_D3. The sequence continues at coordinate 2,760 of NZ_JBQHTK010000064.1, read as the reverse complement.
TATCTTGAGGAACATCGATATACAGAAAGACATGGTCTGGATCAATGTCTTATATCAGGAAGTGCACCCGTAGATAAGATCATTGATGTTTTGTCCGATGAACAGATTCAGAGGATCCAGGAGTACCGGCTGACCCATAATGCCCCTGTAGAACTTCGCGACATTGCCATTGTTTTGCTTGGCCTGAAAACAGGACTGAGGGCCTATGATATCCTGGCACTCCGTTTTCAGGATATCGACTGGAAGAAATGCCAGATCTCAATCATCATGAAAAAAACGAAAACACAGATCACTCTTCCAATGCCTGTTGAAGTGGGAAATGCTATATATTCATACCTGAAATACGGCAGACCTGATGCAGAAAGCGATTTTATTTTTGTAAGATCCAAAGCCCCGTATGGAAGATTGACTGGTAAAGTATGTACCAGAGCACTTTACCGTATCCTGCCCGAAAGAAATGATGTAAAGGGCGGCGGTTTTCATGTGACACGCAGGACTTTTGCTACAAATCTGCTGAAAAATCATGCCGGCATCGATGATGTAATGGATGCACTTGGTCATCGTGATCCGACAAGCGTAATGAAATACCTTCTTCTGGATGATGAAAGAAGCAGAAAATGTGGATTATCATTGTCAGACATCGGACTGATGCTGGAAGGAGGTCTGCAATGAAGATTCTTGGATATGAATATCAAAGCTGTTTTGCTCCGTATATTAAACAGTTTCTACAGGAAAAGCGGTCTGTTGGATTCTCTTATGAAACTGAAGAATGGAAACTGAAACATTTTGATGATTTTTGTGTAAAAGAATCCGTTATACAGCCATATCTCAGCAGGGAACTGGTCAAAAAATGGGGGACATTGCGTGAAGGAGAAGCATTATCTACGTGTTCAGCACGTACTTCTATCATCCGTCAGTTTGCGTTATTCATGATCTCCCTCGGTGAGGAAGCATATATTCCGTCGAATTTTTATAAATGTGAAAAAAGACTGGTGCATGTCTTGTCAGATGATGAAATATCAGCATTCTTTCATGAAATCGACAGTTATTCTCCAGAGATAAAAGTGCCCTCGTTTTTGCGTCTGTCTACAGAGTATAAAGTGATCTTCAGATTGATCTATTGTTGTGGCCTGCGTATTTCAGAAGCGAGAAAACTGAAGTGGAGTGATGCAGATCTTGAAGCGGGAACATTAAAAATCATGCAGTCAAAAGGTCATAAAGACAGGCTAATATATATGTCAGATGATCTTGCTGTGTTAATGAAGGAATATAAGACGATACTGAATGATCATTATGGATGCGTATCAGAATGGGTTTTCCCTGCAAGAGAACCGGGCAACTGCCTGTGTTCTGTCACTATAAACGCAGCATTTCGCAGGGCATGGAATGCAACACCATATGCAGAAGGCTGTGACAAAACTCCTACCGTTCACTGCCTCAGACATAGCTTTGTAGTAAAAAGGATGAATCTCTGGATGGAAGAAGGTATCGCACTTAAGGAGATGCTTCCATTTCTGAGCCGGTATCTGGGACATCAGAGTACGGATGATACTTTTTATTATTACCATCAGGTCAGCGAAGCTTTCCGGATCATCAGAGACAGGGACAAGACTTCAGGTTTCGTTATCCCGGAGGTGACTGACCATGAGTAGAAAAAAAGTGGAAAAGATACTGTTTTTCTCAAAAACACTGGATTTTCTTGAGCATTACCTGCCTGATCAGTCATTGAAAAGCCGGAATACAATAGAAACCTACCGGGATGCTTTGACCGTGTTCAGAAGATATATAACCGATACTATGAATTTATCACTACGTACCTTTGGCTTTGAGGATTGTACACATGATTTTCTGTTATCATACATTGAGTTCCTGCATAAAAACGGCAACAGCGAAACCACTTGTAATAACAGGCTTGCTGCGATCAGAGCTTATCTCTGGTATGCTGCTGATTGTGATATATCGTTACAGTCAGTAGCTCTCACAGCTTCCAGAGTTCCTTTTCTTAAAGTACCAAAGCTGACACGTGAAGTCATCCCTGATGATGCCCTTAAGGCACTGCTCTCTGCTCCGCCGGATACTAAGATAGGCCGAAGGGACAGACTGATCCTGATATTGCTTTATGACTCTGCTGTCAGGGTTTCCGAATTATTGTCTATGAATGTATCTTCTGTAAATCTGGAGGCCGACATACCGTATCTTCGGATTTATGGAAAAGGTGATAAAGAAAGGATCGTTGCGATCACAGATAAGACCGCTGATCATCTGAAGAACTATTTAAAAGTTTACCATGAAGTGATAGATTCTGATGCTCCGCTGATCTATACAGTGATCAAGGGTCACAAAGACAGGATGTCAGTTGGAAATGTTGAGCGTATCATCAAAAAATATGCAGCTCAGATCCGCTCAAAGTATCCGAATTTCCCGGAACGATGCTATCCCCATATGTTCCGCAGGACCAGGGCAACCAATCTGTATCAGGATGGAACAGAACTTGAACTTGTTTCCCGTATACTGGGGCATTCCTCAAGTGAAACAACACGTATTTACGCAGTCCCTTCAGTTGATATGATGCGTAAAGTGATGGAATCAGGTGATCTGGAAAGTGATGAGAAGCCATTATGGCCAGATGATGAAGCTGAAATGGCACGTATCTGTGGTTTAAGATAAATAATGTTATCCTCATCTTTTTTGTGAAGAAGTGAGTAAATATCTTTATATCCAGAAAAGATGAGGATAAAAATATCGTGAGGATAAGCCGCA
>NZ_JBQHTK010000063.1:0-5538 GCF_052065755.1 Bariatricus sp. HCP28S3_D3 | reverse complement strand
AAACGGCAGCATCCAAATGTTTTAGCAAGAAGTTCTTCCTGTTTTTTATCCGGGTAAATCCGGAATTTATACGCTTTGTTCAAATTACTTTTCACCCTGGCTTTCAATATACTCAAATATTTCTTTCGCTCTGTTTGATATTACATCATCTATCACTTTCCGGCGATATTTCACAATCATAATCAAATGACAATATAACAAAAATACTGAATGTGCATTATTATCCAAATCCATATTATAATCAATCCACTCTTTTATTCGACTGATTATATTATACCACATCCGGCGCATTAGAACAAGTGTTCTCTCATATTTTTTGCAATTCATCTCGCCACCTAAAGAGGTGGGAGAATTCTTGCTATATTTTGTTAAAGTATAGTAATATAATAAAATGTTATGTTAACTGGAAATGCCGCAGAGAGGAGTGTAGAAAAAATGAAATTAAAAAATATCCTAATCGTTGTTAAAGACATCGAACGTTCAAAAGAATTTTATCACAAATTATTCGGTCTCGAACCTATTCTTGATAATGATGGTAATATGATTCTTACAGAAGGCCTGGTACTTCAGGATGAATCTACTTGGAAAAAATTCACAGGACAAGATGTCATCCCAGTGAATAATGCATGTGAATTATATTTTGAAGAAAAAAACATAAATGCTTTTGTAGAGAAGCTGGAAAATTATTATCCATCTGTAAAATATGTGAATCGCCTGATGACACATGCCTGGGGACAGAAAGTAGTCCGTTTTTATGATCCGGATGGAAACTTGATCGAAGTAGGTACACCGATGTAATTGAAGAATCCGAGAGAGATGATGTATAATGGAGAAAGAAAGTACGCAAGATAATACGTAAGTTAATGGAGATATTTTCATGGATAATTACAAATCGCCTTTTACAATTACAAATGAGATATTATCATATGTTTCATCCATTTCAGAAAAAATCGGATGTATTACAGCAATCAATAGTTTGGGAGCAAAACCACACTTAAGAAAGAACAATCGTATAAAGTCTATTCACGCTTCTTTAAAGATTGAAGCTAATTCGCTTTCTTTAGGACAGGTAAGAGATGTTATTAATGGTAAGAATGTATTAGGAGAGCAAAAAGAAATACAAGAAATTAAAAATGCTTACATTGCTTATGATAAAATTTCTAAAATTAATCCATATAGTATCAAAGATTTAAAGAAATTTCATGGTATTATGACAAAATATGTTGTTGAAGAATCCGGTGAATTCCGTAGAGGAGAAGAAGGTGTTTTTTGTGGTGATCAGTGTATATTTATGGCGCCGCCTGCACAATTCGTTCCAGAGTTAATGGAAGATCTTTTTAGATGGATGCAGGAATCAAAATACAGTGTTCATCCTTTAATCTTAAGTAGCGTATTTCATTATGAATTTGTTTTTATCCATCCTTTTTCGGATGGTAATGGAAGGATGGCAAGATTATGGCATACTGCTATTCTTACAAAATGGAAACCGATATTTGAATATATTCCAATAGAAAGTCAAATTGAGAAGTTTCAGGAGGAATATTATGATGCAATTGCCAAGTGCCATGTAAATGGTGAATCTACAATTTTTATTGAGTTTATTCTATCGCAAATTGATAAGGTTTTGGATGATATTTCTAAGCAGGTTAGCGAGGATAACGAACAACTTTCGGAACATATCAAGAAAATGCTTGATGTTATGGAATATGATATTCCATACACCAGCAAATCACTTATGGAAAAACTGGAATTAAAATCAAAAGAAGGATTCCGCAGAAATTATCTTCGTCCAGCAATCGAGATGAATCTTATTCATATGACAATTCCGGATAAACCTAATAGCAGAAATCAAAGGTATGTTAAAGTTTAAGTAGACGATCCTTTTGCCATGCCAGTCACTTTTCGCTAAAGTGACAAAATTGTCATCTGTAAGTCATGAAGAAAAGTGATCGTAGGTCAGACAGACGTTTACGCCCAGAAAGAAGAAGAACTTGCAATTTTCAGAAGAAGGCCGATCGTATTATTTCGCTGGAAGACGGACGAATCGTGAGAGATGAGGTGATCCGGTAATGAACATTTTTCATAGATTGTGCTTGTTTGTTCAGCAAGCGTAATACTGATATCACAAGCAATATAGCAAAAGCATAGCTTTGAGTTTCACTTTTGGCAAGGCAAAAAGGTCAACAAAGTAGGGGTGTTTCACAAATGCTTCCAGAATCTATTGCCAATCCTCATCTGCATAGTTCAGACCTCTTCAAAGCACTTATCCTTTCTTTTCTACATAAAAATGCGCAGAATTCCCCTATTGTCGGTATCACCTTTTTTTAAGTATGTTATAATGCATTTATCAGAGGTGCGCTATTCCTCTGAACACATATTTTTCTATCAGAGTCAGGTCGTCATTGAATTGGTCGCGCATTTCAGTTGGACCTGATTCTGTTTTTTCTCGAAGGATGGCAATCCGAAGCAGATTATAAGCTATTTTTCTAATAACATCCAGATTATTCTTGCTTTTTCTTGCCGAAGATCTGTCCTCTCTGAAAAGGTCATCCAATACATGGTGCAGACTAGTTTCTATTTTCCAGTGTTTTCTTTTGGTTTCCAAGGTTTCCTGTGCTGACATTCTTCTGCTGACATTCTTCTGCTGGAAATCAGTCCCACCTGATGAATGTCGTCTGTAAGGTTGTCTCCTGTCGTAATCCGGGGGCTTCTGACAGTTCTATTTTTTATGAAATCTTTATGTGAGATATTGAATCCCCATATACCGGACGCGACTTTGTTCAATTCGGAAAAACTGGGTTATGATTGATACCATTGCAGGAGAAGAAGCCAGCGCAATCATTTATAGCATTGCAGAAATTGCAAAGGCTAATAATCTTAAACCTTACAATTATTTTGAATACCTTCTGACAGAGATTCCAAAGCGCATGGATGACCATGATACAAGTTTCTGTGAAGATTTGCTTCCTTGGTCAGACAAGTTGCCAACGGAATGCAGAAAGTAACTTTAAAACCAATGCCGCTCTTCGGAGCGGCTAATCAATTAGTCGTACCGACTATGGTGCGTTTACTTTCATTATGCAATTCAGTTGTTATACACGAGACCAGATTAATTGGAAAATGTTCAAAAAAGAATATCATTCTTATAAGGGCAGAGTGGAAAGATTGTTAATAAGATAATAGATAGAGATTTTGGTAAAACTACACATTTTGTAGAAGTGAACAATAGACATATCCTAGTTTAACTTTTCATTTAAAATATTATAAATCACTTATACTAGATATGATTTCGTGTCGATTCCAAATTAAAAACAGATACAGAGAATACTTGATAAAGTATTTTGCAACTTTCCTTCTCTAGAATTCAGGGTAAATAAAATGAATGCCTCCTGTAAAATCAGGGAAGCATCCATTTTTTACTTCAAAATATGTGTCCAAGAGAAAATTTGGGGGACATATTAGTCTCAATTACCCTCTAACAACTACACTTTTGGGGTATCGCTCAACTTTAATTTATATTCTTATTCCTATCTCCTTCATTTTGAAAAACTTCATATGCCTCCAAGATTCCTGCTCTCACTGCATTTTTAATGATAACAAATAATACAGGAACTATAACGAAAATAATAATCAAAACAATTAATACTATCATTTTCCAATCCATAAAACCATCCTTTCTCATAAAGCATATATGTAAAATAGAATATTACGTTTCAATCTGGCAATCTTTCAGTTTTATTGGAACGACCGCACCTCAAATGAAATCCATTTTCAGTATAGCATACTATTAGCAAATGTAAAAGATAGAATAGTTGAATATAATTTCTATTATAATTAGTTGTGCAAATCAATTTAGCGCTTGCAATTTATCAGTTAATTTGATAAATAAATGTTTTCAGGGTTGTTTCATGAAGATATTTTAAAATTCTAAAAAGATCAGATTTCATCGAGGGTTATACATGCTATACATAAGCGTGTATAACCCTCGACTTTTAGGTCAAGTAGAGGTATGATGTCTATAAAGTATAGGTATGCACCACTTATACGGAAAGGAGAGGACATTATGCCAGTAACTGAGAAAAAATATCCAGAATGGGTTCAAAAACACCGTGTAAAGGGAACTACCGTGAAAAAAAAGGGGGATTCTTATTACCTTTATAAAAGAACATCCCGGCGTGTAAAAGGGAAAAAATATCCGCAGCCGGTCGATACTTATATCGGCATTATTACTCCGGAAGGGGTAATACAAAGCAACAAAAAGAAGGTATCTTTAACAGATGCAGAAGTATGGGAATACGGGTTTTCAAAAGCTGTCTGGGAATTGTGCCCGGATGACTGGAAAAAACCATTAGGGGATGATTGGGAAGATGTACTTTCTATTATTCTTTTCAAGCAATCTCCAACTTCTTATATCCAGAAAAAACGAACGATGAAAAAAGAATCGGATTTTCGTTATCAGTTTGCAGCTCAGATATCGTCTTTGTCCCGCAGAATATATAAAAAATGGGGCGTGGGTCTGGAAGAACTGCATAAGTTAGAGACAATCTATTTAGTATGTCTGAATAAAACTGAAATCATTTCAAAAGTTAATGAGGAACAGCAGGAACTTCTGGAGAAAATACAGGTGGCTCTGGAAATGTGCTGAAAAACCATTTCTGACAGAAAAACTGATTCATTATTTCAGGCAGATCCCAGATTATCGATGCAACAGAGAGAAAAGACACAATCTGGCAGAAATGCTGGTATGTGTCACAATCGAATTTCTTTGTGGCAGGACAACGATCCGCAGGAGTCTTAACTGGTGCAAACATAACCTGGAATGGCTGCGGAAACATATGGAATTGAAATACGGGATCGCCTCGCCTTCCACGATTAGTCGGATGCTGAGCGGAATTGATGAGGAATTAGCCTTGTGTGCTTTTATGGAATGGATTGGAGAAATCGTGGACTCGAAGAATACCCATCTTGCAATTGACGGGAAAGCACTCTGTGGCGCAACGGAAAAGACAAAATGTGCGGCAACTCCAATGATTTTGAACGTCGTGGAAACTGTCCGGGGATTGCTGCTTGCACAGCTTCCTGTAGATTCAAAGACGAATGAGATTGCGGTGATTCCTGAATTGTTGAAACTTCTGGATATCAGTGGAAGTATTATAACGATTGATGCGATTGGAACGCAGACCGCAATCATGGACCAGATCCATGAACAGGAAGGACATTTTGTGCTGACAGTAAAGAAAAACCAACCAGAGGCTTATGAGGAGATCCATACGTTCATGGACAAACTGGAAGCGGAAACTGCTAAAAAGAAAAAAGGCGAAACTACAGATCCTGTAATGCGGGAGTATCTTGAGAAATATGAAGAAATCAGTCAGATGGAAAAAAATCGGGACAAAAATAATTTTAAGGGGACGATCCTTTTGCCACGATGCTGGGGTCAAAAGGTATTTCCAACTAATTAAATAACTATTATTGATGAAAGACATATGGTATAATCATCTTATCAAATAAAGGTGGTTTGCATATGTCTTTTAAAAC
>NZ_JBQHTK010000062.1:0-5919 GCF_052065755.1 Bariatricus sp. HCP28S3_D3 | reverse complement strand
GGATGCTCTTTTTTCATTCACTTAATAAGTGAAATGCAATATTCAGTTAAAATGCTGTAACTATGTGGCTTTCAGCCACTTTCACGGCATCGCCGTGAATAATCTAGGTTTTGTGATGGGGATTTTTGGCATGGTCATAATTGGGCGATTAGAGGAATGGTATCTTTGGAGCAAGAGTTAGAGGGATATTCCGAATACTGGAAGAATAAAATCCTTAAAAATATTCAGCACGATGAGGAAATAACTAAGAAACTATATGCCGATGGATGGAGTGTATTGCGTTTTTGGGAAAGCGATATTAGAAAAAATACAGATGAATGTGTAAGGACGATAGAACAGGCTATTTTTGATATGAAGCTTGAAAATATCAATTTGGATTTATAGGTTAAAGGGGCGATTGAGGTGAGTTTATGTCTATCTATAATAAACCAGATGGAATATATGAAGAATTAATCTCCGAACAATTAAAAAATGAACTAAGTTTTGTTGATGAGGAGCTTAAGTATACAGAGAAGATAGATCCAGAAGAGGCTCCAGCAATCTTGGCAGAGTATGCGTCGAAGATAATTAAGCAAAGATTGCAAATGCTACAAGAGACAAAAGGTGATTTGTCTGAGCAAATAAAATTGGTAAATAAACTAATTGAAGTGGTTGCAGATGACGCTGCTGACCTTATGGATGAAAAAGTGGCTGATCAAGGCGAACAGCTGAAAGCACTTTTGCTGGATAATCCAATTACAAAGGTTACAAAGAGAAAAGCCAGTGATTTGATTCGACCAGCAACATCTGTGGCTGATACTTCATTATTTACGGGGGCTGGACGAGAACCGAATATGAGTAGTGAGATCAATAAAGAAATTGCGTCATGCGATCGAATTGATATGATGGTTTCTTTTATTAGATGGAGTGGAGTAGTTTTGATCCTAGATGAACTGAGAAAGTTTGTTGAAAGTGGGAAAAAATTAAGAGTAATTACTACTTCATATATGGGAGCGACAGAATTACGAGCAATAGAAGAGTTATCTAAGCTTCCAAATACAGAAATAAAGGTTTCGTTTGATGGTGATAGAACCCGATTACATGCCAAAGTCTATATTTTTCATCGTGAATCAGGATATTCAACTGCATATGTAGGATCATCCAACTTAACAGCACCAGCTATGACCAGTGGGTGTGAATGGAATGTTAAGGTTACAAAGAGTGATTTGCCAGATGTATTTAGTAAAATTGAAGCTAGTTACTCTGGATATTGGAATTCGAGAGAATTTGAAGATTACTCAGAAGAAAAAAGAGAGGCTTTAAAGGAAGCATTAAGTAGATCAGGAAAGCGTGATAGAGGAGTTGGGGTAAAGCGTAGTTTTTATTTCGATATTTATCCATATCCATACCAGCAGGCAATACTCGATAAACTAGAGGCTGAAAGAAATATACGAAATTCGTATAGAAATTTGATTTGTGCAGCAACTGGAACTGGTAAGACACTGATTTCTGCTTTTGATTATAGAAAACAGTGTGAAATAAAAAAGAAAAGATTAAAGCTTTTGTTTGTTGCTCATAGGCGAGAAATCTTGGAACAGAGTTTAGATTGTTATAGAGAAGTATTGAAAGATTCTGAATTTGGTGATGTGTTTTACTCTGGCCAGGAACCTGATCAAGTAGATTTTCTGTTTGCGTCTGTTGATATACTTAATAGTCGTAAATTTACAGAATTAGATAGTCATTATTACGACTATATTGTGTTGGATGAATGCCATCATTTGGCGGCTAAATCTTATAGAACGCTATTTGATCATTTCGAACCAGAGTATTTCCTGGGTTTGACTGCAACGCCAGAAAGAATGGATGGAGATAGTATTCTTCCATATTTCAATAATAAGCTTGCGGCCGAGATTAGACTTCCTGAGGCTATAAATCGTAAGTTGTTATGTCCGTTCCAGTATTTTGGAGTGGCTGATTCTGTAGATCTAAGTACGTTGAGATGGGCACGTGGAGGTTATGATAAAAGTGAGCTTGAAAATGTTTATGTGTTAAGCAGAGCTATAGCAGATAAGCGTGCAAAACTGATAATTCAGTCAATATACAAATATGTTGCAGATGTTGATACCGTGAAAGGTCTGGTATTCTGCGTTTCTGTAGAGCATGCGAAATACATGGCCGAGAAGCTTAATGAAGCGGATATTGCGGCGGCATATTTGACCGGATCTTCTACAGATAAAGAAAGAATGTTGGCAAAACAAAAGCTTCAAGACGGAGATCTGAAGTTTATTTGTGTTGTTGATTTATATAATGAGGGTGTTGATATTAAACAAATCAATACAGTGCTATTCTTAAGACCAACTGAAAGCTTAACGATATTTCTACAACAGTTAGGCCGTGGATTACGTCTTGCTGAGGGAAAAGATTGTTTGACAGTCTTGGATTTCATAGGTCAAGCAAATAAACGATATAGCTTTGAAAATAAATATGCTTGCCTTTTGCAAAAGAGTAATCAGGGAATGAAGAAGGAAGTGGAAGCTGAATTCCCACATCTTCCAAGAGGGTGCTATATCAAGTTAGAAAAGAAAGCAAAAGAACGAATTCTTTCTAATATTAGAAGTTCATTAAATGGGAAAGCAGGAGTAATCTCCAAGTTAACAACATTTGAAGCAGATACAGGAACAAAAGTATCTCTTAGTAGATTCCTGGATCATTATTCAATGACACCGAAGATGATATATACACATAAAATCACTGTTACAGGAATAGTTAAAAATATGTCTGATAACGCCGATCCAGAAATGTGGAAAAAATTGTTTAGATTATCTTCTGTGGATTCGGCAAGCTGCCTTCACTACTTAATTAACCATATTGAAACAATCGGAAAATTAAGTAGTGCAGATATAACGCAAAAGGAATGGTCATTCTTGAAATTGGCATATGCGACATTTATTGATAATTATGCACCTAAAAATGATGAAGATGTATTAACTGCGCTTAGTGCTTATTTTAATAATAATATTGAATATGTTCCGGAGATAATGGATGTTCTTCGCTATAGTTTTGAACATATAGATTTTATTGAGAAGAATTCAGGATTGCCGTATGAGAATGCACTGAATGTGTATGCTACATATACAAGAGCGCAAGCATTGGCCCTATTAGACTATTGGAAAACTTCTTCAGAGGGAGTAACAAGAGTAAAGGATAAGAAGACAACATGTCTTTTTGTTACATTGAATAAAGGCAATAATTATTATTCGCCGTCAACGGCATACCATGATTATTCAATTAACGAAGAACTTTTCCATTGGCAATCACAAAATGCAACAGCAGCCAATACATCTGTTGGACAGAGATATATTCACCATGCCGAGCAAAAAGAAAATATCTTACTTTTTGTGCGAGAACAGAAAGATGATAATTACGGATCTGTACCATTTATGTTCTTAGGTAAGGCGAAATATATCAGTCATCAAGGAGATAAACCGATGAGTATTGTCTGGAAGTTGGAGAATAAGATTCCAGCGAAGTTTTTAGATGTGACAGATAAGCTGGGAATTGGATAAAAGCGAATATGAAGAAATACAAAGGAAAAGGAGTAACAAATGTATAGTAATGAATTTGACCCATTAAAAGCAAAATATGATGGTAATGAAGAAGTTGTGATTACATCTCTCAAAAGAGAGATAACTAATATTTTAAATTCATATGTTGGTTGGTATGATCCATTTTGCGAGTTAATACAAAATGCATTAGATGCTGTTGATAAGAGAAGAGAATTGAAAGATAATTATGAACCACAAGTATTTATTACCATTAATTTGGCAAAAAATATGATTACAGTTACTGATAATGGTATTGGTTTTACAGAGGCTCAGTACATTAAATTTTTAGCACCGAATTTTTCTTTTAAAGTTGGAGGTACAAGCAGAGGCCATAAAGGTGTTGGTACTACATACTTAGCATATGGTTTTAATTATATTCAAATAGCTACGAAATCACCGGATTTTAAAGCTGTTGGAGTGATGGAAAATGCCAAAAAATGGTTAAATGATCCGATGCCAGCAGGAAATCCTAAAGTCAAACCAGAGTCTGGAGAATTACAGGATCAAGAAATATTTGAGCTCATTGATCGTGGAACTCAAATGAGTATTATGTGTGATTCGGAATCATATCCTAAAGATTTATCTTGGATTCAAGCTGATAATGCAAATAGTTGGCTTAATATTTTAAGAGTACAGACCGGTTTGGGACAAGTTGATTCTGCAGGGAATGTTCGTGTAACACTGAGAGTAATTGATAAGAATGGAAATCAGACAGAAGCGGTAATCGATAATCCCAAATATTTAACAGTAAGTGAATTTATTACTGAAAAAGCTAAAAATGTAGATGAAATAAAAGCTGAAATGGATTTGAGATATGAACAGTATGGTCCACAATATAGAATGCCATCAAGATATACAAACCTTGAAGCAATATACGGATCTTGGGATACAGAGAAGCTGATTAAAGAAATTAAGACTTCGGAAGAAGAAGAAAAATTGTTGAGAAAATATGAAGTGAAAACAATTTTCTCTTATGTATATTCTCTGCAGGTATGGGATAAAATCGATAGAAAAACAGGCATTAGAAAAGGCAGCCATTTGTTACATGGAGGAATTCAGCTTGCTGCAAATAATATGCCACAAGGAGAATTGATTCAGATACCATTGACAAAAAATATAGGTCGTCAAAAGCAAGCGAATATATTAATTCATTTTTCTAATTGTTCAGCAGATCTAGGTAGAAAAGGATTTAAAAAAGAAATTACAGATTTAGGTAAAGAGACCGCTCGAAAAATGATGGATGGACCATTAATGAAAATGCGGCAGTATTTCAAAGCGAACTCAGGTGCATCACCAGATCTTAGAAGGGAAAATGACTTAGCGGAATGGAAACGTCAAATGACAAATCATGAAAGAGAGTTCCCATTAAGTATTGATAATCCAAACTTTTTTAATCCAGTTCAAAATATATCAATTACTTCTATTCCAACGAGGGAACAGGATGTAATAGCATTATTTAATCAGTTGCTTGCTGGTGGTGTTATTCGAGATGTAAAGATCATGTCTACAAATGAAAGAAGTACATATGATAGTCTGTTTAGAATAGTTGTATCGGAACCGAAAGAACTACAATTGTTTGATGAAGATAAAAATCCTTTAGGCGTATCTGAAGACGTTTTGGATGTATTAATTCCGGATGGTGAACCTTTTATTACAGATCCAAAAGTATTGGAATACAAATATTCGATTGATGGATTAGTTGAGGATATTGATTCGGGAATAAAAAGTACAAGTGACATAAATCTTGTTGTGGCTTGGGAAGCTGGAGATAGATTTAGAGATAATTATGCAATAGAATCTATGTTAATAAATGGAAATGAGTCCTTGCGTCAATACCATGGTGTTACACATAGATTAAGAAATGCCAATACATCAGAAGTAATATGTGATTTGATTCTTTTGAAAGACTTAATTCTGTATTTAAATAAAGATCCTCAATGCCAACCATTACAAGAAAGCTATGAAGACTAGACGGATATGTTGGATGTATTGGTTATTACCATTGCGAAGGCAATAATAAAGAAATAAAACATTAGTTAATAGTCTCTGAAAGATTAAGAGGTGTGTCTCATTGCTAAAGATATCAAGAATCAGAATATGCAATTATAAGGGAATTAAAGACTCTGGGTGGTTAGAATTTGCTGAGCTCAATGCGATTGTAGGAAAAAATGATGCTGGAAAGTCTGCAGTATTATTAGCAATAAATGAATTCTTTAATGGCAGCTGCATATGGCGCGTCCCAACGGCCGGTTTTGCGGAGCAAAACGGCCGAAATGCGAAGCTGAACAGCCGTTAGGCTTTGATTGATACAGAAATCTCTAGGATAATATATTCA
>NZ_JBQHTK010000061.1:0-5949 GCF_052065755.1 Bariatricus sp. HCP28S3_D3 | reverse complement strand
ACATTATACCAGAAAAAGGGAGGTCAATGCTCTTTTTATTTGCATTCTCCCATAAAATCAAGGTTTTTATTGAATTTTGGAACAAAAAAACAGGTAGTTTTTGACACTACCCCAAAAGAAAATGGAGGAAAAATATGAAAAAACGTATTGTAAGTGTGTTATTATGTCTTACCATGTCAGTAGCCATGCTTGCCGGATGTGGTGGAAAAAGCAGCACAGAAGAAACTCAGAAAAAACAGGAAACAACAGAAAATTCAGAATCTGGGGTAGCTGGCGTTGATGGCGTTTTCACGTATGCAATCGGTGGAGATACCGGTAATACTCTGAATCCGTCAACAGCGGATGACAGATTTGGTCTGATGACTTGTCATTTGTTATATTCACCGGCATATTATATCAACGCTGACGGATCTGTAAATTATATACTGGCTGAAAGCATGGAAGCTTCTGAAGATGGACTTGTATACACAATGAAATTGAAGGAAGGTCTGAAATGGAGTGATGGCGAAGCGTTGACAGCAGATGATATTGTATATACATATGACAGTATCAACGCACAGGGTCAAAATCTTTATGTCGATAACCAGCCGATTAAAGTGGAAAAGGTAGATGACACAACTGTTACATTTACATTGCCGTCAGTTTGTGCAAGTGCATTTGAACTTTTATCATCAGAAGTAAGTATTCTGCCAAAACATATTTTTGAAGGAAGAGGATCTTTCGATGTCAATATGCTTGAAGAAGAAGTTGTGGGTTCAGGACCTTATAAACTGGAAGAATATGTAACAGGTCAGTACTTGAAATTTACGAAAAACCCAAATTATGGATGTGGAGAGGCAAATATTGATACAATTGTCTTTAAAATAATTGAAAAAGATGATACGGCTACTCTGGCACTTCAGAATGGAGAAGTGGATGCATGGATTGGAACACCGGATATGTTAGATCCATATAATGACAATCCGGCATTTAATATCACAAATTATAGCGAAGGTCGTGTTGCGTACTTGAGATTAAATCCAAATACAGAGGCAATGAGCAATAAAGAATATCGTGAAGGTATTTTATATGCTCTGAATCGTGATGAGATTATGACAGCAGCATATACAGATCCTTCATTCTATAATCTTGGATATTCTTTCTTGCCGTACACAAGCGCTTACTATACAGATGATGTTGAAAAATGGGATCAGGATGTAGAAAAAGCAAAAGAATTAACAGCGAACGGATCGAAGGCAATTAAAATCTGTTATGTTGAAGAAGATAGTGTTCAGACTAACATGGCTCTTGCAATTCAGGCAGAATTAAAAGCAATTGGAATTACTGCTGAATTGACTGGTGTAAACTGGGCGGGCTATATGAGTACAGCTTATGATCCAGAGGATAAAGAACATGATATCTTCCTTGGTGGTTATGTAATGGGTGTTGATCCGGATATGTATTCTTCATTATTCATGACTACAAAGGATAATATGATTATGTACAACAGTGAAAAAGTGGATCAGTTATTTGTTGCAGGTAACGCTACTTTGGATGAAGCCGAACGTAAAGAGATTTATAATGAACTTCAAAGAGCAATTTCAGAAGAGGCAATTTTCTATCCATTTGGAACAAACTTAAGAACACTTGTGACAAATGCACGTGTTGGTGGTTTGGAAGAAGCTAAATTTGCACCGATTTACACATTTGGTGATTACTCTAAGTTAACACTGAAATAACATGATTATGTTAGAGCAGAGGGAGGTGGAGACACCTCCCTTTAATTCATGTGAGAGAAAGGAGTCATTAAATGTTAAAATATATCGTAAAACGTATTTTGCAGGCCGTTCCGCTTTTGATACTGGTAACTATGATTTGTTTTACATTGATCAATCTGGCGCCATATGATGCAGTCGATGCTTTAAGAACTGACAGCATGACTGAAGAAGAGCTTGAGGCAAAAAGAGAAGAATATGGACTTAACGATCCAATACCGGTTCAGTACGTGAAGTGGCTTGGAAAGATTGTGCAGGGGGAATTTGGAAATTCTCTTTTATCACATACAAGCATTAAATATGATCTCAAGATTCGTATACCAGGTACGATCAAATTAGTCCTTCCGTCCTATTTAACTGCATATTTTCTTGCCATTGTATTAGGATTGATAGCGGGAAGCAATAAAGGAAGATGGCCGGATAAGATTATTGACGGTTTTTGCTCGATTGGAATAGCGACACCTACATTCTGGATCGCGATGATCATGATGTATTTCCTTGGATATAAATTTAAAATCTTTCCATTAATGGGAATGCATACCATTGGGCTGGAAAACAGTATGATTGATTATCTTCAGCATTTTGCAATGCCTTATATGGTATTAACAATTGGATTTTTACCTGATTTGACACGTTATGTGAGAGGATCAACTATTTCTCAGCTTAAAGAAGATTATGTTATTGTACAGCAGTCGTTTGGAGCGAAGAAATCAGAAATTCTATTTAAACATGTAAGCAAAAATGTATTGATTCCGTTGATTACGAAGCTGGGTATGGCGTTACCGATGCTTGTAACCGGAGCTGTTATTACAGAGACTATTTTTTCGTGGCCGGGAATAGGTTCTTATTTTGTAAAAGCAATTTCAGCTATGGATTATCCGATTATTATGGCAGTTCTTGTCCTTTCCGGTACATTAGTTATTTTGGGAAATTTACTTTCAGATGTTCTCTACTGTATAACAGACCCGCGGATTAAATCTATGCAATAGAGGAGAGAGTATGAAAACGAATAGAAGATGGGAAAATGTCAAATATGAGTTCAGACATAACGGACAAGCTATGTTTGCAGCTGCATATTTGATAATTATTATTTTGATCAGTATTTTCATTGTGTTCTGTAATGTGGATCCGGATGCAATCGATGTTGTAAACAAATTAAGCGGACCATCAGCCGAACACTGGTTTGGAACAGATGAACTGGGAAGAGATTATCTGGTACGTGTTCTCTATGGCGGTCGTGTATCTTTAGTGGTTGGTGTACTCGCGATGGTCACATCCATCGTAATCGGAGTGATGGTTGGGATGATTGCCGGATATTTCGGTGGTCTGGTTGACAGTATACTCATGAGGATTGTCGATGTATTCTCCGCAATTCCATGGATCATTATGGTAACAGTGGTGAGCTTGTTGTTCAAAAAAGGAATTGCATCAATTATCATTGTTATCGGATTGTTCAGCTGGATGGGAATTGCGAGACTTGTTCGATCGGAAGTTTTGTCTGCAAAGGAAAGAGAATATGTGCAATATGCAAAATTCATAGGTGTTCATCCAATGATGGTTATTGTGAAACAGGTTTTGCCGGCTGTATTTCCGACAATTATCACAGCAGCAACAGCAGAAATTGCAAATGCCATCATGACAGAAAGTTCACTGAGCTTCCTGGGACTTGGAGTTGCGGCACCAATGTCTAGTTGGGGAAGCTTGCTGCAAAGCTCACAGCAATACCTGCAAAAAGCTCCGTATATGGCAATTTTACCAGGTATATTAATTATTTTAACGGTATATTCATTTAACAAATTAGGTGACGTACTTCGTGTATATGTTGAGCCTAAGATAACGGCAGGTGAAAGTAATGAGTAAAGAGTTGGTATTAGAAGTTAAAAATTTAAAAACTATATTCAAAAGCCGGGGGCAAGAAGTGCAAGCTGTCAGAGGAGTCGAATTTTCCGTAGAAAAAGGTGAAATCATGGGAATTGTAGGCGAATCCGGAAGTGGAAAATCTGTTACAATGAAAGCGGTTATGGGTATTTTGCCGGAAAATGCCAAAGTAGAATACGATTCTTTGAAGTTGAATGGAAAAGAATTAGCTGGACTGAGTGCGGAAGAATATCGCAAGCTCCGAGGCAAAGAGATGACGATGATTTTTCAGGATCCAATGACAGCGTTGAATCCGCTTAAGAAGATTGGAAGTCAGTTGGAAGAGGTTATTTTGCGCCATAGCAATCTGTCCAGACAGGAAGCGAAAGAAAAAGCAATTGAAATGCTTCGCAAAGTAGGAATACCAGTTCCTGAGCAAAGAATTAAGCAATACCCGCATGAATTTTCTGGAGGTATGCGACAGCGTGTTTTGATTGCAATGGCGTTAGCCTGCGAACCGCAGCTGTTGATTGCGGATGAACCGACAACCGCATTGGATGTGACGATTCAGGCTCAGATTCTTGACCTGCTTAAAGAATTGGAACAAGAATATCACACATCGATTGTGCTTATCACACATGATATGGGAGTGGTTGCGACTGTCTGCAGTAAAATTGCAATTATGTATGGCGGATTGATTATGGAAAATGGAATGACAGATGAGATTTTCTATAATCCAAAGCATCCTTATACGAAAGCACTATTGCGTGCCATTCCTTCACTGGATTTAAAAGAAGGTGAAAGGCTTCAGTCGATTGACGGAGTACCGCCATCATTGATAGATCCTCCGGTCGGCTGTCCTTTTGCGGAACGGTGTGAATATGCGACGGAACGCTGTTATAAAGAAATGCCGAAGTATAAAAACTATAGCGAAACACATCGTGCTATGTGCTTTTTAAATGAACAGGAATAGGAGGAAATGTGATGAATCAAGAAATATTGATTTCAGCTAAAGGCTTGAAAAAGTACTTTCCTGTCAAAAAATTTCTGGGCGGAAAGACACAGTACGTGAAAGCTGTTGACAACATAGATTTGGATATTCGAAAAGGGGAAACGTTTGGACTTGTAGGCGAATCCGGATGTGGAAAATCAACGCTTGGAAGAACAATGATACGTATGTATGATGTGACCGGAGGGACACTTACTTATAAGGGACATGATATCACAACTGCGAAACCTTCACAAATGAAACAGTTCCAAAACAAGATGCAGATTATTTTTCAGGATCCTTATTCTGCATTGAATCCTTTTTGGAATGTAGAAGAAATTCTGGAAGAGCCATTAAAACAGATTGGGATGAATTCTGCCGAGAGAAAAGAACGTATGGAATATCTCTTATATAAAGTGGGTATGAAAAGTGAAGACTTGATAAAGTTTCCTTATGAGTTTTCGGGAGGACAGAGACAAAGAATCGGAATAGCAAGGGCACTAAGTGTGAATCCGGAATTTATTATGTGCGATGAACCGATTGCGGCTCTAGATGTGTCGATTCAGGCTCAAGTAGTTAATATGCTGGAAGACTTGCAAAATGAATTTGGACTTACTTATTTATTTGCAGCTCACGACTTGTCAATGGTGCGTTATATAAGTAATCGAATCGGAGTTATGTATCTTGGAAACCTTGTTGAAGTGACAACAAGCAATGAATTGTATGAGAATCCGCTCCATCCATATACGCAGGCATTGCTTTCGGCTATACCTATTGCGGATCCTGAGACGGCAAGAAAACGAGAAAGAATAAAACTGCAAGGAGAATTGCCGAGCCCTATGGATGTGCCGGAAGGTTGCCATTTTGCACCAAGATGTCCATATGCGACACAAAGATGTAAAGAAGAATGTCCGAAATTACGTGAATTTGATAAAGGACACTATGTCGCTTGTCATAGAGTGGAAAATGTGAACTGAATTTAGTGTTTCAAATGTAATTAACAATCAAATGAAATTGTGTAAATTGACTGAATTGCGCGAAATAAATATTCAGTATTGACAATTCTGAAATGGAATGGTAAGATATGACTCGTTGACCGGATAGGAATCAGAAATTAGACTCCGGGCAGCGGGTCATAACTGATTTCCGAAAGGGCTGAGACAGAGGCCAGGGGGCGGCATGCAGAAGTATGATAAGAAAAAAGTTGTTGACAAACGTCGAGAGATGTGATAATCTATCTAAGCTGTCGCTCTGAAGAACAGAGTTCCGAAGAACGGATCGGCAAAAAAGAAAAATAAAAAAGTCTTGACAGAAGCTTGAAGATGTGATAATCTAATATAGCTGTCGCGA
>NZ_JBQHTK010000060.1:0-6043 GCF_052065755.1 Bariatricus sp. HCP28S3_D3 | reverse complement strand
GATCGCAGAATAACCAATAGTAATTAATCAACCTGCTGAGCTTTGCTCAGTTTGAAGCGGAATGGCGCTCCGTTCCTCTGGAACGGATGCGCAGTTCTTGCGGAATATGCATCCATTATCATTCCTTACATAAAAATTTACCATCAAAATCATATATTTCATTTCAAATAGTCCCAATATGAGAAAAAAGCCAAGAGGCACTAATGCCCCTTGTGCTTTTCCCGTTTCTTTTGCTGTTTTTGTTCAAACATTCGCAGTTGATCCGCTTCTCTCTTCTCGCGGCTTCTCACTTTACGCTCCTGCTTATTTTGTTCCTGTTGTAACTTCAACGCCTGCTGCGATTTTGTTCCTATGCCTGTTTCCTGCATCTGTTTTTTCGCTTCGCGCTGTATTCTTTTGGGATTTCTTTTTGTCTCCTTTACAACAGTATCAACAGCCGGACCGAATTTCAAACTGAAATAGTATCTTTGAATATATTCCTGAATTTCATAAACCTTCGGCTCTGCACCAAAAGTCACCTTTGCTACAGTCAGCCTGCTATTTTCAATATGTTCGAATACACCCACCCAAAAAGGCTCTTCAAAGTATACTGTCAGTTTTCCATTTACTTTGTCCATAAGAATCCCTCCTAAATATTTGTTGAACAAAGGATGGACAACCCGGAGGGGCAGGTTACTTACCCTATTAAAATAGGACGGCTGGGCTACCTACCAGCTCTAGCACATTTTTTCAATGCACATTGCGTTTTTATCTTTGCTTTTATAATCAAGCCATATGGCATGATTAACATTTTAATCAATCAACTTCCTATAGATTCAGATCTGAAATATGGAATCTGTAGTTATCATAATAATTACTTAAATGCCATAATGACAGAGAATTTGTGATAAGAATAGATGCACTTGACTTCTGAAAATCCACATCTGTCCAGCATTTGTATTTCTGTTTCTACAGAACACTCCTTATCTAATTTTCTTCGTTCTTTCCATAATTCGATATCCCGTTCAGTCAATCCACTAGAATACAACTGACTCTCCCAATATGTATCAAATAAGTCATTCATCACAGGTGTATCCGCACAAAACTGATCATAATTCACGAATATTCCATCCTCTGGCAGCATGTCATAAATCTTTATAAACAATTTTTCTTTTTGAGCATCATCCAAATGATGAATGGATAATGCTGATATAACAGCATCAAAATCATCTTCAGGAAGTGTCTTTGTATAATCCATTATTATATGCGCGACATTATTTAATCCAAAAAACCTCTTTCTCGATACATCAAACATTTCGTCAGCTATATCAACCAATATATATTCCGCTGACGGGCATTGTTCATACCAGTAAAAAGACAGCAAACCTGTTCCTGCCCCTAAATCCAGTACTCCCTTTGGCTTCTTTATACTTGAAAGAACAAATTTTGTTGAATTTTCATAGAAATCATCAAAACATGGAATGAACTTTTTACGATTACAATCATATTCTTTAGCTATTGAATTAAATTGCGCTTCTATATTCATAAAGGTATCCTCCTCGGCTTACATATTCATTCTACATTATCTTTCATTTTCCTGATAGGCAAATTATTCAGCTGAATGTGTCCGTTTTATAGCTTCTGAGTCAATCGCGCAGCGAACACCACATAACGAAATAAACGGATCGTAACACCATTTCTGATGTCACGCTCTGAGTGTATCGCGCTGGTAAGAAATGATCCCTTTTGATCAGCAAATTTATTCGGCAAACTGGAATTTGTTTGTACAATGTTCAAGATATAACTGTTATTATGTCTTGATTAGAGTACAAACTCATATAAGAGGAACTTCCTCGGTACTCCAATATCAACATATGTGATTTCAACCTTATCCACATACTTAAATCCAAACGACATATACATTTTCTGTGGAATATCATTTCCCTCTATGCAATCAAGACGAATTGATTTAAGGTTTCTTTCCCTTGCTGTGTCTATTGCGTGTTGAACTAACTGCTTCGAGTATCCACGACCTCCATATTCCGGAAGGACACGCAAGGCATGAAGAACTACTGTCTCGTTATCATTTGCATCAATAAGCCATTTAACTGCATGATACGCCTCATCACGATCATGATTCATAATATACGCCGCAACAATTCGACCATCTTCAATACCGATAAACTGATTTCTCTCTTTGATTGCATCTTTGATCATTTCATCTGGAGGGAAACCACCTTTATCTCCCTCCGGCAGAAAATCTTTTCCGCTCAAAACTTTACACATACCGTCATAAAACTGTCGCAATTCTATAAAATTTTTCTCTTCTGCATATCTGATAATCATAGAAATCTATCCCTCCAACTTCTAAGTTGTATGTTTCTTTACTATCATATCTTTAAAACTTGTTTTGCTTTCGCATTAACAAATTGGATAATTGGGCCTGAAATGATAACTGTAATAAGCGTGCATACACCAAACTTTCCGCCAATCAAAACACCTGTAACAACAACCAAAATATCCAATGCCATTCGGACAAATTTAATCTGCCAGTGATTTTTTTCTGCTAAAGCAAAAGTGACTGCCTCATAGGAGCCTCTACCAAGGGATGCCGACGCATATAGTCCTGTTCCGACAGCAAACAAAACCACTCCTAACAACATAATTAAAAAATTGATCCACTTATAGGTACTGTAAATATGGCAGTTAGCAAACAAATCTACACAGGTACTGTATACAATCTGGTACAACACAGTTCCTATATGAATCTGACTTTTATCGTAAATGAGCGCAAACAAAATCATTCCCAATGCTACAACAAAAGATGCTGTGCCAATGCTTATGTGAAATGTTCTTGCAATCCCCTGCCACAGCACCGCAAGCGTAGCTCCGCCAAATCCAGCATACAGTGCAAGTGTAATTCCATAAGCCGTAATTATAGAACCTATTACAAGGATTGCCAATTTCTTTAGTGTTTTTTTATTGTTATTTTTCATTGACTTTTAATTCAAGTACATCCGGACGGGCATAATGTCCGATTGCATCATGCTCCATTTTGCAGGCGGCAGGCAAATTCATATCAAGTTCTGCGTAAATGATAGTTTCTTTATCCCAGACAGGTTTTGTCAAATAATGCCCATATGAATCAATAATGTAGCTTCCTCCTCTGCACACAAGTCCTGGAAGTTTAGATACGATATTATACTCCTGCAGATCAGAAGGGTATGAACTGCGTCTGATAATCATATCAGTGTTGATAAAGAAACATTTTCCTTCGATTGCAATATGCTGAACTTTCATGCTAATAATTCACTCCTCGTATAATTTTCTTTGGGTTTAAAGCATCTGAAATCTATATCACTGTATATCCGGCATTTAATAATACAGCTAATGATTTTTCAAAATCCGCATCTTTCACTAAAATATAATCTGTGTTGAATGTAGATACCGCAAAAATTCCAATTTTATTATCTGCAAGTATTCCAGACAACTTTGAAAGAATGCCAATGAGTGAAAAATCCAAAATTCCTTGAATACGGAAACCACGCCACCCATCTTCACGTTCTATTGTGTTTTCAGGAACGTCATTTGTTTCACACACAAGAGAAATTTCTTCATCTGTTTTACCAATGAAGTAGAATTCCTTGCTTAAATCTATATCATCAATGTTTTTGACTTTACATACCGTTAGCAACCGCTCTAATTTATTTAATACCAGCAAATTACTCTCCTCCACAAATCCCGATTTTCTTATCGTTCTGATCACTGCACTCCAGCCACGAAGGAGACCGCTGCTTTCAGATCTTTTTCATCCGGATGTCCTTTTGCAATACCTCCCACCAATTTAAACGGTCCAAAAGTGTCATATCCTTTACAGCCAAATTTTCCAATAATGTCCGTTTTCTTTTCTTTCAAAATAACTTCCAGTGATTTATATGCTGCATTTCCACCATAAGTACAGATCATAAATACCTTTTTATTTTCCGGCAGATTTTCTGAAGCAAACTTTAAGATTGTCTGATGAAATTTTGAAAAATAAATACCGGATGCAAAACCAATCCGGTCATAATCCGACAAATCTGCCTTTGGCTGCTGCACGGCATCAATCAGATCAACCTTACATTCCTCTGCAATTTTCTCCACCAGTTTCTTTGTATTTCCATGATGTACAGACGCATAAACAATTACTGTCTTCATTTTTACCTCCCGCCTGACGATGCCATTCCATCGTATATTCTTCTTCTGATGTATTTTCATCTATTTTCTGATTCACAATTTTAAATCCACGATGCTGATAGAACACTACCGCTCTCATATTTTTCTTATACACGTTAAGATTCAATTGATCCTTTAACTTCATAACGGTGCGAAGCAGCTCTGTTCCGATTCCTTTTGATTGTTCTTTTGCCTTTACAAAGATCCCGGCTATATAAGTATCTGTTAAACCAATAAATCCCTGAATCTTCTCATTTTCTTCTGCCACAAATACTTCTGCTTCAGGAATCAGTTTTCTGACCATATCATAATTCTTTTTCCAGTAATCTGCTTCTATAAAAGAATGGCTCTCAATATTTGCATGAAGCCATAAGGACATTACTTCGTCCAGATCTCTTGTTTCAAATCTTCGAATCATTTTCTTATTCCATAATAACTAAACTTTTTTACAGCCCATTTCTGTAAATCTCATTGATCACCGCCTGGGCATGTTCCATTTCTTTTTTCTGGATGATTGCATCTCTGTCACTTAAGATTGCAAGCATCTCATCCACCAGATCCTCGATTCGGGGATCGCTTACCCGGTACAAATAGCCAAGCATCCGGGTGGCGGTGTAATCTGTATTCATATTTTTAAAGGCAATTTCTGCACAGAACTCTTTGGGATATCCTCTGTCCAGCAAAACCTTGTATAATTCATTGGTTCGTTCCGATGCCATAATCGATCACTCCCGTAATTTTATTCAAGACTCGCTCGCGAGTCTTGGCGCGGGATTCGGGTCTGCAAAGCAGACAAAACACTAATCCGAATCCCTGCGCATCCTCGCGGAGCGTATATCAGATGGGGATTGACACCCGCCACTGATATATATTTCTTGTTCACCGCCTGAAGAAGCGGAAGTCATATTCCATCTGTTATACTTAAATTAAAATTCCTTCCAGATGATCCAACTCATGCTGACAAATCTGTGCTGTCCAGCCGCTGAGTTTCTGTCGCTGCTTTTTCCAATTCATATCATAATATTCCACTTCGATATTTTCATATCGTGTTGTTTTCCTCACACCGGTAAGCGATAGACATCCTTCTTCTGTTTCATATGGAGTATCCTTGCTCAGAAGAACCGGATTAAACATCACAACATCTACGAATCCCATATTTACAATGATCACCCTCTTTTTCACACCAATCATATTTGCAGCCATACCTACACAACCGGCACGATTTGCCTGTAAAGTGTCCTGTAAATCCTTTCCTACCTGCAGATCTGCCTTTGTAGCAGGTTCTGATTTTTGTCCCAGAAAGAACACATCTTTCATTATCGGTTTTACCATCTTTCATTCCTCCATGTCATATTATCTCTTTTTCAATCCCTCCGAACCATATAGTGATTATATCAACAATATTATATTTCTACCATAGCGAGCTTTTTTCATTCTCATTCTAATTTTGTCTCAGTAGGGGATTTCGATCTACTACTGAGATGAGTTTCTCCAAAGATACTTCAAATCGTTGATCATCTTCCTCCGTCCGTTTTGCCGGACCTTTCAAATGATGCTTTTTCTTTACATTTCTTGCCTTCTTCGCCAGATGACGTTCCATCAGCATCTGGTCGATATTTTCATTTGTATACCATTTACCGCTCTGATGAATACCGTAAGCACTTTTTCCCAGAATCATTGCAGCCACACCATAATCCTGTGTTACAACAATATCACCCTTCTGGCACAGACTGACCAGTGTGACATGCTCCCACTACTTAAGCCCTAAAGCTTTGAAGTAGGGGCTTCTTACTCAATAACCCGATAGGGCTAAGTATCAATAAGCTATCCCCGCGTGCCCCGCGGTTCT
>NZ_JBQHTK010000059.1:0-6496 GCF_052065755.1 Bariatricus sp. HCP28S3_D3 | reverse complement strand
CAACGGCATTATACCCCAGATAAAAATGGCCCCCGGAGACTTTTTGTTTCTTGTTTTTTTTGGGTAGTGGTGCGGTAACACACTGTGTTTTGTTTGTGACACGGAACCTGTCCCCGTTATAACATTTCAATAAATGCCGCAACACGAGTCGCAAGCTGTCCGCTGTTTTCTTCGGAAGAATCCGTTTCCACTGCCATGTAAGGAATTCCGAGAGAATCCTCACAAAGCCTCAGCATTTTGTCTCTTTCCACTGGATATGGGTGGCATGTCTGCAGTGTGACATCCAGAACTCCGTCCACTTTATACTCTTCACAGAGGCGTTCGATCAGCCGGAAACGCAGATCATTCGGAGCCATGATCGCACAGGCGGTATTTTGGTAGCAGTCGGCAAGAGCAGCAATGACATCGCTGTTTTCTGTGTCGAAATGCCGGATGGCAGATTTGACAACTTCACAGTTCTCGATACATACGACAACCCCTCGGTTTTCTTCAACAGTGTGCAGGATTTTCTGGTAAATGCTGCTTAACGGGCATCCGGTTACGAGGATTCGTTTTGCCCGTTTCGGCACAGGACTTTCTCTGCTCAGCAGTTCATCACGGGTTTTTATGTTGGCAGCGATCCGCTCTTCGATATCCGGAATCGTACGATGCTTTTCCAGTGCTTCGAAAATCTCACTTCCCCAGGCAGCCGGCGGAGTCTGGCGCTGGATTTCCATTAGGTTCATAATACTTTCACGCTCACGGTTCAGAAGAGCTCCGGCTGAGTGAATTTTTTCTTCTGTCACATCTACATCAAAACGCTTTTTCAGTTCCCGGATGAGAAAACGGCATTCAGACTGGATGAGCGGTTTCACATAATGGCGGTCAGCACCCTGTGGAACTTGATAAAAATAAACGCGGTCCTGCCGTGAAATCAGTTCGTACATTTTTCGTTTCCCATCGCAGGAAGTCTCGGCGAGAATTAAATCGGCATCTTTGAGAGCCTCATCCTCGCAGATATCACAGCAGTTCTTCACAACCGGACAGACATTGCGGGGGAGAAGCCGTGAGGCTGCATCTTTTACACCCCGCACATAGGGGATCCGAAGCGGGATCATATCTGCGGCGAGAAGAATTTCCTGAGGCACATGGGAACAGAATAAAACAGCCACTTTTTTCCCGGTTTTGTGGCAGTCATCGATCAGTTGCTGCAAATTCTGATTATTCATGTGCAGCCTCCTTTCCCATACGAATCATTTCAAGGAAAGCTTCAATTCGGGTGCGGATCTGTCCTGCATCACCTGGGTAAAAATCGGTCTCAATATGTAGGAGCGGGATGCCCATCTCTTCACAGACACGACGGATATTTTCGGTTTCGATGGCAAATGGGTTGCAGGAATGCAGCGTGATGCTCACATACCCGTCTGCGTGCCATTCTTTAATCGTTTCTCTGACCTGATCCATACGCCGGTAGTTCGGAGAGACAACTGCACAAGGAACTTCAATATATTTTTCCGCGATACGGACATATGGATCACGGCTGCGGTCTTCATCGACCAGACGGCGGCGTGAGGAAATGCCGCAGCAGCCTTCATAACAGACGATGGCGCCGCCAAGTTCTTCCATAACATTGATCGTTTTGGCAGAGACTCCGCCGTATCCGCCGCCGGAAACGATCAGACGCGGACGATTCGGATCCGGTTCATATGGATAGATACCATCGTGCCAGTTCTTCTCGCACTGGTCAAGAATCTCGTTAATCTTATTATATTTTGCCTCACGGTCGAACATATACTGCTCGCCTTCCATGATGTCGTTCATTTTGGTTCCGGTGATAGCCGGCGGGTCGTATTTACCCAATTCATAGATGCGGGCAGCCTGAATCCTTTCTTTGTTGCACCATTCGATGGACTCGTTCAGCATATCATCCGTGATCGTGACATTGAATTTCTCTTCCAGACCTTTGGCAAATGCTCGGATCTCTTCGGTCCACATTTCCAGAGAACGTTCATAGTCCGGTACATTCGGAAGATGAATGACCTGCATTGGTTTTAATTCCCCAAGAAGTTCGTACATCTTTTTCTTGCCGTCACAGGTTGTTTCACCGACAACCACATCTGAGAAATAAGCATATGGGCAGCTTTCTTCCAGGGCATGTCCGTAACTTGCTTTGATGAGAGGACATAAATTGGCAGGAAGCCTTGTCTCGGCAGTTTTGATGGGATCAGGACTTCGACCACAGAGAGCCACCTGGTAAAGTCCGGCTGCATAGATGATTTCGGATGGGGTGTACTGGCAGAAAGCGCCGCATATTTTTTCACCCTTGTCTTTTAATTCTTTTACTTTGAGGAAGCCTTCCCGTCTGGCTTCCGCGAAATCTTCAAATGTTCAGGCAACGAAGTTGGCATGTCATTTTCCTCCTTTAACGTATTGTAAAACTACTGTGACTGTTCAGAGCCAACCTCGAAAACACTTCGTGTTTCCTCAGTGTGGCGTATCCGCCAAATAGATTTGTACAAAAAAGTGCTCACGAATGCAAGCATTCATCGCCCTTGTTTGACAAATCTGCTTGGCTCTGAACAGTTACAAACTACCTATTATTATATGTTACGAAAATCAAATAGGCAATGAAACAACCGACTTGCATGAAAAGATAATATTTGAATAGTGATTTATTGGGAATTTTGATATTTGAAAAAACCAAGTACCTAAATGGATAATTCCTTTACATTAAAAAAAATGCAGTTAGAATATATTACAGAATTGTTATAAATGCAAGAAACAAACAGAGGAAATAAAGTGAAAGAAAAGAAATCAATTTTACGAAGCACGTGGGCGAAAGCAGTACTGATCGTTTTGCTCGTATTTGCAGGATTTTTAATCCGGGGAAAACTGGATAATGTCTATGAGCAGATGAAGGAAAAAGAGAAGGAAGAGGCCGAGGAAGGGCCGGTTGGAAGAGAACTGGATTATGCGGAAAATGTTTCAGAAGACAATAAGATTCTGCAGGCGTTTCTGGCAGAGTATCCGGGAGCGGAGGTGCTTGTTGCCTGTGAAAATGATTTGACGAACGATGGCCTTGACGATTTGGTCGTCATATACAGGCTGGAGGGGCATACGTGGCTGCTGGTTACAGTGGACTCGGGAAACAGCATTGATTATGGCTTCACAGAAGCGATTCCGGCTCCTGTTGAGAATCAGAAGATTACGTTCAAGAATATAGATGAGAAGGACGAAATGGAATTTGTCCTGCAGGGACAGAAAGGAAATAAAGTGGGATACGGCATTTACAGGGTGGTCGATAATGCACCGATGAACCTCTTTGGAGAAGGAATGGAAGATTGCTGAGATGTCGTGTAAATTAGAGATTTCTAATTAGGGCAATTCAAGTTAAAGATAAAACAAAACGCGTCTATGACGCGTTTTGCTGAATATTAAGGGAAAAACTGGTAGCCTTTTCCCCATACTGTCATCAGATGCTTTGGCTTGGAAGGGGTATCTTCGATTTTGTCACGCAGACGCTTGATGTAGACCAGAATAGTGTTATCATCAGAAGATTCACTTTTCCACACTTTGGAAAAAATCTCCTGCTTCGTAAGGAGCGTTTCCGGATTCTCCATGAAGAAACATAACAGTGCGAATTCTTTTGAGGAGAGCGAAATCTCTTTACCGTCTTTCAGGACAGTCTGTGAATCGAAGTGCAAGGTAAAGCTTCCGCGTTGTGCCACAGTCTGGAGAACAGATGGGGACGACGGTACTGCAGTATATTGCTGTGCTCGTCTTACGATTGCACGGATCTTGGAAACAAGTACTGTTTTGCTGAATGGCTTGGTCATATAATCATCAGCACCAAGCCCCAGACCTTCTACCTGGGCTGAATCTTCCTCACGTCCGCTCAGCAGGATCACGGGAGTCAGAATCTGGCGTTCTCTAAGTTCTTTTAACAAAGATGAAAAAGAATATTCCGAATCTAAATAAATAGATATAATAAATAAATAAGATTATCCATTGCTTTTTTCGATTAGACTAAAGTGTGAATGAGCATTATAATTATAAAAGAAATAGAAATATGGTTTTATGTTATTAAAGGAAGTTGAAAGTAAGTAAAATGCGTTTAGAGTACGTAAGAAGTTTTATTGGAGTTGTAAATTACAAAAGTTTCTCTTTGGCTGCCAAATATCTCTATTTGTCACAGCCGACAATCAGCACACATATCAAACAACTGGAAGCCGAACTGGGGGTACAGCTTTTGGTTCGTTCGACAAAGGATGTTTTGCTTTCTGAGGAAGGAAAGGTATTTTATCCATATGCATTGCAGTTATTAGAGACGGAGAATCAGGCACTGAAACAATTATGCCGAAGTGAAAATGAGATGAACCAAATGGTCAATGTAGCTGTTTCATCGGTGCCGGGGCATTATATGTTTCCGCAGTTTTTGGCTTATTTTCGAACTAAGAATCCAGATATATGTTTCCGGATTTCGGAAGGTGACAGCGGTGATGTTCTGCAGAAAATTTTGGATTATGAAGTAGAAATCGGGATTGGAGGACTTGATAGCGAAAGTGAAAAGATTCATATGGAAATGTTGTTTGAAGATGAGATTATCCTGATTACACCCAACACGGCAAAATACAGGAATATGAACGGAAAATTCCCGGTTGAGCAGATGAGAAAAGAGTGGTTTATAACGCGTGAATTGGGCAGTGGGACAAAGAATGTCTCTGAAAATATAGAACAGGCACTGAAGCTGGATACTACATCATTGCATGTGGCGGCGCAGTTTGAATCTTCAGAGATGGTGCGAAGAGCAGTAGAAGCGGGAGCAGGAATTGCGTTTATCAGTAAAACCGCAGCAAAGGAATCTCTGGATAAGCAGAAAGTACTGGAATTCTCTTTTGGCGGAGTGAATACAAAGCGGAAAATGTACTTAATGTATCACAAAGAGAGGAGACTGGGAGAAGCAGCGGAACAAATGATCGGTACACTTAAAGATTACTGTGTGGAAAAATACAGCATTATATAATGAATAAAAAAGGGTGCTGCCCCATAGATGATGATTTATCTATGGGGCAGCACCCTTTTTAGACGGCGGCAACCTGGTGGACATGCCGTAGATTCCGTCTTTATTATTCTTTCCATCTTAATAATACGCGTTCACAAAGAACTAAGATTGTATCAATAAGGAAGCCGATAAGTCCGGCAATCACCATATAAGCGAGAACCTTCTCTGCCTGCAGTCTTCCTTGTGCTTCCACCATTATGTAACCGAACCCGGCACTTGTCGCAATGAACTCCGCTCATCTTCCGCCAGTTTTGTCTGTCTTTGCTTTTAGTGGCCTGTATCATACGATCGACCTGCTTGTTCTCTCCCAATATTTCACCTCCTTAGTGACGACTCGTAATTTAATGCAGTAAAATAATAACAAAATTTTAACAAGATATAGCAAGAATTCTCCCACCTCTTTAGGTGGCGAGATGAATTGCAAAAAATATGAGAGAACACTTGTTCTAAGGTGCTGGATGTGGTATAATATAATCAGTCGAATAAAAGAAAGGATTGATTATAATATGGATTTGGATAATAATGCACATTCAGTATTTTTGTTATATTATCATTTGATTATGGTTGTGAAATATCGCCGGAAAGTGATAGATGATGTAATATCAAACAGAGCGAAAGAAATATTTGAGTATATTGCACCGAATTATGGGATTACATTGGAAGAATGGAATCATGATGAGGATCATGTACATGTCATGTTCCGTGCGCAGCCGAAGAGCGAGATCAGTAAATTTATCAATGCGTATAAAAGCGCAAGCAGCAGGCTGCTGAAGAAGGAACATCCTGAAATACGGGAAAAACTCTGGAAGGAAGCATTTTGGAGTCAGAGCTTCTGCCTTTTGACAGCAGGAGGTGCACCGGTTGAAATCATTCGCAGATATATTGAAAGCCAGGGTGAAAAGTAATTTGAACAAAGCGTATAAATTCCGGATTTACCCGGATAAAAAACAGGAAGAACTTCTTGCTAAAACATTTGGATGCTGCCGTTTTATTTATAATATCATGCTGGATGACAAGATAAAGGAATATGAGGCAACGAAGAAAATGAGGAAGACGACTCCCGCAGCCTATAAGAAAGAATATCCGTGGCTGAAAGAAGTAGATTCCCTTGCACTGGCGAATGTGCAGCTTCATTTGGAGAAGGCTTATAAGAATTTTTTTGTAAATCCGGTTGTTGGTTTTCCGAAATTCAAGTCCAGACATCGAAGCAGGAAGAGCTATACAACGAATGTGGTGAATGGGAATATTCGTCTGAGAAACGGAAAGATCCGGCTTCCGAAACTGAAGGAAGTGAAGATCAGGAAACATCGGGAAATACCGGAGGGGTATGTCCTGAAGTCGGTAACCATAAGTCAGGAGCCTTCCGGAAAATACTATGCAAGTCTGCTTTATGAGTATGAAGTCTGTGAGAACCAAGCAGAGAAGAGAAAAGAAGCAGAACCGGAAGTGCTGGGG
>NZ_JBQHTK010000058.1:0-7161 GCF_052065755.1 Bariatricus sp. HCP28S3_D3 | reverse complement strand
ATAACACGTTGAAAACTTATTGATCAGCTGAAGCGGAAACGCGTTCAGTTACATCCGGAAAGACTGATCAGCTCTTAGCGGAATGCGTGGTCAGATGAGCCGGAATTTGCAGGAACCAGATTATGATGACTTTTCAGAAGATCTGTTAAAAGATAATTGGTCAGATTCGTCTGAAATGGTTCCTTTAGATAAAAATTCCATCATGTCATAAACGAAAGGAGAACATTTATGTCAAACGAAATGATTACCAACACTACTGTATTAACTCTTGATTCCGATACCGTATTGGAAACTGCCCAGTCAAAAGCAGACCTGATCTGGCATGAGATCCAGAATGCATACCGTACCAGAAAGATTCTGACTGGTATGCTCGGCGGAATTGAAAAAACGGAAACCGGCAGTCTGATCGCAATTATTTACTACAAAGATTTCCGTACTGTCATTCCAGTCACAGAAATGATGATCAATCTGGTACAGGATGATGCCCATGATTATGGAGAACTGTCCCTACGCCAGAATAAGATTCTCAACAATATGCTCGGCTGTGAGATTGATTTTATTGTAAAAGGACTGGATGCAAAGACGCGTAGCATTGTAGCAAGCCGTAAAGAAGCCATGCTGAAGAAACGGCAAATTTTCTATCTGGAGAAAGATGCAAACGGTACCCCAAAGGTACACGAAGACCGTGTCGTGCAGGCAAGAGTCGTTGCAGTCGCAGAAAAAGTGGTACGTGCTGAAATCTTTGGAGTGGAAACATCCATCCTTGCTCGTGACCTTTCTTTCGACTGGCTCGGCGACGCCAGAGAACGCTTCCATGTAGGTGACCATATCCTGGTACGCATACTGGAAGTAAATACAGAAGATCCGGAACATATCACCGTCCGGGCAGATGTAAAAAGTGTGGAAGGCAATACCAGTAAAGAAAACATGAAAAAATGTAAAGTCCAGGGCAAATATGCCGGCACTGTAGAAGACATTCACAAAGGTACCGTATTTGTCCGGCTCTCCATCGGAGTCAACGCCATTGCTCACTCCTGCTATGACAGCCGTACCGTTGGAAAGAAAGATAACGTTTCTTTTGTCGTAACGCATATAGATGAAGAACGGAATGTGGCGGTAGGAATCATTACCAGAATCATTAAACAAAACCTGTAAGAGTGCTTTCAGGGGCAGGTTCTTTCTGCCCCTGAAAGCACTCTCAACAAAGTGTTATGCTTTTACTTCTCCGATTACATAAAATCCGGATTCCTTTCATATTAATATCTTTCATCAATACTTTAGAAATTAACTCACCAACTTTTTTCTTTGTAAATCATACTGCTGTTTTATTCGTTTCTTATACTCACCTTTCTTCGCTTGCATTTGTAATCGATTTTCACCAGAAATCTTAAACTGAACTTCAGTAATCAAATCAAGTAATACGTCATCCATATGCGGATTATTACCAAAATACCACATGCTATAGTAAATACCTAATTTTGCTAATATTAATTTCAAAAAATCTTTAGAATCTTCATCGCTTATATAATTCATTAGAAAAGTTTTTATGTTTCCATTTCCAATATCACATAGCAAAAAGGATAACATGAATCTGGTAAATTTTTTATCTTTATTATTTTGTATTAATTCATGAATTACTATATCTAATTTTGGTGTACCAACATTATCGACTATACAAAATTGAATCGCAATCGGAAGAACTACTTTCAGCAAATCTAACGTATTTTGTTTAATATTCTCGTATTCTTCATCTGTTAAATCCGGATGCTTTTCTTTTATTTCTGGTGGTAACTCTTCCTTTCTCTTCGTTGACAAATATGATGAGAATTCATTTATCATTAAACCGAACTGAAAATTCATTCCAAGCATATAATTCTCAAGATGTATCTTTTTTTGATCTTTATCCTCAGTCTCCGCATTTTTTATTACATTTCCATATATTAAAAGTAAATCCATAAACGATTCACTGTCCTCTACAGTATCAATTTTTGTTATTTCCATAGGAGATGCATCCTTCTTAGTAGTAGTAATTATTTCTTCCATTTCATCTACTTCCTCTATCGAACGACGACTCTCTGTTATTGATTTCCTAAACGCTGTTTTGTCCAATGGAAATTCAATATCAATACTTAGTTTTTCTATTTCATCTAGTAAATCCATATTTTCCAAGATAATTTCTGTGATTTCGTCATTCAGTCCGTTCAGTAATCCTGAGCAATCCTGTACTATACCAGAATAAAATGATATTTCATGAGAAAAATTTACTCTATTTTCTTTAGCCGTCATCAATTCATATAAAGATTTGTCTACTACTGCATAAGATGCAAGACAATACTCCATTATACTTGTATTACTAAAAAATACATAATCTCCATTAATACACAATATATTCTTTTCGAAAAAAATAACATCAAATTTCGACTGTGACTTTTTGAAACCTTTTTTGTTATGATACTCATCAACTATTTTGTCAAATTCCTCTACTGTAAAATAGTATTCATCCTTTTTGCACATTGCATATGCTAAGTAGCCCAAAAAATGTTGCTTAACATCATAATCATATTCACTTCTCTGAAAACCTTCAATTGAAAATTTATCTAAGACTGTTTCTAAATAAGTTCGCATGACTTTTCCTTCATTAATAGGGACAAAATTCCTATCGTTATCCCATATTGTCATAAAAACTGCAATATTAAAAGGCGTCATTGCAAAATTAATATTATTACAATACGTTACAATTTTTTGCGTCATTTCATTTGCATCAAAACCATCCTTACCTTCTCCCCATTTTGTAACCATTTCTCTAACCTGACGTTTGCCAAATACTTCTAAATATACTGGTTTACATTCTACACCTAAATCAGGGAGTTCTTTCAAGGTATAAGTCTGATAAAATTTTTCTTCTGCCGAAAATACAAATCTATTTTGCGGAAATGCCTTTGTAAAACTATGCATCCATCTAATATGATCAGCACTTGAAATATTAACATTATCAAATAAGCATAATACCTTCCCATTTGATAAAATGTTTCGAACCTGCTCTTTTGTAATTGGCACTTCATCTGACATATTATTAAAAATAAAGTTTTGACATGCAGTCAAAATTCTATCCTGTCCTTTACCCAGCTTTAACATATCAATATATATTGGTATTTTTTCGCTCTCACTCCGTGTATGCCATATACCAAATCTTTGTAATACTGTTGTTTTTCCGCATTCCTTTTTCCCAATCATTAAAATGTTCTCAGGGATTTCCATTAATTCACTCAGTAAAATAGGCTGTTCTTTTTTATCTTCCTTACGTTTAATTTCGCTCCGCTCATATTCTGATTTTTCAAATATTATGGGATCCACAAAAAAATCTCCAACTTTCTCCGGAGAATAGCTATCAATATTCTTCAACATAGTATATTTTTCTGTAGCCTCCTGATAATATTCACGTAATTGCAATTTTAAATCAAACTCCACTGCCTTGGCTTCATCATATGCTGTAAGCTGATATTGTACTTTCCCATTTTCATTTAATCGCAAAGCACGATCAAAGTCTTCTCTCGGAGATTTTAAATACTCCCTTGAATAAATACAACATGTATTTAATTCCATATCAATATCCAAAATAGAATATCCGGAATAATAATCATCAATTGGATACAATTTCCCAGAAGTATTATATATTGTTTTATACCTTTGAGTACATATTTGCTTATCCTGCAAATCATGTACGTGTCCATTTAAAACCAAATCAAAGGAATTTAATTTTCTCTCAACATTAGTCATCTCCAGTTCCGATAGCCAATCAAGCGGATGATGCATTAAACATATTTTCAAATCTGCATCTTTAATATTATTATAAAGGACTCCTACTTGATGTTCTCCTACTAGCAAGTGTCCTCGCTCTTTCCAACCTGCCCCAGTGGATCTCCACGCAGAATCTAACCCTGCAATTCCCACATTAATACCATTAATATTTTTTATTAACGAGTATCCCAAATTCCATGTTTCTGCACCTTTTACATAATTTTTATACATATAATCATAAAAATACTGTAATCGCCTTTTATACTCATCTTCCATTTCAAATATAGTTTCATTTATATCTTTTAAAGAAGATAGTGCTACCAAACCATTTTCCGTCATTTTTGCAATTTTCGTTTTATCAACCTCATGATTTCCAGGGATAAGTATGAATTCTTCTGTTGTTAATCCAGTTGCACTTAATAAAGGTTTGATAAAGTGCTCTTCTGCTAACGTGATTTGATTTTCATTTTCCAGTGCCCATTCACCTCTCCCAATCAAATCCCCAGCAAAACATATCAAATCAATTTGTATATCATTTTCTGATTCTACCTTCTTAATATCCTTAAGTAATTTTTCAACAATAATGTCTACTTCCGTTATTGATGAAGCATCTATATGTATATCTGAAACATGTAATATGCCAAGCTTTTTCATCATAAGCACCCTTTCCTTATTAACACTTCTTTTACTGTATATAGAGATTCTTGTCTAATAGTATTATAAAAAATCAAGATTTAAATTTTTCACTATTACATTAACTTATTTACATTATACAATTACAAATATTCTTCTGCAATCATTCCTCTTATCTTAGTTTCATTGCAATTTTTTAGGGTCAACTATAATCCAAAATCTTCCTGCATAGAATTGAACTTCAGAAAACAAAATCTACCAGACAAAAATCTTTTAGTTGTACAATGCTTCCCTTATTGTCACTGGTATCTGACTGTGTTACACTTAGAAAGTATAATTGAACAAGGAAGAATGCGGATGCAATTTCGAAACGCCCTCTAGTTTTTAGAAAGAGGGTGATGCCCATGAACACAATGGAAGTTCTTACTTTACTATTAGTAGTTTTTGCGGCTTTGACCTACATAGATAACCGACATAATAAGAAATAGCATCCACGATAACCCTAGGAAAGTTTGATGGATGCTATGTCTTAACATAGAAATAAATTAAATTTTACTGAGGGCATCAGATCTTGCATCTGATTACCTTTCTTAGTTAGATTATACACTGGGGGATGAGAGAAATCAAGTCCCCCTTTTTGACTTTATCCGGATCCTTATCCAGATACATATTTTCTCAAATTTCTGAAAACAAGCATTATTATCACCTATCCTTTTAAAGAACACCATACATACTCATTGTATTTTTAGCCGAATATTAGTTTAATAGCTTTTTCCTCGAAATATGATGGATATTCAGATAAATACGACAAAATATCATACTGAATATCAACAGTTCTCTTAATCAATCGTATTATTTCTTTTCTGCTTCCGGCTCTATATTCTTTTTCTATAATTTCCGCAAGATTCTTAGCAATAATACGATCATTAAAGCCCATTTCATACAATGTAATACTACATTGATTTTTCAATCCATATCGCATACGCTTTGATAATAATTTTAAATTGCTATTTAGGTCAGTATCATCCAAGTGATAATTTACATTCTCAATTATTGCAGCCATCATAAGTGTACAGTTATATCCGAAATAATTATCGCACAAATCGATTACTTGCTTTAATGAAATCAAACTATACCTGTGCCTTTGCAAAATCCTAATATTATTTTCAATTGCGTATTGCAATATATCCACATAATTCTCTCCCAAAATCCATTTTACCCCAACATTTACCAATTCGTCCGGTTTATTACAAACATGAATCAATGGGTAATCTGACGTAATTAATAATGGAAAAAGAACTTTTAAAAGCTCCTCTTCATTTTCACAACATGCAATATCAAAAATATGTTCCTCAATCCACTGCTCAATTTCTATCTCTTTTCGAACTCCTAAAAGTGACTTACTATATCTATTCCGCTTATCTGGCGTGGCAACTGTTTTTACAATAAATGAACCAATTAAATCTACTAAATGAAGCAAACGTTTCCTTTCATCATCAGTAGCCAAATAATAAGCCAATGTTTCCCTTATAATATCATGAATTGTATCTTTTGAATCATCATAAGTATCCTCAATTAAATAGAACAGTAAAAAACTTTCTATAGCTTCAATATTATTCACCATCTGAGTTACAATAAATTTTGCCTTATTGTATGTTTCCTCTTTTGCTTCTATCAAATCAGATAAATAATTATTAACTTCCTTTACAAAATCTCCGGAAACATAATGCTTTTCAAAAATATCTATTATCGTGTCCAAGTATTCTTCCATTTCGTCATCAACTCTTAACCAAGCTAATAATTCACTTGTACATGCCTCCGCCTGATTACAATTCAATAATTCTTTATAATTAAGCCATTTCCATTGTCGAAAAAAATCTTTTCGCATGCTATATACATGCGTTTCTGACAATATAATACTTCCTTCTGTATATATACCCGCCCTTCCAGCTCGACCTATAAGATTTTGGAAATCTCTCACTTTTATACGCTCCTTACTCTGATAGACCGTTGGAATAATTAAATAGCGAATTGGCAGATTGACTCCCTGTGCAAGTGTAGATGTACATGCAAGAAATTGAATTGCACCTTTTTGCATTGCATATTCAATAGAACTCCTCAATCCCATTGGAATTCCTCCATGGTGAGCAAACGCACCTTTTTGTGCAGCCAAATAATATACATTATCAGTTCCAAAATGTTTCTCAATTAAGTGCGAGATTTTTTCTATTTCCCTATTATCCGTATTTTTTTTAATATTTGATATGTCATATCCCCGTGTTTCAATATCTAATACTCGTTCTAATATTTTATCTGCTGTCTGCTTTTTTCCGCAGAATATAGTAGTTCCGCCATTGATGCAAAGATTAATTGCCAATGCAATAGCAACGTCATTTTTATTTTTATTTCCTCCATTATTTATTTCAGGAAATACTCTCACTTTAGTTTCTTTTCCAAGTCTTTGTATTTCTGTCTGAGTTATTACTCTGGGAACATAAAATTCTTCTTCGTCTGGTCTGTCTGGATTAATAAAATAAAGATATATATATAATTTTTTATTTTCTTGATCAAATATAGTATCAGCAATGCTTACTGTCTTCTCTGTTGTTTGTATAACATTACTAAGACTTCCCATACCCAAAATGGGCTTCGTACCTTGAAAACTCAATATTTCAGCTAACAAAATAGCGATTTATGCTTTAGCTGCCCACGAATCAAGTGCATTTTGCA
>NZ_JBQHTK010000057.1:0-7532 GCF_052065755.1 Bariatricus sp. HCP28S3_D3 | reverse complement strand
AACCGTTCTTGAAAAATCTCTTAAAGAATTTTCAGGGTTGTTGTCTATTGTTTAGTTATCAATGTTCTTTCTTCTCTGTCTCGCGACAGCTATATTAGATTATCACATCTTCAAGCTTCTGTCAAGACTTTTTTATTTTTCTTTTTTGCCGATCCGTTCTTCGGAACTCTGTTCTTCAGAGCGACAGCTTAAATAGGTTATCACATCTTTCGACGTTTGTCAACAACTTTTTTCTTATCAGACTTCTGCATGCCGCCCCCTGGCCTCTGTCTCAGCCCTTTCGGAAATCAGTTATGACCCGCTGCCCGGAGTCTAATTTCTGAGCTTTGTCCGGTCAACGAGTCATATGCTACCACTTCATTTTGAAATTGTCAATACTGTTTTTATTTTTCATTCAATTCAGAATATTTAGATATATTAATTCTTCTATCCGATTACTATTTCTCTTTCTCTGCTTTTATTATACAAACGATGTGATATCGAAATCACTGTCCGATTATGGGAGACGTTTTTTAATGCATTCATAATCTGTTCTTCCGTTCCCGAATCCAGATTAGCCGTAATTTCATCTAAAAGAAGAATTTTAGGATTCAAAACAATTGCTCGCGCAATAGACAACAGCTGAAACTGCCCTTGTGAAAACAACTTTTCATCACACTGGGTTTCCATCCTATCTGGAAGATTGCGCACAGTATCCAATATGCCAACCGTTTCAAGTGCATTTTCAATCTGACTTTCGGAAACATCAGGATCTTTCAGGGAAATCTGATCGGCAACTGTTCCCGGAATCATCCTGAATTGTTGTTCAACATAACCAAACCAATATCGCCTCTTTTCTTCCGGAATCGAACATGGTTCCATCCCAAATATCGTAATTCGCCCTTTGTCAGGTCGATATAGTCCTGAAATCAATTTAACCAATGTGCTTTTCCCTACACCGGTACGACCTGTAAGGATAACATTTTCTCCTTCTTCAATCGTCATATTGAAATCATGCAGAATTTCCTGCTGATCTGCACCATAGCGGAAGCATACTCCTGAAAAATTGACAGCTGATTTTTTATTCTCATCTACATTTTCACTGTCACATTTCGAAACGCAACTTTCTTCTTTTTCTTCAAAAAATTCATTGATTCGTCGTACCCCAGCAGCTGCTGATTGTATATTCTGAATTTCCATGCCTATATTTTCAAGCGGATCAAAGAAATTCCCTACATAGGCAATCAGTGCTGCGGCTGTACCGGCAGACATTCCGAAAAACTCCCGTATTGCCCCCGCCTGTCCGGAAGCTCCCATCATAATCCCGATGATCAATGCACTAATAGAAACGATAATCGGCGAATAAATAGCATCATAAAAATTGGATCGTTCCTGCGCGCGAAATCCCTGTTCAATCGTATCTCCATAGCGCTGCTGCATGAATTTTTGTCGGTGAAGAACCCGTATCGTGCGCATGTTTTTCATAGTTTCCGGTATCAACTGATTTGTTCTTCCTACAGCCACACGGCTTTCCATCTGTGCATTCAACATTCTTTTTTGGAAAATACGAGTCATCCAGAATAAATACGGAGTTGCTATGACAAGTATGATCCCCAGTCCTTTGCTTCTAGAAAATATGATCAGAACGATACTGACAAGCTTACATACATCCGATGCCATGCTGATCACTCCCGATGTAAATAAGCTTTCCACTGTATTAACATCATTTACAAAACGCGAAGCAGTCACTCCCGGTTCTTTTTCGATATAATAAGAAGCCGGCAGACGAAGAAGTTTTTTACTCATAGCAGAACGGATCCTATGTGTTACTCTCTGTCCAAAGACAGTAATCAAACTTTCTTTAAAAGCCTCCAGAAAGCCGAATACAGCAATGAGAGAAAAATATCCTATAGCAATCGATAATCCCACATTGTCATGCTCTGCCAGACGATTTACAATCTGTTCCAGAACCAACGGCGGAAGCAGCGCGGCTCCGATCGTTCCTGCGATCGCCAATACTAATGTGAAACTAAGCCATTTATTATTATAAATCGTTTCGCTTATTACATGCATCACAGACCTTTTACTCTGCATACGCATTGCCTCCTCTCTCCTGTTCCTCGTACAGAAGACGATAATGTTCTTTTTCCTGCATAAGTCTGTCATGACTGGCAACATAAACCTTTCCATTTTCAAGCCATAACACCTGATCAAACTTAGGGAACAGTCCCAAACGATGTGAAATCAGCAGAATGATACTATCTTTTCCCCACAAACGCAGATTTTCATAGATTTGTTTTTCCGTCTCCATATCCACAGCCGAAAACGGATCATCTAAAATCATAAGTGGCTTTTTGTGATACAGGGTTCGGGCAAGTGCAATTCTGGCCTGCTGTCCTCCTGAAAGCCGAACGCCACCGCTGCCGATCCGGGTATGGGTCTTCTCGGGCAAAAGCGCTACTTCCCGATCCATACAAACCGCGTGCAACACCTCTTCTACATCTCCCGGCTTTCCCATACAGATATTTTCTTCTATCGTACCGTCAAACAGCTCCGGCTGATGTCCCAGATACCCCACTCCACTTATGTATCCTTCCTTTCCGTCAAACGAAATATTTCCCATAGCAATCTTTCCATCATAAGGCAGCTCTCCGGTAAAGATTCTGCCAAGTGTTGATTTGCCACATGCCACTTCACCTGTAATTCCCAGAATCTGTCCCGGCTTTCCTTTAAAAGTAACATTCGTAAATAATGGATTTTGGTCTGGCCAGGCAAACGTAAGCCCTGATACTTCAAGCAGAGCGGCCTGCGTATGTTCTATGCATTTTTCTTCCTGAGTCTCTTTCAAATATGGCTTAATACG
The DNA here is from genome assembly GCF_052065755.1 of Bariatricus sp. HCP28S3_D3. Taxonomy (NCBI): domain Bacteria; kingdom Bacillati; phylum Bacillota; class Clostridia; order Lachnospirales; family Lachnospiraceae; genus Bariatricus; species Bariatricus sp. HCP28S3_D3. Next base: position 4,690 of record NZ_JBQHTK010000057.1, on the reverse strand, counting down.
TTTCCATGATACCTGTGCTTTCTGTACAGCATTAAATAGCTTTGCCGCCTTGGAGGATTTGACAGCCAATTTCCTATAGCATGCAAAGAAAGTAGAAAATGCAGCAATATTCCAGACTAACCATCCTGTTCCGAGCACATTTCTGCCTCCAAACCATATGATCATCACGGTTCCAATCATCGAAATCACCTGATAAACCGGCTGCATCGCATTTTCCCACAAATTCGCCCGAACGGCCTTTTTTTCGTAATCCTCAAGATACAGTTCATATTCTGCATTCCGATTCTTTTCCTGACCATAGATTCGGTATGTCAGCGCATTGGTGATTCGCTCCAGAGTAGAGGCATTCAGTCTCCCGCTGCTTTCTCTACTGAGTTGCACATTTCTTGTCACAATTACTTTTAGTCGTTCCGCGAGAATATAAGCAATCGGCGGAAACAGCATGGAAAGGATCGTAAGTCTCCAGTCATAGGAAAGCAGCATAACAAAATATGCAATCATCACGATTCCCGTGTCGAATATCTCCGTCGTAAATTTGCGCATTCCTTCCACACATGCATCCGCGTCAGCGATGATCTTCGTCATCATCGTGCCCGCATCTTCCTTCTCTATGTTCTTCTGATACAACAAATTCCGATATAATATCATTTTCATATTCTTGCTGATGTTGTTTGCAAATTTTCTAACATAAAGCCGCTTAAGATATCGCATAAACTGTACAAAAAAAATGGTCAGCACATAGCATACCACCAGGCTGACCATTGCCGACGGCCTTTTCTTGCCGCCGATGATATCACACAAATACTGCACCATCTGTCCTTCGAACCAGGGACCTGCGACCATTCCAACATTATATAAAATACCTGTTATCGTCACAGTCAGGAGAAGCCATTTTTCTTTCCGGAAATAATAACCAATCTGATCCGTGGCATTTTTATCCGTTTTTTTCATCTGCTTATCTATCCCCTCTTCGCAAACGTTTATATTATGATTCTGATTCTTCCAAAGCATTCATAGCTTCTGCAACAGAAGTCTCGCAAGAACGCATTGCCAGAATCGTCTTCTCAATCAGATCCGCCAGCTCCCATCCCAGCATATCTGCTCCCTGCCGAATCACTTCTCTGGAACATCCTGCCGCAAAATTCGCACTTTTGAATTTCTTCTTAACCGATTTCACTTCCATATCCTGCACACTCTTTGACGGCCGCATCAATGCTGCCGCCCAGATCAATCCCGTAAGTTCATCCGCAGCAAAGAGAACCTTTTCCATCTCATGCTCCGGTTTTATGTCAACTGTAATACCATACCCATGACTGCACACTGCATGAATAATATCGTCCTGCACGCCGCCTTCTCTTAATAGTTCCGGTGCTTTGATACAGTGCTGATCCGGATACAACTCAAAATCAATATCATGCAGAAGCCCAACAATTCCCCAGTATTCGGCATCTTCTCCATATCCAAGTTCATCGGCATACCACTTCATAACTCCCTCTACCGTAAGTGCATGCTGTATATGAAATGAATCCTTGTTGTATTTTTTCAGTAACTCAAATGCATCTTCTCTTGAAATATGATCTTTCATTTTCTGTGCCTCCTAAGATTGTTCTGTCGTTTTTATATAAGGCTCATTGTAGCACAATTTTCTTTTTCTCTCAATCACTGATTTTCCTTCAAATACGAAGCTGCCTGATAATGGGCATATACCAAGTCTTTTCCTTAGTATAACGTTTTTTTAATTGCATTACAATGAACCTCTAGTTTAATTATCCAATTTCCACCCAAAGTCTCCATGATAAATCATCTGCCTCGTCATACCTCCGTCAATGCAGATATTCTCCCCTGTTATGAATCCTGCTTTATCCGAACACAGATAAAGAACCATATTTGCGATATCCTTAGGATTTCCAACTCTGCCGGCCGGCTGTTGATATGCGTCCGGTCCTTCGTATACTGTATATTCAGTATCGATCCATCCAGGCGAGATGGAATTTACTCTTACTTTTCCTGCCATACTGACTGCCAGTGCATGAGTAAGTGCAGCAATTCCCCCTTTTGCCGCCGTATAGCTCTCAGTCTGCGGTTGACTCATCCGGTCCCGCGAAGATGAAATATTTATAATCGAAGCACCGTCTGCAAAATAAGGCTGAAATAATTTTGTAAGATAAAACGGTGCCGTAATTCCTACAGCAAGCGCATATTCGAATTCTTCATAAGAACATGTATTGATTCCTTTCATCAATGGCAACGCATTATTGATCAGGAAATCAATATGCCCATTTTCTTTTATGACCTTATCGGCAAAATCTTCAAGAACTTCTTTCTTACCAATATCGCCGACATAATGATTCCCTTCTGCAATATCGATGATCCGGACAATCGCACCTTCTTTTTGAAATTCTTCAGCAATCACTTTTCCGATGCCATGCGCGCCGCCCGTTATAACCGCAACCTTCTTCTGAAACATCCTTGTTCCCCTCTTTCCAGTTTTTCCATTTTACACTTAACACTGCTATATCAATCTGAATTTCTTCATCGCATAGTCAATCCCATCTTCTTCCACAGCCTTCGTGACAAATTCTGTATAGGGATCCAATGCCGTACTATGTTTTTCCATTGCAATGGCATGCCCCGCATACCGGAACATTGCAAGATCATTTTCACTGTCCCCAAATACATATGACTGCTCTCTGGACAAATGGAATTTATCCAGAACCATCTGGATCGCTGTTGCTTTCGAGCAGCCTTTCGGTACACACTCGTATGCTCCATTCTCCCGGTCAATTATATCCAAATCTCTTTCTATGAAATGAAAAAAGCTTTCTTTATCACTTTTGTTGTCGGTCATGACATACATCTTGTCATATGCACATCCACCCTCTTCAAGATAACGTTTTTGCCCCAGTCCCCTTTTCTTCATCTTTGTTCTCAGAGCTTCTATATCTTCAAATCTTGATGCAAATTTTGAAAAATAAACATCTTCAACACCTTCAAACACACCATCGATCCGGCACTCTCCCGCCATTTTTGCAATCGCGTCTGCCCGTGCTGACGGTAAATTCTTTTTATAAAAAATTTCATCTCCATATGTAAGAAAAATGCCACAGCCGCACAAAAAGCCATCGAAAGGCATCTCTGTAATCTTAATCGGAAGTGTGCACCTTGTTCGCCCGGTATTTATAAACAACAAATGACCATTTTCCTTCGCCTTTGATAATGCACGGAAGGTGCTTTGCGGTATCTCTTTTGTTATCTCGCTTAGAATGGTTCCATCAATGTCAAAAAATAATGCCTGTCTCATTCTAACTTTATCCTTTCCTGTTCCAAATATTCCAATACTTTTATCATCTTAATTCTTTAACCGTGTATAAAATTATTTTCTTACATGATCTCATTCATTCTCTGTATAATCACATCTGTGATTTCCTGTTGACCATATTTCTCATTCATCAATTCTTTTGAAATATTTCCTCCGGCTTTATCTTTATGACCGCCGCCATTACCGATGTTTTTACACAATTTTTCTGCTACAATATTTGCCGGATAATCCCAGTCACAGCTTCGAACCGAAATCTGATATCCATTGTCCACATCGGTAAATGAAACGGATACTTTGGCGGCATCAACCATAATCGCCATGTCACCAATGATTCCAAGAATAGATTGTTCACAGTGCATAGCAGAAATAATCAGATACCTTCTTTCTGTATTAAAATAACAATTATTCAAAGCATCACCGGCAATCATTAAATCCCCAACTGTCATACACGACTTTTTCAAACGTTCCAGTTCCGGATAGTCATCGCGTAATTCCGAACGCATAGCACAATCCTTTTCTTTATAAAGATCTACATAAGAAGAAGTATCTGTATACAATCCATAAAGAAATGCAATGCGTAATTTTCTGTTATCTTTAACAGAATAGCCTTCCTCTTTCAACAATTCCCATACTATCGTCGAACAGCTTTGATATGTATTATCTATAAATGTTTTATCTGTTTTTTCCATATAAAGTGTATGGTGATCTACGGCTGCAATTTCTGAAGCCTCAAATATCTGAGCATTCCCCTGACCATATTGCGCATCAACCATCATCAGAAGTTCTGTCTTTGGAAGTTCTACAATATGTTCTGCCAGAATCTCGCATACTTCCATCATATAAAGTAAATTTTTCTTTTTTATACTTTGTCTGCCGCCATACACAATTCTAGTGTCTATTCCATGGTCAGTAAAAAATGTATACAAACCTAAAGCAGATGCCAGCGCATCTGGATCCGGATTGTTATGACACTGAATACAAATGCTTTTATATTTCAAAAACTGACTTAAAAAACCCATTTTCCTCTCCTTCCTTATTTTAAATAATAATATACGAAAAAACTGCAAACCTTGTCACCAAAGTCTGCAGCTATCTCTCTTTATATACCTTCAAAACCACATACAAAGTTTTATCTCTCCATCCATTTCTTTCCTATCCTACCATTTCAAACTTACTTTCCGCGGAAACCATTTGAGAACTTCGTTCTCTCATTGTCCATTTGGTAACAAATGGACACGCATTCCTGTAAGATCCGCTCCTGATGCAAGCATCCTTCCCGTCTCTTCCACTCATGCTTTTCCGCTTCTTGCCTGTTTGCTCAGGTTATGCCCTCGACCGATTAGTAACAGTCAGCTCCATGCATTACTGCAC
>NZ_JBQHTK010000056.1:0-9316 GCF_052065755.1 Bariatricus sp. HCP28S3_D3 | reverse complement strand
AGCGCCCTGAGCCCCCGGAGGGCCTTCCGTCTTATATATTTGCAATTTTCAAGGTTCGTTTGAGCCTGTTTTTTTCGGCCCAGTTTTTCATAGATTACTTGACACTACCTTGGGAATTTATGAACAGAAATTACGCCAGTTGATGGGAAAACATGTGACTGAAAATGATATGAATGCATTTGGTCAATATGACGATTTGATTCAGAGCGTTGATATTACGATTGCAAAACAATATTTTGATGAAAAAGAAGGAAGTAATGTGCCAAAAAGAAAGGTTCGGGCAAAGTTAGATGAACTTCTGAGAAAATTCATACTGGAAGATGGATTCGATATCTAGAGAATGATAAGAAGGCGATATCAAGAGAGATATTGCCTTCTTATCTATTTTGACGTGTATCATTATTTCCTTTTAGCTAAGGCTGGATAGAGACCTCATAATGAGATCGATATCTTTGTTTTCGAGTTCCTGAATGATATGCAGATAAGTCTTCTGGGTGGTCGTCATACTAGAGTGACCTAATCTCCTGGCTACACTGGCGATGGAAACTCCGGCGAAAAGAAGGAGTGAAGCATGAGTATGCCGAAGTCCGTGGATGGAAATCACAGGAATATTCACGGCTTTACAGTGACGGGCAAGAATATCATTTACGGTCGAGTTGTAAACGGTATTTTTTACAAAAATGGGCTGATATTCAGGAAGCCCTTTTAGAAGACCTGCAAATTGAATGACCGTCTGCCAATCCAACTGGATTTTGCGTACGGAGGAGCTGTTTTTAGTCGGAGAAAAGCCGCCATTTCCTTTATAATTCCATGTTTTTGAAATAGAGAGAATCTGGTGGGAAAGATCGAAATCTTTTGGAGTCAGAGCCAGGGCTTCTGAAAATCGCATGCCGGTTTTGGCAACCAAAAGAATGAACCAATCCCAGCTGACTTCCTGCTCCAGAGTCAGATCAGCGAGCAGTTTCTGTAGTTCGAACTGATTCAGGTATTTAGGTTTTTTATCCCGTGGCTGCTTACCTTTGATGATTGCTTTACGTGTAGGATCCCGTTCAATTAAACCTTCATCAACTGCATCCAGTATGGCGCATTTGAGGTGATGGTGAAAATCCATAGTAGTTTGTCGCTCGTGTTCTGCAGCGTAATCGTTGAGAAGCTTTTGGTAGGCAATCCGGGTCAGGTCGGTAATGCGAAGTTCTGGGACGAGTTTTTCCACCCACTGATGTGCCATGGAATACTTCTCCATGGTGACGGGACGTATGGCTCCTTCTTTATATGTTGTGATCCATTGTTTATAATAATCACAGAACAGGATATCAGGTGCTATTGTTGTGGACATTTTAGTAACCTCCTTTGTTTTGTATGAATGATACACGACAAAAACTATAACTATCATTATAGTAGCACTTCAATTGCTGCCAGACTGCCGTGCTGTATGAAATGGATGTTTTATGATTTAGCGATGAAAGCAATGATTCATATCTTGCAAACGTATGATTTTAAAATGCACCCCAGATTCGTTGAAACCAAGGCTAAATCATGATAAACTGAAAACAGAAGCTATACAAAATCGATATCTTTACAACAAAAATCCGATTAAAATGGAAAGAACGGGAGAAAATGAAATGAGTGAAAATATGATTATCGGAATTGCGGGCGGATCCGGGAGCGGGAAAACCACATTGACCAATCAGATTGCAGCAAGATTTGCGGAAAGTGTAACGATTATTAAACATGATAATTATTACAAAGCACATGATGATATGGATTACGACGAGAGAAGCCGTCTGAATTACGATCATCCGAATGCATTTGATACGGAACTCATGATCCGCCATCTGAAGGCATTGAAACAAGGTGAGAGCATTGAATGTCCACTTTATGATTATACGATCCATAATCGCAGCAAAGACACGATCCGGATCGTGCCGAACCGTGTGATTATTGTGGAAGGTATCCTGATTTTTGAAAATAAAGAATTGTGTGAGCTTATGGATATGCGGATTTTTATTGATACAGACGCGGATGTCAGGATTATCCGAAGAATACAGAGAGATGTTATGGAACGGGCAAGAAGTCTGGAATCCGTTATTAATCAGTATATTGAGACGGTCAAACCAATGCACGAACAGTATGTGGAGCCGAGTAAAAAGAATGCCAATGTGATCGTGCCGGAGGGCGGCTACAATCAGGCAGCGATGGAAATGATTTTCAATCATATTAAAACATATTTGCAGTCATAAAAGCAAAAACGATACGCTGGAAGACACAGACGATGCCGGGAAGTTCGCATTTGTAGACAAAAATCATTGATACACGGTAGGGGAAATGCTAAAATGTAATTGCTTAGGTGCATTGTGTACCGCAGAACGGAAAAAGAATTTAGGAGGATCAAGATTATGAATATCAACAAAAACAAGGAAGACGCCAAAATGACGATTGCGCTGGAAGGCAGACTGGATACGACAACTGCACCGCTTCTGGAAGGAGAACTGAAGGATTCTCTTGCAGACATTACGGAACTTGTTTTTGATTTTTCCAAGCTTGAATATATCTCATCAGCAGGTCTTCGTGTACTTCTTGTGGCGCAGAAAGCTATGAATAAACAGGGAAGTATGGTAATCAGAAATGTGAATGATGTGATCATGGAAGTGTTTGAGGTGACTGGTTTTTCAGATATCCTGACGATTGAATAAGAAAAAGGAACGGGAGACGAAGAAAAGGAGGTGTCAGGATGAAGCAGATGGGGACAGCAAAAGAGCTTACAGTTGAGGCAATAGTGGATAATCTGAATAAAGTGACATCATTTGTAGAGGAAGCTCTGGAAGAAAGCGGCTGCCCGATGAAAGCACAGATGCAGATCAATATTGCGATTGATGAGATTTTCAGCAACATCTCTTATTATGCTTATCAACCCAATACGGGTGATGTGACGGTACAATTGGAAATTTCTGAGGAGCCTGCAGAAGTGACGATTACATTTATTGACCAGGGCATTCCTTACGATCCCCTTTCACAGGAAGAACCGGATACAACACTCTCGGCGGATGAAAGAAAAATAGGTGGACTCGGAATCTTTATGGTGAAAAAGAGTATGGATGATCTTTCATATGAGTACAAAGATGGAAAGAATATTTTGAAAATGAAGAAAGCATTTAGATAGAAGACTAGTAGAAAATGATGATACTGAATGATAAGAATAACCTTGGTCAAGCATTGAATTACATTGTTACGTGCCTGTCACAATTTGATGCTTACTCAGATCGGTGTGCCGGCTGAAGCACTGAGCCTGATTATGGGAATCGATTCGCTGATGGGAATGTTCCGGACGGCAGTGAATTCGACTGGAGACGTGGCGGTAGCCCTCATTGTTACAAAAACGGAAAAAATGCTGAATATAGAGAAATACAATCAAATAGAATAAAGTGAAATGGAGGTAATTCATATGGGCAATGTTACTATTACACGGGAGAACGAGAAAACGGTGATTCATTTAAGCGGCAGAATTGATTCTTCCAATGCACCTCAGGTTGAAGAAGAAATGATGAAAGCTGAGAATGGCGTTCCTGTAATGATCGATCTCGAAAATCTCGAGTATCTTTCCAGTGCCGGTCTCCGTGTGATCTTAAGACTGCGTAAAAATCATCCTGAACTGGAGCTGAAGAATGCATCCACCGAAGTATATGAGATTCTGGATATGACCGGATTTACTTCCATGATGCCGGTTTCCCGTGCATACCGCAGAGTGTCTGTGGAAGGATGTGAAGTGATAGGTCAGGGCGCAAATGGTAAAGTATACCGCATTGATCCGGATACCGTAGTTAAGGTATATCTGAATCCGGATTCCCTGGCAGACATCGAACATGAGCGTGATGTCGCACGAAAAGCACTGGTCCTCGGTATTCCGACTGCAATTTCTTATGACGTCGTAAAGGTCGATGACCATTATGCATCTATGTTCGAACTGCTAAATGCGAAATCATTTTCAAAGCTTTTAGCGGAAACGCCTGAAAATATCGATGAATATGCAAAGATGTATATTGACCTTTTGAAATTGATCCATTCCACAGAAGTTCCTGCGGGACAGCTCCCGGATCAGCGGGAGATCGCAATTGGATGGACGGAATTCTTGAAGGATCATCTTCCGAAAGAGGTATATGAAAAACTCCATAAAATGATGCTGGAGATTCCGCATGATGACCATATGATTCATGGTGACTATCACACCAAGAATATTATGCTTCAAAATGATGAAGTGATCCTGATCGATATGGATACACTTGCAATCGGTCATCCGGTTCTGGAAATGGGGTCTATGTATAATGCATATATCGGATTCAATATGCTGGATAAGAACAATGTGCTGTCATTCCTTGGTTTCCCATATGAGGTTGCGGAAGCATTCTGGCAGAAGAGCCTTGCACTTTACTATGGAACCGATGATAAGGAAGTCCTGAAAGACAAAGAAAATAAAGCGAAAGTTGTAGGATTGATCCGATTACTGCGCCGTACCATTCGCAGAAACGGAAGCCCGGAACTGATTGAGATCTACAGAAATGAACTTTGCAAACTGGCAGAACAGGTGGATACACTGATATAATGAATCGTAATAAGAATTTTAAAAACCCGGATCTGCATATGCATTCAATCTATTCTGACGGAACGGATACACCTGCTGCCTTGCTTAAAAAAGTAAAGGCGGCAGGAATCGATCTTTTCTCTCTGACCGATCACGATTCCTGCGATGGATGTGCGGAGATGCAGAAAGTATTGCAGCCAGATGATCCGGCATTTATTTACGGTGTGGAATTTTCCTGCCGTGACAACAAAGGAAAATATCACATCCTCGGGTACGGATATGACCCGGAGAAATCTTCCATTCTCGAAGCTGTACAGATTACTCATTCAGCCCGGATGGATAAAGCGAAAAACCGGCTCAGGTTTCTTGAAGAGAATTATGGCTTTGCATTTTCGGAAGAAGAACAGAATGAATTTTTGGCGCTGGAGAACCCCGGGAAGCCGCATCTTGCGAAAATGATGCTTGCAAGAGGATATGTCGCAGATAAGGCTGAGGCATTCCGGATTCTGGGCGGATACCATGGAAAGGAAAGATATCTGTCTCCTGAGGAGGCGATCGATGCCATTTTATTCGCAGACGGAATTCCGGTGCTTGCGCATGGAATCCTGGCAGACGGGTCCAAAGTGCTTACAGAAGAAGCTACCGAGGAACGGATTTCCAGACTCAAAGCCAATGGCCTTATGGGGTTGGAATGCTATTATTCGGGATTCACCGAATTACAAAAGAGCAGCATGCTGAAATTTGCAGAAATTTACAATTTATTTGTCACCGCAGGAAGTGATTACCATGGCGCAAATAAAACTGTAAAAGTCGGAAATACGAATCAACCATCGCCGGAAGTGATGCGAAGATTTTATAAGGCACTCTCCAGATTATTATAGTTTCATGTGTTAAGAAAGTTTTAGCATAGGGAGTTAGAAAATATGGTATCTGCATTGCATGACATCGGTAAGATAATTGTTCGGATGAGATCCTGCATCGGGAATGCGGCGCATTTAATCCATTGCTTTTGGAATGTCTGATGGAAGTGGAAGATAAATTAAAAAACAAAATGCAGCTGGAAACGATTGATCCGCTGGAGACGGTAGGAAAAGCGGTGGAATAAATCCGGCAAAAAGGAGAAAATGATGACAATTCAAGAATGCTATCAGAAGATAGGCGGAGACTATGAAGCTGTTCTCAAAAGATTGATGAGCCCGAATCTTGTGCGTAAGTTTATAGGCAAATTTTTAGAAGATGACAGTTATCAAAAATTATGTGAAGAAATGGATGCAGGAAATCGGGAAGAGGCCTTCCGTGCGGCACATACACTGAAGGGCGTATGTAGAAATCTTGGGATTGAGCGGCTTGCAGGTTCTGCGGAAATAATTACAGAAGTACTGCGTAAAGAGCAGGAGACCGTTCCGGAAGAAGCGGCTGCACTTCTGGAAGATGTCAAAAAAGATTATCAGGAGGCAGCCGAGGCGATTCGTACTTATATCGCAAGTGAAACGTAAGGAGCCAATCCGGATATCTGCACTGGATTCTAGGAATGTTTTCCGATATGGTAATCCCGATTCAATGCAGTCATAAGATATCTTGAAGCAACATCAACGATTAAGAATCCTAAGGCAATGGCAAGGCAGGTCGTGAGCAGCGAATTTGTCTTGACCATTGCCATTTCTTTATTTCCACTCACATATCCATACATCATATAGTACAGAGCAGATCCCGGAATTAAGGGAAGCACGGATGCGGTGAGGAAAATCGTAGAAGGTGCCTTGTTGATCCGGGACATGGCAAATGCATAGAAACCGACAAACACGGCGGCTGTCAGTGTGGCCAGGAAATTGCTGGGGTTAAAGTGGTACACCAGCAGATAAATTCCCCAGGTCAAAAAAGCGCCGACGCTGGAAAAAAGCACCTGTCTGCCACGAATTTTGAAACACAGTGCGAAACCGGTACATCCGATCGTGCAGGAAATAAGCTGAATCAGAATATTCGTATTCAGCGCTGCTCCTTCGGAAGAAACTTCATTCAGAAGAAGCATGGCAAGTGCAATCCCGAATGCGATACCCGCAGCGCCAAGAAAAGAATTCAAGATGTTGATCAGACCGGAAATAAAGTCCCGCTGCAGGAGATCACGGATTCCATTCGTTGTTCCTATTGCGCTGATGAGAAGCATGACCATCCCCAGCATGATCCGTTCCGGATGGACGCCGATACCCAGCCGGACCAGAACGACGATCAATACTTCCGATAAGAAAGAGAGAATCATATTATAGATCAGCAAATTGCTCTCCCTTTTACTGAGCCAGTTTCCGGCGATGACAAGCATCACAGACGCAATCGCAGCTACAACTGCGTCAGTAAATCCGCACCCGAAAAAAACAGCAAATCCGGTTCCGCCCATCACAGTAGCAACATACTGGATCGCGGGATGCTGCGGAATGCGGTTCATGGTGTCAAGATACTTCTGATGCAGTTCCTTCTCATTCGGCGTGTGCGCACAGACATATCTTGATAGCTTATTCAAATGGTGAAGCAGATCAAAATCAGTACTAACCGTCTCAATATGGCGGATCTGAGTAAGAATCTCCCCATCCGGCGTCTCAATAGTAATCTGAATGTTGCTTGGTATTACGAATACATCATACCGTGTAAAGCCGTAACTCCTGCACATTCGATAGAGACTGTCTTCAATTCGAAAATTCTCGGCACCACTTTTTAACATTGCCTCTCCAATGTCAAGGATACCTTGTAAAATTTTTGTATAATTCATATATGAGTCCTCGTGGCCGGGGGACGGGTTCGTAGTCACTCATTCTGAGTGACGCGAACCCGCCCGCGGTCTGTTTTAATTTATAATCTATGAATTTTATTATACGTTCTATGAGGCTTTATTTCTAGTCCGAATTACAGAATTTGACGATGAAACTGTCTGAGCGGATATGGAATACAGAAATAATGTCTTAGAATGTGTATCATGAAATCATTGCACAGAGGAAAGATATTATATATATGTTTGATGGGAATTGATATTATATTGAAGATTATTCTCGGAATTTAGTGACGATTTCGGAAGTGCTTGTGGATAATAGTAATCACTAAACGGTAGATAGTACGTACCTTTACAAAGCTTGAGCAATCCTATATGATAGAGATAGATTCGCTCCAACCATATTTCATATCTTCTTTATCGGGATTTAGGTGAATAGGAATAGAGTGTCCGTGTCTTGAGAAGATATGAGAAAATGTAAAATCGAAAGAGGATGGAACAAGGTAGGAAAAAGATGAATAGGGAAGAATTTGTAAGAGCAATAAAATATGTAAAAGGAAAGACAGATAAGGTACTTCCTGTTACGCCACAGCAAGTCTGGATTCGCGCAGAACTCGCGGAAAAATTTGCAGGGGAGAAATACGGAGTTCGGCTTTGGGGAAGGATTTATAAGCAAAAAGAACCTTCTGGGAAGTGGGCTATCATTTTGCATCCGAATCAGTTAGATGGCAGCATCATAACTAATAACATAGGCTATATCTATTATGAGCTTGGCTATCATATTTTGGCACCGGATCTGCGCGGATTCGGGAAAAGCGAAGGACGTGTGGCGATGGGGTTCCTGGAAAGTCTGGATGTCTATGACTGGCTGAAAAAGCTCCATGCTGATTATAAAGTAGAGCAAGTGATCGTACATGGATTATCTTTAGGAGGAGCGACAGTTAACTATCTCTCCGGGCTTGATACATTTATGGAAAATGGACCGTTGAAAGTGGGGAAATTACAGGCCCTTCCCGAGTTACATGTTACAAGACTCATCGTAGACAGCAGCTATGTAGGAATGAAACAGTTCGCGTGTAAATCATTTTTCATCTGGAGCGGAATTGGACTGACAAAGGATAATTTTGATTATTACGGTGATGCGTCAGAGAGCCTTCGGCATTCAAAAACTCCGATGATGATTATACATGGAAAGAAAGATTACTTTGTAAAGATGAAAAATGCAGATCGGATTGAGGAATGTGTGAATGCAGATTGTAGAAGGTGGAATGTAGAAGGAGAAGGACATGTTTTTGTACTGCTGGGGAGAAAGACGGGAGAATACCGGGATAGAATAAGAGAATTTTTGGAGTGACCTCCACTTTTTATTAATAATGCAGAATACAAAGAATAATTGTGCTATAATCGGCTCATAGGCAGGTGGTTTTGAGGAGCTCCTGAATCATATGTAAAGATTCATGTGATTGTCGAAAATCATTTCTATGAATGGAAATTGTAATACTGTATGTGCTGCAATTTCCGATTATTGTAACAATGTCAAGCCGATTCAGGCAAATATCAATGAATTATGCAGGGAAATTCTAAGTGGCTATGGGACAGGGTGTAGTTACTATATTTCAAAGAAGGGAGAGTAATCTACCCAGAACAAGAAGAATAATAAGCCCAATTGATACGTATCACATTATGCTACGAGGTGTGAATCACCAATAAATCTTTGAAGAAGATTCGTGACCATGAACCCATCCCCGATGCACTCCTAAAATTCAAACAAATGATAGCAAATTTTCTTGAATAAATTGCGTGCATAGTATATTATGATGCTGGGGTCAAAAGGTATTTCCAACTAATTAAATAACTACTATTGATGAAAGACATATGGTATAATCATCTTATCAAATAAAGGTGGTTTGCATATGTCTTTTAAAACAAATGATGTAGAACAGTTATCTCTGTTCGATAGTTTTTTAAACCTCACTGCACGT
>NZ_JBQHTK010000055.1:0-9365 GCF_052065755.1 Bariatricus sp. HCP28S3_D3 | reverse complement strand
AGATAAACATACGATAACTTATCAACAATCAACTAAATACGAGCGGCCGTTCTGCTCCGCATAGCGGCCGTTGAAAAACGCATTTGCGACCGCCAGAGGGCGCAAACTGCACAAATCCTCAAAACTTCCTTCAAGATGCATTGGATAGTGTTATTCGTGCAAAAAGTTTATTAACAGATAGTAAAAACAAAGAGAACATGATTGACTATCAATTAGAGACAGTTTCATTTTGGGAGGCAAAAGCTGCCGGAAGAGTAGATTATTTGGGAGGTAAAAATTTAACAACCCATCTATTGTGGAGGTATGAATGGCTAGAAGATTATACTATAGTTGCTGATGAGCAGGAAAAAATAGCCGAATTTATTAATAACTCTTATGGTATAAAACCCAAAGAGATGGTCTATGAAAGAGCGTTATTTATAAATATAGGGAAAAAGATTCTAGTGAATCTTAAAAATATTAAAGATATACAAGAGTTAATTCCAGAATCAGATTTATCTCAATTTTATGGATTCTTAAGTAAGAATTCTGGTAAGGGATTAATTATTTTATATGCAGATAATGGGGTAGGAAAATGCATTTTCTCTTTAGAGATTAGTCTTTCATCTTATGGAATCAAATTGTCCCGAAGAAACATAAAAGGAGTATTAGCAGCAAACAAAGGAAGAACATTTAAGCGATTTAAAACAAGAAATTATCAGATGCAAAGACTATTTACGAGGGGCGGAGATGGAAATGCATGTTTTGATAAACGCTGCTTATTAATTGGATGTGGTTCTATAGGAAGTTATGTGAGTAAAGCAATAATAGATATAGGAATTACGGATGATATTACTTTGCTCGATAATGACTTTTTGGAAACAGAAAATTTGGCCAGACATTTATGTGGAAGTGATCATTTGTGCTTACCTACATCAAAATCAGAGGCTCTGAAATTAGAATTACTGAAGCATTATCCTGCAATGAAATGTAATTCTATAGATGAAAATGCGTGGGAATATTTCTTGAACCGTTGTACGGAGTTAAATAGCTTCGATCTTATACTAATTTGCGTTGGAAATACAGTAATTGAAAAGAAGGTAATACAACTACTTAAGGAAAAGCAGATTGAGAAAGAATGTATAATTCTATGGGTAGAACCGTATTTAGTTGCTGGACATGCTTTGGTTTTTCAGGGAGAAATTGATGTGAGTACAGAAATAAATATTTTCGACGTCAATGGCATGTTTAATAATAATGTTTTAGTTGATAGTAGAAAATATATAAAAAGCGAAGCCGGTTGTCAAAGTGCATATGCTCCATATGCAGGGTTTGAAGCTCAGAAATTTGTTCTGGATTTCCTGGATATTTATTATAGAAAAATTTATACGAAAAAAGAGAAGCATAATTACGAATTTACTTGGATTGGAAAAATGAAGTGGGCCAGACAACAAAAATTTGAAATAAAACCTAAGTGGAGATCAAAAGAAGATAGGTTTATGGAATTAAAAAGGATCGATAACTAATGTATCATATAATAAATGATTTGAAGATTATTATTAAGCCGGAAGTGTTCAGTGATTTAAAAAGGTATTATTACTCTAGTATGAAATACGAAACAGGTGGGATTCTACTTGGAAAGTTCAATAGAAACAATAGAGTTATAGAAATAGTGGAAGTTTATGAATTGAAAACTAATTTCTTTTCAAGAATATTGTATAGAAGGAATGCGAGAAAAGCACAGAAAATAGTTAACAAAAGATGGCTTGAAACAGATGGAGTAATAAATTATATTGGAGAATGGCATACCCATCCCTGTATGCAACCAATTCCGTCTGACACAGATATACATTCTTTGAAAGAAATTGCAGCAAAAGTGCGGGATTCACTTCCTGGAACTTTATTAATAATTGTTGGAAAAGATGAGAAAATTAATTTGATAGTACAGCGTGAAGATACGATAAAAATGCAGTTGCTATCTGAAGGAGAAAGAAATGGGGAGTAAATTATAATGCATGCATATACAATTGATAAAAGTCTGCGGGGAAAGGTAATTTTAAATATATTTATATTAAGTATAATATTATCGTCATTTCTCACCTTTTGGCTTGGAGGAATTATAACAAATGCAAAGATGTGGTTACAGCAATATGCATGGATCTCAGATATATTAAGATTATGTGATGAATTGGGAGTTACGACAAATTTTATAGGGGTTACATTTCTATATGGGTTAATATATTGGCTTTTCGACAATTATATTTGGAAATGGAAACTATTAAGAAAAGTTCTTAATGTGCCAGATTTAAATGGGCATTGGGAAGGAAATCTAACTTCTGCCACATATCAAACGACAATACATATGGATTTGGATGTGGTGCAAACATGGAGTAAAATCAGTTTTGTATCTACTTTTCCTAAGTCAAAATCGGAGAGCAATGTAGCATCTATATTTATAGAAAGAGATGGAATAGTAAAAGTTGGGTTTGGTTTTATTAACCATAGTAGAGAACTACCACATCAATATGATGGATATAATATTTTGGATTTAGATGATGATAATCATTTATTTGGCCGTTATTTTAATAATCGAGATAATAGTAATGTTGGTAATAAAGGTGGAAACATTGGAACTTTTGAATTGCAGAAGACCAATTAATTGAGCGGAATATAAGAAGGAAGGACAGGAGTGCAAATCCTGTTCTTTTCTTATATAAGATACTGAAATGTTGACACAAAGCACTCGTTTGTATGTAAGTGCTTCAAAAGAAGGCGTAGTGCTATTTCCTCCACCAATTGATATACTGGGAAAAACCAATATATTTTAAGGAGGACTTATTCTATGGGAAAAACCAACCAGGAAACTATAACCACATTTGCGGAGGTTTTCTCTTCATCCGGAATCTCATCTCACCAAAACAACCGGACAGCAAATACCAATGATAACCGGCTGATGATATATTTTCAGGGAATGAAACTATACATTCCGGATGGGTTTCATCCGGATACCTTATTAAAGCTGATGCAGGTAATGAAAAAATTATGATGAGGCGTATGACGGAAGGGGCCAGCCGGATCTTTCTGGCATGTGGCAGTACAGATTTCCGTAAACAGATCCCGGGGTTAGTCGCTGCAGTCAGCACACAGTTTCAACTTGATCCATATCAGGGAGACCTGGTTTTTATCTTTTGCAATAAAAAAAGAGATTCCATAAAAGTACTGAGATATAGATTCTTCTGAAAAAGGATATTCGTAAACTGATTTTTTTGTTCTTCGAGTAATTTCATCCAAAATGTTCTGCATAAAATCTCTGCCTTTCTGTTACCAATTATAATGTATAATTTCATTATTTTTTAAAATTAAATCATCTTCGGTTAATTCATTTATAATCTTTTTGATTTCTGTGTTGCTTAATAGACATTTCTCTTCGAATAAGAAAGGACATTTCCATATTTCTGAATGGTTACAGCATTCATGTCGTTCTTCAAAAATTTGTTCAAGTTGGGAACTACTACACTCATGTAAACGAAGAATTTCAGAAAAAACACAAAAATGTCTATCAGTGATTTTCCATATTGCTTTTTTCATGAAACCTGTAAGAGAATCTATTTTTGAGGGAATACTTGCAAAAAAGTAATCCATGATCCACATTGCTATGTGAAGCGTTGATCTCTTTATGGATATGTAATATCTCGTTTCCGGAATAAAAAAACTCAAGACATCAGGAGTAACAGCTTCTTCTGACTCTTCATAAAAATACTCAGATTCTTGCAGAGTATTTGGTAAAATATCTTTTAACACATTAAGAAGCTGCTCGGTTTTTTCCAGGGTAGCCCCAGTAAGAACTTGCAGATCATTAACCAATGTCTCGTGTTTGACACATTCAAGGTATAAATATTCCATGACATTTTCCTTTCGTATCTGAAAAGCATTATTTACAATTATAGTAATGATTTTATCATATCTAAAAATAATAATAAATATGATTTTTAAAAGTCAGAAATAAGCGTTTGCATTGATTGTTGGAGTAAAGAAATAGTCAGTTGATTAAGAATATATGAAAAGAGTAATGAGTCCTTGAGGCATAACGATTTTGCACCCAAAATACAAACCGAAATGAGTTCATTACTTATGGATATTATAACACTAATCAACACTCTTATCAGAGTATTATTGGATGTTCAGGAAGGATTTTTAGAACATTTAGATCGGTTTTAAGTCTTTGTGGAGACCGTGAACAGTTCGACCGATCAGGCAACAACAGATTTTATTGGATTGTTTTTAACAGCTTAACAGTTGCTGATACATTAATTCGGGAAAATAGAAATCGCAAAACTAACTATACCGTACAAAAAAGCAGAAACCGGACTTTGATTTCTGGAGTAGGGAATATTACATTTATACATAGCCTGAATAAGGGGCAGAATGGGAAGGTTCGATGTCTGTTGGATGGGCGGCTTCGTCTTACGAATTGGGAGCGTTTATATGAACATATCATACAATAAATATTTGCCATATCAACCTGAATACGGCAGAATTATTCGACGTAAAAATAATTTGCGGTGAAAGAACGAGGTTGTAAGTAGAATTTGCTGGTTATTACGATGGTTTTTGGTAAAATAGAATTATCAAAATGAATATTCCGGATGGCATTACACCAATAGTCCGGCGACAGGAAACCGCTTTTGATAATTCTGCTCTGAAAAGAGTACTTGCATTGATGCAATTAGTCAAGCCTGCTTTGCACCGCTTATGCGGCAAGGGCTTGACAAATAACATCAATACAAGGCACAATCGCCCAAGCAGAATTAAGCCGGTTTCCGACAACCGGAATGTCGGTTTCCACATTGCCGGAATTGCGGTTTTCGCAAACAAGAATATTCACAAAAATATAAGGAGGTCGTATAAATGAAAATCGGAGAAACCATTTTAAAATTAAGAGAAGAGAAAAAAATGTCACAAGAGGAATTTGCAGAGTATTTTCATGTCACAAGACAAACAATTTCAAATTGGGAAAAAGAAAAGAGCTTTCCCGATTTACAAACTTTAGTCAAGATTAGTGATTTATCTGGAGTCTCAGTGGATGTTATGTTGAGAGATAATTTAAAAATAGTACAGCAAATTGATAAAAAAGTAAAACATTTAAAAATATTCAAAATAGTAGCAGCTATTATATCAGTAATAGCTTTAGTGGGCATATCATATTTTGGTATTCAAACTTTTAAGCAAAACAATATAATTCATTCTATGGAAAGTAGTTTAAAAGAGCTAGGATTTGAAAAGGAAGGGGATAACTATTATTGCTTACAAGATACTGATTTTAGATATGATATTTATCTATTTGATAGACCTGCTTTATGGAAATGGAACCAGGAATTAGATTCAAGTGAAAAATTTGTGGTAGGAACATATACTCAAAACGGTTCTGATTTATTAAGTACGAAAAAGGTAGATGTGACAATACGGAAAACAGACCAATTTACAACATTATATATATCGAAAGGAGATTATACGGAAGATAGAGTTTCTCCCCAAATAAGAGAATATTCGCTTGATAAAACTGGAGAAATAAAGAACCTGAAAAAAATGGATGAGGAAGATTATGAAATTTATTTAGAATTGCAGGGAGAGATAAAGAAAGCAGTAGAACAAATGAATGGAATATATTCAAAACTTTATAAATAAGCCATATTTGATATAAGGAGTGATTTTTATGAAGATATTAGAAGTAAAAAATGTTACAAAAACATATGGAAATCACGAAAATGAAGTTAGAGCCTTGAATGGAATAAATTTGGAGGTTGAAGAAGGAGAGTTTATTTCGATTATTGGAACATCAGGAAGTGGGAAAACGACGTTATTGAATATTCTTGGCGGATTGGATGATCCTACAGGAGGCGAAGTAGTCATAAAGGAACAAAATTTGATAGGTATGAATGCGGAAGAACTCACAATATTTCGTAGAAGAAATATTGGTTTTGTTTTTCAAAATTATAATTTAGTGCCTGTATTGAATGTATATGAAAATATTACTTTACCTTTAGCACTTGACGAGAGAAAAATAGATGAAGAATATATGAACGATATTGTTACGGCGCTAGGAATAAAGGATAAGCTATATCAAATGCCAAACACTTTATCTGGAGGACAACAGCAAAGGGTTGCGATAGCTAGAGCTATGTTAACAAGACCAGCGATCATACTAGCAGATGAACCTACGGGTAATTTAGACTCAAAAACAAGTAGTGCTGTAATTGCTTTACTGAAAAATATGGCTGAACGTTTTCATCAGACTATAATTATTGTAACTCATAATGAAATTATAGCAGAACAATCGGATCGTATCATACGGATAGAGGATGGATTAATATGTAAGGAGGAAGGAGAAGATGAAAAATGATAATTGTAGTATGGTTTATAAATTAGCAGATGCATATTATAGAAAAAATAAAAGTAAAAATATTATCCTAACTAGTGCAATAGCAATGTCAATCTTTTTGATTTATAGTGTATTTGCGATTATATCTGGGAAAATGGATGCGGACTATTTACTGTATGCGCGAAATGGAGGGGAAATTACAAGCACATATTTGGAAAATGCGTCAAAAGAACAGTATGAAAGCATAAAAGAATTAGATTATATTGAAGAACTAGGAATTAAGAAATATGTAGGCTATGCTAAAGTAAATAAAATGGATGAAGGAATTGTAGAATACTTAGATAAAGTTGGCTTTGAAAAATTAGTTAAGCCTGCATATGGTGAAATACATGGGAAATATCCAGAAGAAAAAAACGAGATCATGCTTCCAATTCGATGGTTGAAAGAGTATGGTATAGATAATCCACAAATAGGTATGAATATAGATATGCAGCTTCGTAATAAGGAATCGGGTGAAGAATATGAAAATAGAGGAATGATTTTATCGGGATATTATACAGATTACGTGGATCCTGGAATAAATGCACCTATCGCTTATGTATCGTATAAATATATGAATGAACAAAAAATAGATATCTTTCCAGTAGATGAAATTATGCTTCTTCAGAGTAATTTATATGATGTTTTTTCAATTGAAGAACAGTTATATAAAGATATAGAAATGCTAGATGAACAACAACAGTTTATTGGACAAAATACTTTGGTACGTCAGAGCATGGAAGATTTATTTGGCAATTATCTTGTAATGGGATGTTGTATATTAATTATTATGATAAGTGCTTTTTTACTTATCTATAATGTAGTTAATATTTCTGTAAGAAGAGAAATAAAACAGTATGGGTTGCTAAAAACGTTAGGATGTAGTTTGAAACAATTAAAAACTATAGTAAGAATACAAACAGAAAAAATGCTTTTTAAGGGAGTGGTTATTGGTGGAATATTAGGGGTAGGGGTAGTTGGAATTCTTATACGCGGAACTCTGGAAAGGTTATTTTTTAAAGGAAAAGGAGACGCAGATAGTATATCCATTTTTTATTGGGGATATTTGCTACTTGCAATAGGAATTGTTTCTTTAACGACATTTTTTGCAACAAATTTAGCTGTAAAGAAGACGGTACGCCTAAGTGCAGTAGAAAGCATGAGATATTCCGAATATAGTAACCACGTTTTTGTAAAGCATATACATTCTGCGAAGAAGACATCTATATTATGGATGGCTTGGAGAAATGTAAAAAGAATACCTACAAAGTTTATGATTTCTATATTATCACTGAGTATAGGATATATTGCAGCGTTGGGGACGTTGGTCATTACAGTTGGAACAGATACCACTAATAATATACTGAAAAATCCAGATTTTAAAATTTCCAGTATTATAGAGATGCATATGATATCAGAATATATACCAAAAGAATTCTCGGATCAAACACCAGTAATTCCTAAAAGTGAGGTTGAAGCAATAAAGAATATTGACGGTATAGAAACGGTTAATATTTCAAAAGGTGGGTTTGCAGTGATACATCCACAAGAAGATAAAGCGTTAAGCCCGAAGATGAAAGCTAGTGCGGGAGAGAGTAGGGAAGAGTTTGCAACACTACAAATTGTTGATCAAAAATATATTGAAGAATTACAACAGTATGTTCAAAAATTTAAAATTTCAGCAGATATAGAAATGCTTAAAAAAGGAGAAGGGGTTATTTTGTTGCATCATCATGAATTATCCCCTGTATTGGAAGAAGAGGTAGATAAAGTCCCGGGAACTAACATTAGCTTTTATAATTTAGATTCTTATGGTAAAGACGATACAGAAAAGATAAAACTGGGGGAGATGAAATGTGCAGGTTATATTGATACGAAAAATAAACATTTTCCAGATTTACAGATGACTACAAATGGAACAAATATTATCTATTTTATAATATCTCAAGAAGGATTTGAGAAATTAGGCATGGATGAAAAAAATTTTGTAATTTCATTGAATGTCGATACGTTAAGAGAGCCAATTATAAAACAAAATGTGGAGAAACTAGTTGAAAATGTCAATAAGAAATCACAAGAATGGAACCAACTACTTTTATATAGCAATTCTGAACATTTAGCATCAGCACAGAGTTATATAAAAGTTACTAATTTAGTTTTGGGTACATTGGGAATAGTTCTACTTGCCATAGGTATAATGAATTATTGGAATACAATTGTAACAGGGATACAAACTCGCAAACATGAATTAGTTATAATGGAAAGTATTGGTATGACAGGTAAGCAGTTGAGAACACTATTAATTGCAGAGGGCATTTGGCATTGGGGAATTGTTATTGTTTTGGTAGGCACAGTTGGTTATGGGATACTTTGGCTAATGGGGGAAAGTATAAAGAAAGAATTAGCGTATTTTAGATTTTATTTTCCATGGAAATTATTTATAATTTTAGCCATAGTTCTTCTAATAGTTACAATTGAAATAGCAGAGTTAATATATCATCAGACCAAAAAAGGAAGTATTGCTGAACGTTTAAGATTTAATTTAGAATAGAGGATGATAAGAGAAGGAAAATGATATAATTATTTTTCGTTTTCCAAACAAGACAGAGAATATTCGAATGATGTAAAAATTAGTAAAACTCCATGATGTTCAAACGACACTATGGGAAAACTTCATTTTTTAATGTTTATTACTAAATGACTGATTTTAAAAATGTTATAAAAGACTGGTAAATTCGGTGTTTAACCGTTTTTGACAGTCTTTTTAGTTATAATTGAATATTCTGGATGTTTTTACATCTCCTGTCGTCCCATGAATTAGAAATCACTTACTTATAGGACTGTGTCAAGATTTTTTGTAAGCGCCAAATATTAATGCGGTCAGATACAAAATTACCCCAGCCCTTTGCGAGTTGGAGTAATTCACTATAATTCACATGCGATTTTTGATAGATTGGAGTTTTTCACT
>NZ_JBQHTK010000054.1:0-10051 GCF_052065755.1 Bariatricus sp. HCP28S3_D3 | reverse complement strand
GGCAGAAAAGAACCGCGGGGCACGCGGGGATAGCTTATTGATACTTAGCCCTATCGGGCTATTGAGTAAGAAGCCCCTACTTCAAAGCTTTAGGGCTTAAGTAGTGGGAGCATGTCACAATAGTAACTAGAAAGAAAAATGGCAGGTATTTTAAGGGAGGAGTTTATTATGGGCGATAAGATACTGGTGACACAGGCGTTGGACGAAAGAGATCTTCTGGTTAAGAAGATTGATGATAAGATTGAAAAAGCAAGTTTTGTTGATACGATCAAACCGAATGAGGATAAAGTCTACGAAAAGCGTGTAGCCAAAGAAGTCTATGCAAAGGAAGCTAAAGCGGCATATCAGCAAATTATGGATCTGATAGATCGTTTTCAGAAACTGTCAGATTTGGAAGAAAAGCGGAGTACACTTCTTGCGGAACTGGATACACAGATCAAGGTTTCAAATGCAACTACGTTTATTGAAATGGCATAACATAACGATAATAATGCGTGTAATCGTAAAAATGTGTCTACATTATGAAAACTTCAAACTCAGCTTCCCGATAACAGGGGCAATATTTATTGTTTTTACATTACTGGACCGTAAATTGTGAATTGATAACTCTTTTGACTTGAACTGTATTTAGTGTATAAAGAACTTTTGTTCAGGCATAGAATTGTGCCGAAATCCATGTGTAAGGTTATAGTGATAAGCTGATTGACTGGAAGACATCCTCATGGCTGTAATGCAGGCATATAGACTACGCGCAAAGATAATATGAAATGATGCTTTTTTGGAAAATGGCTGGCTTTTGATGAAGCTGGCCGTTTTTCAACAGAAGGAATGAAAGGGACAACAGAAAGAGCCTGAATCGTAACGAATGCACTGGAATCGGGGGTGTTACGGTGTATAATATAAATTAATTAGGACAGGGAAAGAGGAAGAACCATGAAAAAGCGAAAGAAGATTGAAATTATTACAAAAGCAATTACTGAAATAGGGCTATGCCGCTGTTCCTTTTCGTATAGCGAGGACTTTTTTTATTATTATCCAAATGAAGTAAATAAAAAATTTTTTTTGGGACAAACTGAAGCAGATTTTCAATTAGATGGCTATTGTATACGTAAAATGTCACAACTTAAGAAAGTTGAGGTTAATACTAATAAATGTAATGAGATTAATAAACGATATGGTATTACAAGAGGTATTAAGGCACCGGATATTGATCTGTCTGATTGGAGGACAATTTTTGATTCCTTAAAAACGAAGGAGCAATTTATTATTGTGGAAGATGAAATTCATGGAGAGTTTGCTATTGGCGTAGTTGTCAAGGCGAAGAAGAATAAACTATTTCTCAGGGCGTTTGATGCAGATGGAGTATGGTATGATGATATACTTAAGATTCCTTACTCTACTATCACAAATGTAGAATGGGGAACAAGATATTCTGATATGTGGGAAAGGTATATGAAGGAAAGACCGTAACCGTCGGAATTTGAATATGCTAAATCTACGGGAAAGAGTGTATGGTACCCGGAATAAAGCAAAGTATTTGTGTTACGGTGAGAGTTGAATCCCGGTTAATGTGAATTGATTTTTACGAAACTCCAGAATGCCTTCGTCGCGCATACGTCCCAGTTCCTTGGAGAGGGCGCTTCGATCCAGGTTCAGATAATCTGCCATTTGCTGGCGATTAAACGGAATTCGAAACGTAGTTCTGCCTTCCTTAACGGCCTGATAGGAAAGATAAGTCAGGATGCGGGCACGTGTTGACTTGGGGGTGGTACAGAAAATGCGGTTTGAAAGTACCTGATTTTTCTGTACACAGGCATTCAGGATGTTTTTCATAAACTTTCTTTGCCAGGAATCATTCGCATACAGCGGATCTGTAAGAGCACTCAGATTCAGAAACAGAACCTCGCAGTCTTCGGCAGATACGACGTCTACCATTAAAGGCTCCCGGCTGAGCGCATAAGTTTCCGCAAAAATATGACCGGCAGAAACGTTGCTCAGGATGCTGCGATTCCCCCAGAGATCATTGATTTCAATATTGACACTGCCACGCATCACGATACCGGCATCGGATATCATTGAGCCTGCATGGAAAATGACGGCATTTTTTGCGAAAGATGCCTGATGCATGCATTGGATAGTCTGCATTTTCTGCCATTCAGTATCATTAATTCCCTGAAAAACAGGTGATAAAAATTTCTCCATGAATTCTCCTTTTGTGGTTATAACCACCGAATTTTTGATTTGATTATAGTATAATCCAAACAGAAGCACAAGGAGGACAAAAAATATGATCAGAAGAATTATACAAATTGATGAAGATAAATGTAATGGATGCGGTGCGTGTGCAAACGCATGTCATGAAGGGGCCATCGGCATGGTGGATGGCAAGGCAAAACTTCTTCGGGATGATTACTGTGACGGGCTGGGGGATTGTCTGCCGGAGTGCCCGACCGGTGCAATTACGTTCGTGGAACGTGAGGCGGCGGCTTATGATGAACAGGCCGTATTGGCGAATAAGAAGAAAAAAGATGAAATGGCAAGGTCCGTTTCCTGCACTTCCAGACTTGCCCAGTGGCCGTGCCAAATCAAACTGGTTCCGGTAAACGCGCCGTATTTTGACGGTGCAAATATACTGATTGCGGCGGATTGTACGGCATATGCCTATGCAAATGTGCATGAAGAATTTATGCGCGGAAAGATCACGCTGATCGGCTGCCCGAAGCTGGATTCGGTGGATTACAGCGGGAAACTGACACAGATTTTTGCAAATAATGATATTTGCAGTGTTACCGTACTGCGGATGGAAGTGCCTTGCTGCGGAGGATTGGTGATGGCCGCTAAGAAAGCGCTGCAGGCTAGCGGGAAATTCATTCCGTGGCAGGTCGTTACGATTTCAACGGATGGAACATTATTGAGCCCAAGTGTATAAGAAAAGCTCCCAGCAGTTCGGATGCAAGATAAATAAGTCGTCCGGCGGTCTGCCCGGTGACTAGGGCGATATCCGCAAAGACAATCTGCTGCATATGATAGTAAGGACTGACGTAAAACATGTTGATGAGTCCTTTGGTATGTAAGGCCATATTCAGCAATGTGGCAATTCCAACTAACAGAAGAAAGAGGGTACCCGGAAGCAGGAAATCCTTTGGAAGGGAACTGTTTCTTTGGGTAAATATCAGAAAGAAACCGAGATAGATTAGAAGAAAGTGCCAGAGGTAGCTGTGTAGTGTGAGTACAGGCAGATCATAGTGCATGCCACTGGTATCGGCAAATGCGAAGATTCCTCCGAGAAGACCGAAATCAACCATAAAATTAGCCAGTACTTTGCGGAGACCCAAGAATTTCTCAGAGAGAAGACAGTATAAAGGAAGCAGATACATTGGGATGCTGCAAAGCTGGAATGGGAAATACCACCAGTCATAGGTACAGTCGTTATTTATGAACAAAAGAATCTGCTTGACCAGCTCTGAGAGCGGGAACAGTACAGCAAGAAAAACGAGCAGTTGCTGCTGGATATTATCGGAGAAGTGATGAGACTTCCAGGCCAGTGTGATGGCAAGTATGCTGCCGATAAGAAATATGTACATTTTTAATCATCTCTTTTCTTTCATTGTGTTAAGAGTTATATCTGCTATGTGCAATTCTGCCTTGATTATAGTATAATCAAGACAGAAACACAAGGAGGCGGTTGGCTTTGGGAGAGCGTAGAAAAAAGCCTTTTAAAGCGCTAACCGGAAGCTTGAATTGTGATAAGAAAAGAGCAGGAGAATGAGAAATGGGACATTTTTATTTTGTTCGCCACATCAGTAAATGCATCAACGATTCGCGCAACCATCATCATCAATCCCACCAGGCCGCTGGAAACACCCATTACATCGGTATAGAATTTCATCAAAAACATGGATGAAAGAATAAAAATAAAATTCCCCGGCGGAAGTTGTACAGAGTTCACTGCACAGACCCCGACGGGGAAAATTTATGCTTCTTTTATTTGGCTGTCATATAAGTGTCAAGATTTTCGAATTGATCCAGATAGCTTACAGCGTCCTCGTACTGGTTAGACTGAAGTGCTACCCGGATGGTATTGCATACGCAGCGTTTCAGCTCGCGGATATCCAGAGTTCCTTCATCCAGTTCTTTGCGGATGTTCTCGTGGTCAGCAGGATCTCCTGGCATAACCATATCGTTTCCGGCACGCATACATCCTGAAGCGGTACAAATGCCTGCAGTGGAATCTGTGGTAGTAGTCCAGTCTGTCATGATCGCTCCTGCAAATCCCCATTCGTCTCTGGCGGCTTTTGTACAAATATCATAGCAGTTCGCGGCATGGACACCATTGATGAGATTATAGGAGGTCATAATGGACATTGGCTGAGAGTTTTTCACAGCGATTTCGAATCCTTTCAGGTAGATTTCGCGAAGCGTTCTTTCGGAAATCACACTGTCAGATCCCATACGGTTATCTTCCTGGTTGTTGCATGCAAAATGCTTGATAGTGGTTCCGCATCCCGCTACCTTCTGTACACCAAGAGTCATGGCGGAAGCCATCATACCAGAAAGGAGCGGATCTTCTGAATAATACTCAAAGTTTCTACCGCAAAGAGGATTCCTGTGGATATTCATACCTGGTGCCAGCCACAGAGTTACCTCAAACAGTTCCATTTCATGTCCGATCATTTCGCCTATTTCTTTGATAAGCGGCAGGTTCCATGTCTGGGCAAGAAGGGTTCCCACAGAAATAGCAGTACAATACTGGTGATATGTGGTGCCTCTTTTTCCACGTTTAGCTGCAAAAAATCCACCTTCCAGTGCTTCCATCAGATCACCGGCTTCAATTTTTCCTTCAAATACTTGATAGGTCTGTTTCAGACGAATACCGGCGGGGCCATCTGCAAGCACGATACTGGCTACATTCCAGGGATCCTTAGCTGCTATGGAAACAGTCTCAGCTGCTGCACCCGGAACGGTCTGTCCTGCGGAACCAAATTCGCTCTGTCCGGAATTTACATCTCCCGTTGCGAAGGCAACAAGCTGATCCAGGGACAGGCTTTCGGTAATATCTCCTGCTTTACCTGGTAGTTTATCCGGAATACCGGAATACGAAATGGTTTCTGATGGAATATCGGAAGCCTCCAGTTCGATTGTCGGAAGCTTATCTGTCATCGCAAGCCATGCAGCTTCTTTTTCTTTCATTTTTGAAATATCTGGAATCATCTCTTCCAGTTCCTGCTTTTTCTCACATATATGTTCGCACTGTACCATGCACGCGTCCTCATCCAGCTTCAGGGAACCGATTAGTCTGGCACTGTCAAGAGAATTTCCCACCCAGATACCATAGGCTCCTTTTTCCAGAATCCATGCGGCCTGGTCTTCGTCGTAGGAAGCCATCTGGTAGAGGGAAAAGGAGATTTCCAGGCTCTGGCTCTCTCCGGGAGACAGAAGACGAGTTTTTCCAAAACCGGCAAGCCTGCGGTATTCTTTTGCCATTTTGCCCTGTGGGCAGGATACGTAGATCTGAGCAACTTCTTTACCGGAATATATGGCACCTGCATTTTTTACATTTACGTGGACGGATACCATTGGATTTGACGTTCCCATACCATTTACAGCGATATCTCCGGCATTCATCTCAAATTCCGTGTAGGAAAGTCCATGGCCAAAGCAGTAACGTACCGGTACGTCAAATGTGTCAAAATAGCGATATCCTACATAAATTCCTTCTTTATATTCCTCCTTGTAAACATCGCCGCTGTTATGGCTGAAGAAGGAAGCATTGGGATAATCTCCATAAGTCAGTGCCCAGGTATCGGTCATCTTTCCCGAAGGAGTGACATCGCCGCTGATCACATCAGCAAATGCATTTCCACCTTCCTGACCGGCCTGCATAAACTGCAGAATGGAACGGATATTGGAAAATTCATCTGTAAATCCAAGGTCTACAAGACCGCCGGTATTGATTACCAGAACTACATCCTGATAAGCCTCACAGACCTGGGTAAGCAGTGATTTTTCTTCTGCTGTGATCAGATAATCGCCTTCAGACACGGATCGGTCTGCATTTTCACCGGCAATTCGGCTCAGGACAAAAATTGCGATGTCAGCTCCATCTGCCCGTGCAGCTTCTACATCGATGGCACTTCCGCAGGGCATCTGAAACTGCGCTGCGGAGTAGGCACGAAAGAAATTATTGTCATATTCCGGCAGGCTTTTGAAAATCTTATCCCTCCAGTTTTCTCTTGCCTGAATATACTGAGCATCATAGTCATCTAGCCATTTTTTGCTGGTTACTTCATAGCCTGCATTTATCATACCCTGATAAATATTTACACAGTCACGTTCATTTACATCACCGGATCCGGTGCCACCCTTGATGGTTTTGATCGCACCGGCACCGTAAAGTCCGATTCTGATTCCTTTCGGCAAAGGAAGAAAGTGCTCATCATTCTTTAAAAGAACGAACCCTTCGGCAGCAGCCTTTCTGGCTAATTTGCGATTTTTTGTCTCACGCTCAGTCACAGCATCAGATGTAGTACCTGGAAACAGACGTTTTCTGAGTTTCATAATAACCCTCCGATCGTATATATCATTTTCATGGTTGTATTTTTCAGATATCTTGATTATGAAGTATATATGTGTTTTTTTCTATTCATTTTTTTGACTATTTTTTGGTTGATATTGATATTTTTTGATTTATTTCTTAAAATATAGAAAGAAAATATTGTCAGAATTGACATACCATAGAGAAGAAACAGGAGGGAATGCTATTATGTCTGCTTATACCTATGAAATGGTCCGTGAAAACAGCCGGTTGCCTGTGCATTTTTCTTATGTACAGGAACCGGCCCACACTATTTTGGCCCACTGGCATGAATATCTGGAAATTCTTCTTATTGTTTCCGGAGGGATGACTGCGGTTATTCAGGCAGAAACTTTTGAACTGTCTGCAGGTGATATCCTGATCATTAATTCCAAGGATATCCATATGACCCGTACCCATGGAGATACGACCAGTTATATTCTTCTTCAGATTTCCGCCCGATATCTTCAGCAGTTCTTTCCAAATTTTGATGTACTCCATTTTGGTACATGGATTCCTGCCGGAACTGCTCTGGAAGGTTCGACCTGCGCACCAACGCATTATCTGATGGAAATGCTGGACATTTACCAGAAGGAAGAGGATGGGTATCCGCTTCTCTTTACTGCCAGACTTCATGATCTTTTGTACTGTCTTTACAGATATGATTCTTGCTGGCTGGCATCGGATGGTCAGAAAGCGGCTCACCGTGATATTTTGCGGCTCACCCAGACAATGGATTGGGTGGGAGAGCATTATCGGGAACCGCTGACACTTGATGAAGCTGCCGGAAATCTGGGACTGAGCCGGGAATACTTCTGCAGGATTTTCAAAAAATATACGGGACAGACCTTCCTGGAATATTTAAATGCTGTCCGTGTTATGCGCTTTCATGATGAGCTGATTTATTCCAATGACTCCATCACCAATCTGATGGCAGCCCATGGGATCAGTAATTATAAGATTTTTCTTAGAACGTTTAAAAAGATTTATGGAGATACACCGCAGAGAATGAGGATGTGAATGGACGAAAGCCAGACACGTCTATACACTTCGTATAAACTGATCCACATAAAACAGTGCAGTACCTATAGCTGGAGTATATTGTCCATGGTTACCAATCAAAATCTGAGGTCTGTCAAGCGGAAAAGGAGAAGCAGAATTAACATTTTTTAGAAGTATCTGAATATCTTCCTCGGTGAAAAATGGTGCCAGATATCCACTGATAATGATCGGTGCATCCACAATCATATTTATATTTTTTATGGCAAAGGCCAGATGTATCAGATAATCTTCCCAGAGTTGTGTAAGATGGGAAGATTTTTTTTCGCGAAGAAGTGGGAAAAATTCTTTTGCAGTCATACCGGCAGACTGCTCCAGGGAATTGGCGGAGCAGAAAGTTTCCAGGCATCATCTGTTTCCACAGTAGCAGAGCGGTCCATTCGGATCGATACACATATGTTCAATAGTTCCGCTGTGCATGAAACTTCCCTGATGAATCTGGTGGCTGGTGATGACAGCACCGCCCATATTACGGTTTAAGAGCAGAACCACCGCACTGTCCAGTTCCGGATGATTCCATAATTCCAGAAAAGCAGCAGATTTGTTTCATTGCCACGGCCAGACCGTGTGGAATGTTGAAAATAAGATTTGCGGAGTTACCGAAAGTCCGCTTACAGAATATGGCCGTGAGCAGGCCAGAAAAACCGGCCGTAAGATTATTGCCGAAGAAATTCAAGCAGATGAGATTCTCTGCTCACCGCTTAGTCGGGCCGCAGATACTGCTCAGCTAATCTCCGAAATGACAGAGATTCCATGCAGAGTGGAACCAAGATTGATTGAGCAGAACTTTGGTAAGTGGGAGTCCACCCCACGTGACGGACAGGATTTCAAGAAAGCTAAAGAATTTTTTGCCTGCAATCATGAGGGCGGTGAATCAACATTACGCCTGGCACAAAGAATCTATAATTCGCTTGATGATATTAAGGCAGAGTCGGATGAAAAGACTTATATTTTGGTTGCACATAACGGGATTGCAAGAGTGGTTCAGTCTTATTTTACAGACATGACCAATGAAGAATATGCTGCATGGGGCGTGAAGAACTGTGCGGTGATTCGGTACGATTTCTTGTGCTAATATTTTCAACCACAGGTTTATTCCCATTTTCAGGAAACTGTGGTATACTATAATGTTAACGTATAGTTTTGGTTTGTACTGCAGTTGCAGTGATGGAAGGAGAGTTGCTCATGCATATACTACCGCAGCGACCATATCCGGAACCGTGAAATCAACGGATACTTATACCTACGGAAACAGCGCATGGAAGGACCAGCTTACCGCTTATAAAGGGCAGACGATCACCTACGATGCCATGGGCAACCCGCTCAGCTACCGCGGAAAGACGATGGAATGGGAACAGGGAAGACGGTTAAAGAAGATCACAGGAACCAACCTGACCCAGACCAACAGCTATGATAATGACGGAATCCGTACGAAGAAAGTGGTGAACGGCGTCACTACGGAATTCTACACCAGCGGATCTGCCATCCTGGCACAAAAAAGCAGTGACGGAACCAGACTGGACTTCCTGTACGATGACAAGGGAAATCTCTTTGCGATGGAATATGCAGGAGAGAGATACTTCTACCAGAAGAATCTCCAGGGAGATATCACCGGACTCATTGACAGTACAGGAACGGAGGTAGTAACCTATACGTATGATACTTGGGGAAAACTGCTGAGTAAAACAGATGGCTCAGGGAATGGACTGGCGGAAAAGAACCCGTTTAGGTATAGAAGATATTATTACGATGCGGAAGTAAGCCTGTATTATGTATCCAGCCGGTATTATGATCCGGAGACGCGCAGATTTGTGAATGCGGATGATGTGAAAGTTTTGACTGTAGAACCGGGAGAGATGACAGAGAAAAATCTGTATGCATACTGTAATAATAATCCGGTAAACTTTCAAGACAAAGAGGGAGAATTTGCACTTGCGGCGGAAGGTGTTTGGCTGACAGCTAATATTTTGGTAAATGTAGGAGTTTCATTCTTGGCAGCGCAAGTGGTAGGACAGAAATTTACTTTGAAAGATGCAGCCGGTATAGCGGTTGCTACTATAGTTAGTGTGGTTTGTAAGAAGGCCCTGTTAGGTGCGCTGGCCGGTGCGGTTATAATGGGAGGATCGACATTTATATTCAGCATGGATAATGGAGCAAGTAAGAAAAATGCTCTTATTAATGGAGTAACGGCTGCAGCGTGTTCATTTATAAGTATAGGTACCTGTATGGATGCGGCTAATGTGGGAAAAACTGGTTTTACATTGGTAGAGAAAGCATTGTTTGGATTGGAAAATGGTTTGATTTATTCTAGTGTGTTGACATACTGATATATAATCAAATTAAGCTGGTAAATACAGCCGTTTTGATATATACTAAAAAAAAACGGCGGTGATCCCTATGGCAAGACCTAGAAAATAT
>NZ_JBQHTK010000053.1:0-11236 GCF_052065755.1 Bariatricus sp. HCP28S3_D3 | reverse complement strand
ATATTTTCTAGGTCTTGCCATAGGGATCACCGCCGTTTTTTTTTAGTATATATCAAAACGGCTGTATTTACCAGCTTAATTTGATTATATATCAGTATGTCAACACACTAGTATACTGGATCAATCTATTTTCACTTTAATATTTCACGTATCGAACCTGATAAAACAGCCACCTTAAAATGCCTGCCACACAATTCGAACTCTACCTCACCATTTACTTGCTTAAGTGCATACAAACTGCATATTTTCTTTTCATCGCCAAGTGTAACCTCCATTCTTGAAGAACTCATTGTCACAATCGGCATTGTCCTCACGAGCTGGTCCGGTTTTATTTTTTCGCAACATTCAGTATTGTTTTTAAGCAACGACCGTTTATTCTCCAACACACGAAACGTAATCATATCATCCAGCTTAACATCTTCAATATTACACGGCGTATTATCCCGCAGATATGTTTCAATATGATAGAAATACAAACATTTATGCATATAGGTTAGCAATGCTGCAGTTCTTCGTTTATACCCATATCGTTCCAGTAATGTTCTAAATTTCATACGAATATAATCCTGATTGCCAATAAACAGCATTTTCAATCGCATTTCTATAAACATCTTGCTAATATAATCAAAGTCTTCCGCATCATATTCTAATTCATCGGCTCCAATTGCAGCTAAATCACGATTCACAGCATTCGCTTCCGCATCTATATCCACGCAGTGAAACAAATAGTTTGTCTCATCCATTACATCTCTAATAAACTTCTTCTTATTTCTCTGATGCTCTGCAAATAAAAAACATTTTTCTGTTTCCCAAATCTGCACCAATAAATTATTCGCTATTTGATCCGACAAGTCCAAATCATATATAATTTCTGCCAAATAACCTGGCGAATACAGAAAGGATCTCATTTATTTATCTCCCTTTGTTCCATTACATTTTCTACATAAAATCTGCAAGTTTTCTGATTTTGTTTTTCCACCTTGATTCATTGGTACAATATGATCAACCTGAAACGGAATACGATTGGATGCAGTCATATGGCAGATAGCACATTCATACAATCCCTTTTTGTTCTTGGATTTTTCAAAGGCTTCGTCCCGTAATTCTTTTTCATAATCAGGACGTACTTTTCTAATCTCACTAAGAGACATATCTTCTAATTGTCGAACTCCATATGTTACATTTTCCTCATCTTCATCATAATTGCCTGCAATCTTCATAATTTCAATATCTAATTGCTTCAAGAAATATGTTTTACGACCAAAGAACATCTTAAGCATATTTTCATCTGAATTGTTCCACAGTTCATTTGTGTATTCTGCTTTCTTTCTTGCTCCCATATCCTCATCCCAAATATGTTGTGCAATCTTAGAAACATCAAGTTTACTAGCATCTACCTCATCAAATGTATAGAATGCTGGAACTGCATCATACTGAGCATAATACTTTAGTATATTAATAACATCTCTCTTTTCATATGGCGGAATCATTTCACCACAGAAAAATGTATCATGGCAGTGTTCCTCCATCTGCTCTAATATCTCCACACTAGGATACTCTTCATCCACTCCATACTCAGCAAATAAAGTTGATAACGATAACATCAACTGTTTATATGCTTCCTTTGTACTGTCATACACCATTACCTGATACGACAAATCCATGCCATTGTCTTGTAAATATGAAAAAGCATACATTCCAATCGGAATTCTACTAATGAACGGTGCTTTTTCCAAAGCTGTTGTATCCACATTTTCGTCCAATAAAGATGCAAATTCTTCTATCTTTGAAATGGCAATCAAATTGATGTCTCGTCTTTCGTAATCTCTTGTATCATCAGAGAATTTTCCGTCACCACCAAAGATGCTCTCCGGATTACACCAGGAAATGTGCTCATTCCACTGATCTACAAAGGAAACAATATATGCCTCTGATGTCCCCCCTGCAGCTGTCCCCCTTAATGCACGACCAACCATCTGCGTCATCAAAATTTTTGACACTGTTGGTCTTGCCAGAAATACTGTTTTCGTCTGTGGCAAGTCTACACCTTCTGTTAAAATATTTACATTAATTAGCACTTGCAACTTACCATCTCGATAATCCTGTAATTTTCTTTCATTATCTTCTCTAGATACAGTCACTCCTGTAACAGCATCTTTCACACTTGAAATTACATAGTCCGCGGCAACACCTGCATTATTAAACAATTTGCTCAATACAATCGCATGTGCAATACTTACTGCAAACACAATTGTCTGACCATACTCATTTGCTTTCTTCAAATAGGTATCAACTATCAATTTGTTACGAACTGCACTCTGTGCCATTCGGTCTGCCAATTCATCAGGAATAACATCCAAATACTGAATTCTTTCAAGTGCATCTAATCCAATCTCTTCACCATAATCTTCATCCGTAAAATTACTTTCAAATATTGGTTTAGATAGAATTCTGTTATTAATCAAATCCTTTAACCCGATTTGATATGTAATACCCAAATCATTCTTTACTACTTGGTCTTTATCATTTACACCATCCTTATAAATCTGAGCCAAAAGACCAGCTTCACTCTCAGATGTTCTAAACGGGGTTGCTGTGAGCCCGATCAATTTTACATTTTCGACTTTTTGCTTCACATAATCAAGGATTCTTCTATAAGTCTTCGCAGTGGAATGATGTGCTTCATCCACAATTACAAATAATTCTTTTTCACCCTTAAGCCAGCAATCAAGTCTATCAAGATTTCTACCAATACTGTCTTTGCTCAATATCAAAATATTATCCTTTGCTGTGATATCAATACTTCTATCATGACTTGAAGAACCTGACACAATACGATATGTAAATTCTGATATATGCGGCATCACTTCTGCATATGCGAATTTTTGAAATGACTCTGCTGCCTGATCTAATAACATTTGCCTATGTGCAATCCACAAAATCTTCTTTTTCTGATCAATCGCATTTTTTAACAGCCATGTGGAAGCAGTATATGTTTTTCCGCCACCAGTAGGTAATACAACCAATGTACTAAATGACTTTTCCTCATTTATAATGCTAAGTTTTCTCATAGCATCTTTTTGATGATGGTATGGAGTTCTCGTATTCGTTCCTTTTTTTGCTCTAACTCTTCCATTTGATTTTACTTCAATGTAATCTTTCATTATCTTTTTCTCCAAAAATCTACAAATTTATCTTAGTTGTGACTTCCCTTATTTCCAGAACATAATTAATCTGTATTTCTATGTTAACATCTATTATACACCATCTCTGATTCTATTTCATCTTACTTAACATTTTCCTTCATACATTTTCCACTAATATTCAATCGCTATAATCCGTTCTGATGTACACAAATTGCCGACTCCTTTTCCATACTGTACTATCATTACCGGCTCGTGTCCTTCTATTTCTTTCCTCTGAAGATACACCCTCATATTCACACTGGTCATACCCCTTATATCACTAGAAAATTTAATTGTTTGAAATGAATTTTCTTTATACATCTGAATCAGTAAATCTGCAAATTCCTCCTTATCTTCAATCCTACTTCGATTTGCAACTACTGTGAGGTACTGATCTTGATTTATGCTTATACTACTAACCACATCTGGCTTCATTGCTAAATCTGCCTTTGGTTTTGATTCCCCAAAATGTTTCGTCATAATAATCAATACCACGATTACACACAATATCCATATCCGTCTCTTGAACATGCCCCTATTCTCCTTTTTTTGCAATATATACATTGCAACTATAGAAAATTTTTAAAGTAAAATCAATATAAGCACAAGCACAATGATGCAAATGAAAGGTATGAATTATTTATGGAGCAAAAGCTACGACAAATCAGTGATGTTTCCATTGGAAATAATTTACGAAATTTAAGAACTACAGCTAATCTCACACAAGAACAGGTAGTTGCACAATTACAGTTACGCAATCTTCCAACCACTCGTAGCATTTACTCTCAGATAGAAGCTGGTACTTACAATATAAAAATCAGCGAACTCATTGCCCTGGCTGAAATATTTCATACCGATTTCAATACAATATTTGATGGTTTATCCTACAACAAATAACCCTGGATCAACAGTTTTTATTCTGCCATCCAGGGTTTCGCTTATCAGTCATATTCTCCAAATATATACGAGTTATAGTTCCATTCCATTTCTCTGCTTCCTCTTTGTTTGTTGCTCCACGATATGTTTTTTCTCCTCCAATCGTTCATGAATACTCCTTTTCTGTCCAGTGCTTTTCTGCATTCCCTGTTTCTCCACATTCTGCACATTCGCCGGAATCCTCAGATACATCTTCTCCGATTCTGGTTCCGGTGCATCCCATGCTTTTTGAGCCAGCTGAACTTTCTTTAATTCCGATTTTGCAAACTTCATAGCCTTTGTAACTTCCAGTGCATTTTGATATCCATACTGAGCCGGAAGCAAATCCAGTGTAACCTTTGCCTTTTCCAGCTGTACTTTCTTAGTCTCAATCTTTCCTTCCAGTTCCTTCTGCTCTTTTCGGTGAAACCATTTCTTTTTCACTTCCTTCAGATCTTTTTCCAGCTTCACGATTGCTTTCTCAATAGCATAAATCTTCTGTTCCTGCTTTTTCATCTTATTAAGGATCTGTTGCAATCGCATAACCTCAGCTTCCTGTTTTTCCGAGGAAGGACGCTCTCCTTTCGGTTTTGCCGGGAGTGGTTCTGGCGTAATGTCAATTCTCACATCATGATCAAGCAATGGATTGCCGTCCGAATCTCTATCACAGTATTTCGTCTCCCGCAGAAATTCTACAAATCCTCTCAGGTATCCGACTGCTTTCTGAAGAATCCTAGTAAATAATTTTGGATCCTGCCCATGTTCCCGGAGCGACTCTGCCACCGGTTCATCAATCTGTGATTGCTTTGCCATCATCACTTCTACTTCTGCTGCACCTGTAAGTAATGCCCGATCTACATTCCGGTTCCATTCCTGCCGGAGATAATTATCCGCTTTGATTTCTGCTTCTTTCGGATTGTTCTTCCCTATCTTTTTGGTAGCAAGATAAGGACCGCCTTTTTGAAATACCTGCAGCTTCTCATTTTCATCTTTTACAATCCCGTTAATCGCATCCGTCATTACCTGTTTCATATTCTCCAGAAAAGCATTGGTCTTAAATTCTTCTTTCTTTGGCTGGAAGAAATTCGTCTCATAGACTTCCCCTTTTTTGATGATTTTACATCCGGGTCGGACATTCCCATTCTCGTCAAGAATCTCCTTTTTCGTCCGTACATGCTTCCCAGATTCATTATAAAACATATTTCTGCTTGCAATTTTCCGTTCCACTTCCTGCCGGATTTCCCGCTCGGAAAAGATCAGATGAATATGCAGATTAGTTTTGCTCTTATTGTGATGTAATGCCGCACAGCATCCCACATCATACTTTTCCAGAAATTTCGATGTCATATATTTCAGCAGAATCTCATGGTCATAATCGATCAGACTTGGCGGTAACATAATAATCAGCTCTCTGGCTTCAATGCAGGTTCCCTCTGTTCCGCTTTTTGCAAAATCTCGCTGATTCTGTTCCGCAAGCAGATCCCAGTAGCTGTCCTCCACATTGGAAAAGACAGCATACAGATTTTCCTGCCGCTTGGGGCTGCTGATATAATCCACTCTATCTTTTACATCATGCAGCTTGCTTTCCATCACAAAACTATGATTTCGCCTGTTCACACTTCCTCCTTTCCGGCGGATACGCTACTATCAGAAATCACCACATCTATTCGCTTTTATAGAATACTTTAGCAAGGCAAAACCCGCCCCTGCGAGGCCCTCCGGGAGGACGAAAGACACAGAGCATAAGCTTTAGCTTGTGCGATGGGTGTATTTCGCTCTCAATCGCCGAGGGCTCTTTTTGTCATACCCGGATTAATCTATCTCTTCTGATGGCTGATTTTTTCTAATTGGCGTATCCGCCATTTTCATTGATGCCCGTATCCGGGCTGTCTATCGTTTCTGCTTTATTTTCAAAGTTTTTTTGCTCCTGTTCACACTTTCCTGTTCACATTTCACCCGGATATTTGTGAACAGAAACCTGTGAACAGGGCTCAAAACATTTTAAAAGTAATCCTTAATCAAAGGGAAGTTCCATGTTTTCATCCACTTTCATGAATCCTTCCTCATCTTTTTTCGGCTGAATCCGTTTCCACGATCTCTGTGTACCGATAGCACCACCGAATCTGTGATTGCCATGTTTTGTCCAACCGATGATCTCATTGTCCATCAGATCCCCGATTTCTTTTGACTGCCACTTGGGAACGATGCCTTCCTGATGAAATACCTGCTGATAGATAATCGTAGAACAGATATAATCCTCTTCATACGAATCAAGAAATGCTTGGATCATTCCTGTCTGAGTGTCCTCCGGCATGAATTCTCTTTGAAGCAGCTTAACGTGATCTTCCATCTCCGGTGAAAAGGTCAGCGGATAATTTCCACTTCGGTAGATCTCCATTGCTTCTGCCCATGCCTGGATAATATAGGCTCTGGATTCCGTTTCATTTTCATAAATGGTAGTTTCCGCTTTTTCTGGAAATACCCTGACCGGAGCAAACCTCCTGTTTCCAGTACGGTCAAATGGAAGGAAATTCAGGTCATTGGAAGTACCACAAAATACACACTGGCGATACCGGTCCTCTGCCCGTCTTTCATAGGGAATCCGGTAAATATCCTTCTGCCGGCTCAGGAAGGATTTCGTCTCTTCAATGCTCTTGGCATTTGCCACCGCATTCATTTCTGACATTTCCACAATCCAGTGTCCTTGCAGATACTCATAAACTTTCTTATCATCGATCCGTTTCATATCGTCCGTAAACCACTCATCTTTGATTGCCAGATATCGGAAAAACGTAGATTTTCCGGTTCCCTGCCCGCCGACCAGGCAGAGCATAATGTCGTATTTTGCTCCCGGCTCATACAGCCTGCGTATGGCTCCCATCATGTGCATCTTCATCACTTCCCCGGTATATCCAATATCCTCTGCCCCGAAAAAATGTGTCAGCATATGCTGAATTCTTGGAGTCCCATCCCATTTCAGGCTCTCCAGATATTCCAGGATCGGATGGAAGCTGTTTTCATTTGCCACAATATCGATTGCCTTTGTGATTACACGGTCACTGGTCAATCCATAGTTCTTTTCCAGATATAAAGCCAGATTGTTCATGTCCGTATCGGTCATATGGACGCCACGTCTTTTCCATGGCATTTTCTTCATGATGTCAATCTGACACGTCATTTCATTTCTGCAGATGGCTCCTTTCAGACATGGATCATGCTCCAACGCATATTTGCAGTTCTGAATGGACTGCCGGATTTTCCCCTTTTCTGTGACATCCAGACGATTTCTGATATCCTCCACTGTCAGAAGCTCCGTTTCCACAATCTCCTCTAAATTCTGCAAGGACTCCTCGCTCATATTCTGCAACTCTCTGTTCATACCGCTTCACCTCCTCCCGTCCGTTCTGGAAAAATCCAGAACCTCTTCATCCGTTCCAAACATCAGCATGTCCACCAGATAACTGATCTTGCTTTCATTCTGTAAGGCTTCAACAAATAACGGATTCCATTCCGCTTCCATA
Organism: Bariatricus sp. HCP28S3_D3; assembly: GCF_052065755.1. NCBI lineage: Bacteria > Bacillati > Bacillota > Clostridia > Lachnospirales > Lachnospiraceae > Bariatricus > Bariatricus sp. HCP28S3_D3. The sequence continues at coordinate 3,615 of NZ_JBQHTK010000053.1, read as the reverse complement.
GATTCCGGCTTGTAAAATTTCTTCCAGAATTCCATCCATCGCAGATACCGCAGCAATACATTCGTAGCATCCTTTACCCATTTATCAATTTTCTTTCGAACAAATCGAATCCTTTCCTCTTTTGTTGGAACCTTCTCTTTTTTATTAACTCCTGAATTTTGTTTTCTTTTTGCCTCTGGCTTTCCGATTAAAATTCCCAGTGTAAAATCTTCATTGATCTTCTTCGCTGCTTCGAACTGGGATAAGCCAAACAGTATAGCCACATAATTGACTGCATCGCCTTTTGCTCCACAGGCGAAACAATAATAATTCCGGCCTATCTTCATACTTGGGTGTTTATCATTATGAAACGGACAGCACGCCATCCCGTTCTGTCTGACTTTTAACCCATATTTCTCTGCCACCTGCCTTGCGGTGACACGTTCTTTCACTTTCTGAAAAATGTTCATGTTCCATCCTCCTGTATCCTTTGTAATCAAATTCTGTAATTTTCCCTCTTTCCGTTACAGGAGAACTTTGCTATACTACACATAAAGCTATATGCGTATAGGCAGACTTCTCCCGTAAGGATTGAGACTTTGTCTATGAGGCTTTACCAGAGCCTGCATAAGTTTGTATGAGCTTTAGAAATGTCCTTGTTACCAGCAGGGACATTTTCTTTTTTAAGGATGTTCCGGGGATTCCACATGGTGCGGCTCCTCCTTCATCCCATTCAATGTCACAGCAACCATCTGGATGGTCTGAAGCAGTTCTTCATTTTCTTCACTGCACACTTCCAACCGCTTCAGTTCATCGAAAATCTGCTGCATCTGATTTTTCAGAGCTTTGTACACTCTCGGATTTCCCTGCACAGTCACTTCCCAACCCATCAGCTTTCTCAGGATGTACTCCTGTTTTGTAAGCCCGGATAATGCCACCATGCGGTCAATCATTTTTGATTCCTCCTCGGATACCCGAAATCCCACCGTCCGGTTTCTCCATCGTCCTTTCGCGTCTAACGTTCTCTCCATCAGATTTCATCCTCCTTCTCCATCCGTTCCACATCCAGCTTATTCGCCATCTCTGTCTGTACCGTGGGGAACAAATGTGCATACCGGTACGTGATTTTTTCTGCTTCATGTCCAACCCTGTTTCCAATGGCAAGTGCAGTAAATCCCATGTGGATCAGCAGGGAAACATGGCTGTGGCGAAGATCGTGGATTCGAATAACCGGAACTCCTGTCTCTTTGCATCCCCGTTCCATTTCATGTTTCAGATAAGATTTGGAAAATGGGAAGATCCTCTGATCCGGTGCCAGCGAATAATACATCTGAAAATAATCCTGTATCTCTTCACAGAGAAACTCCGGCATCACAACGATCCGGTTACTTTTCGCTGTCTTTGGCGAAGTAATAATGTCCTTCTTTTTCATCCGGTGATACGTTTTATTGATCCGCACCGTCTGTTTTTCAAAATCAAAATCTGCCGGTGTGAGTGCAAGCAGCTCCCCTTCCCGGATTCCGGTCCAGTACAGCATCTCAAAGGCATAATAGGATCTGGGCTTGTCCATCATTGCCTCGGCAAATTTCAGATACTGTTCTTTTGTCCAGAACTTCATTTCCTTCGGAACCTCTTTTCCCATACTTCCTGCCTGTCTTGCCGGATTGCAGGGCAGATTATAATAGTTGACTGCATGATTGAAAATTGCTGTAAGCTGTGCCTGAATCGTTTTCAGATAATCCACAGAATATGGTTTACCCTTTTCATCCCGGTATGCCATCATCTCATTCTGCCAGGCAATCACATCTGCCACGGTAATCTCGTTGATTTTCCGTTTTCCAAAGTAAGGAAGGATTTTTGTCCGCACAATGTGACTTTTCGTCTCTAATGTACTTTCCTTCACCCTCTGACGTTTATACTCGGAATAAATCTCATAAAAACTCTCAAACGTCATATCTAGCTTATTTCCTTTTCGGAGCATCATCTCATGTTCCCATGCAGTCGCTTCCCGTTTGGTCTTGAAGCCACGTTTCTGCGTCTGCTTTCTTTCCCCGGTAAAATCGGTGTACCTGAACACCACTCTCCATGTACCTTTGTCTTTTTCCTGATATACAGCCATCTTAAGTACCTCCTATTTTTCTTCATAAAACAACTTTTTCTTGAAATAATTGGCATCCACACGCCCCGGCACTGTAATCAGTCCCATTCCGCTGAGTTCTTTATTCAGCTGGCGGATAATCTGGTATGCCTTTGACTGCTTGACCTGTAAAATATCCATTACCTCTTCCGCAGTCAGAAATCCATTCTTTAATTCAGACATTCCATTCACCTCCTTCCACATCATCTTCAAGGAAAAACCCCTCTACTTATCCAAATTTTCAAGGCGCCTTATACAACCTCTCTTTCAAATTTTCTTTAACTTAACTTTATTTAGTTAAGTTTTAACCGTATTATATTAACTCTTTTCCGTTAAGTCAAGTGGTTTGAACATCAGTAGTTAAATTTTTTTGTTTAAGTTTTTCTTGCGTCTTATTTTTCCATATGCTATACTGATTTAAACAAATATCGTTACCCACCAGTTCCTATTCATTGCACCACCGTAGGAACTTATATTCAAAATTGAATAAAAGATTTCAGGAAAAGGAGAGATCCCTATGGCATTTGGAAAACGTATAAAATATTTCAGAAACAGAAAAGGTATGAAACAGAAGGAGCTTGGCGAACTTCTTGGGTTCCTTGGAAAGACTTCGGATGTCCGTGTAGCGCAGTACGAGACAGAAGCCAGAACCCCTAAAGCTGATCTGGTCAAAGAAATGGCACAGATCTTCGATGTCAACACCAGAGCCATCAATGTTCCGAACATTGACTCCTATCTCGGTCTCATGCACACCCTCTTTGCACTGGAAGATATGTATGGCATTAAGATCGGAGAAATTGACGGAGAACTCTGCCTCCGACTTGACCGGGAGCACAAAGAATATCAGCATCTGTTCGAGCCTTTTCATGCATGGCAGCAAATGGCTGCAAAACTGGAATCCGGAGAGATCAGCCAGGAAGAATACGATAACTGGCGATATAACTATCCGGAATTGGACACCTCCCAGAGATATGCCAAAATGTCATCACCGGAATTGAGTGATAACCTTATTAAGAATTTGAACAAGCCAATAAAATAGGAGGAAAAACATGGACAAACTTGTACCAGCATTTGAAACAACTTTATTTGATCCCACATTGAGCGATGCTTGCTCCGAGATGGCCGAATTAGGAATTGATTCTTTGCTTGACGAAAGCATTTATAAAAGCATTCCTGTTGTCAGTCTTCTCGTTGGTATTGGTAAAACAGCGCAAAATATACATGATCGAAACTTACTCAAACAAACAATAAAATTTATAAACACTTTTAATGAAAAATCCATTTCCCCAGAAAAAATAAAAAAATATCGAAAAAAGTTGCAATCTAATCCCAAATACGCCGAAGAAGAACTCGGTAGAGTCATCATCCTTTTGAATTCCAATGTTGAATGCATATGGCGCGTCCCAACGGCCGGTTTTGCGGAGCAAAACGGCCGAAATGCGAAGCTGAACAGCCGTTAGGCTTTGATTGATACAGAAATCTCTAGGATAATATATTCA
>NZ_JBQHTK010000052.1:0-11334 GCF_052065755.1 Bariatricus sp. HCP28S3_D3 | reverse complement strand
CAGCGCCCTGAGCCCCCGGAGGGCCTTCCGTCTTATATATTTGCAATTTTCAAGGTTCGTTTGAGCCTGTTTTTTTCGGCCCAGTTTTTCATAGATTACTTGACACTACCCGGCATCTGAATTTGTAGACTAAAGTACAAATCGGCTTATAATTTTCTGTTATATATTTTAATCATTTTTCAAATAACAAAAGATGCCGCTCTGTTATCTGTTTTGATAACTTTGCAGCATCTTTCTACTCTTCTTTTTTTATCCAACGTGACGCTCAAATCTTTTAAATCCAAGAATATTTTCAATCCGATCCATTGCATCCTTTTTTACTGATATACTCAGCGACTTCCGTCATAGCCTGATAATTATCAATCTGCACACTTCCCTTATTACCACTCTTTTCAATCTTACGATCAATAAATACAACTGGGATTGATAAATCTGCAAGTAGCTTGTTACTGGTCGCATAATCCGAACTGACATAAATGATCCCATCTACCATTCTGGATTTTAACACATTCAAAAACTTTTCTTCCTGCACCGCATTATGATCCTTGATTTTTGTTTTGTCAATATTCTAATCAGCCTACACTTACTTTTACTCCGCCTTCACAGCCCAGCGCATCTTCGTAGATCTTGCACGCCCATTCTGTGCACACTCTTCTGCCGAAGGTCGAACTACATCTTTGGCATATTCGGAATAAACTCCCTCGCGATATCCTGCTTTTAAAGCTTTCTTCACCAGTTTGTCTTCTCCTGAATGGAATGTCAGAATTGCTACTCTTCCTCCCGGTTTCAAAGTGCCCGGCAGTTTTTCCATAAATTCATAGAGTACTTCAAATTCATGATTCACGTCAATTCGAAGTGCCTGGAAAGTCCGCTGACAGGTCTTCCTGATGATATCTTTTTTCTCCTTATTTTCCGGAAGGAAAGACAAGGTCTGTTCGATCACCTGACGTAACTTTGTCGTAGTATCAATCCGGTGTCCTTTCCGGATTTCTTCGGTGATTGCCTTTGCCAGTTCTTCACAGTACGGCTCATCCGAATTTTCATATAACATCCCGGCAAGTTCTTCTCTTGAAATTGTATCCAGTCTCTCGGCTGCACTGATCCCTTTTTCCTGATTCAGTCGCAGATCCAGAGGTCCGTCCACTTTGAAAGAAAATCCTCTCTTCGGGTTGTCAATCTGCATGGAAGACACACCCAGATCAGCCAAAATAAAATCAAATCCCCCAACTTCTTTTGCAATCTCATCGATAGTACAAAAGTTCTGAAGACGGATTGTTAAAATATCCTCCCCAAATCCCTGTTCTTCCAGACGTTTTTTTGTCTTTGCAGATTCTTCCGGATCTACATCTGTCGCGTAAATGTGCCCCTTTCCTTCCAGACATTTCAGCATTGCTTTTGTATGTCCGCCATAGCCAAGCGTTGCATCAAATCCCACCTCTCCCGGCTGGATCTTCAAGAAGTCAAGAATTTCCTGCACCATGATCGAAATGTGCATTCCGGCAGGTGTATTTCCTTTCTGAATGACATGGGCAATCATGTCCTGATATTTCTCCGGCTGTAATTCTTTGTATTTTTCTTCAAATTTTCGTGGATATTTTCCCTTGTACCTTGTGCGGCGCTTGTGAACACCTTGTTCAATGTTCTTTTCCTGTTCTGCCATACATTATCTCCTTACTTGTTGATTTATTTTTGGTTTTTCGAATCTCTGGTCCACTCCATCGATTTTGTTGACTCATTTGGAACTTTTCCACTATCCAGCTAACACTGCCCGTTTCATCCATTGACTTAATTCCACTTTCTATTTTCGCAATCATCTCATATAAAAAATCCGCTATATGAATCGTCCGTCGCTACTGCCAATTCTGCACTAGCAACTTCTCTCCAGTATAGCGGATTTTTTATTAAATCCATTGATTCCATTTTGATGATCTGCCTTTTAAAGTATTAATCATATCATCTGCAACACTTTAAAATACTTATTCAATGATTCATAAATTTATTCAATCTTAAAGCAAGCGATAATTCTAAAATACTTTCCGGATCCGATAAATCATATCCTGTCAGATTCTCAATTTTTTTTATTCGATACATTAAGGTATTTCTATGTAGATACAAACTTGTTGCCGTTGTATTTCTGGCTCCTAAATGATTTACAAGAGCTTCTAAGGTTTCAATGAGATCACTTTCATTTTCTTTGTCATACTGAATTAAAGCATCTATTTTTTTTGAAACAAATTCTTTACACTGCTGTTGTTGGCTCATTTCCTTGAGTAGTTTCCAATATCCAATCTTTTCGCTCCAAACTACCGGGCATTCTTTTTTTCGAATACGAGCAATCTCCAGTGCTTTCATCGCGTTTTTATAAGTCACCTGAAACGTTTTATATGTTTCGCTTTCATTAGAAATACCCATTAAAATATTATGTCCAGACCGCTCTGCAATCACTTTTTTAATTCTTTCAAAATATTGCTGATTATATTTTTTTTCGTCTTTCTTAATAATACAAGGAAATATCTTCCTGTTCGATAATACAATTGAATCAAACTGTTCTTCTGCAAAGACCTTACGAATACATTGTTCCAGATTTCTAAATTCCTTATCAGTATAACTGCCCGTGAGTCTTTCAAATTCTATCAGCATAATATAGTATGGTGGTTTTGGCCAGTTTTGCTCATGAAAATATTGATTCTGTTCCTCATTGATCACAACATTTCCCGCTAAAAGATCAGAAAATAATTTTCTATCTGCTTTTCTTTTATTTAGCTCTTCTGATTTTAATTTTAACTCTTCATGATGTTGTGATGTAACAAGTGCTTCCATAACCGCATAATTCAGTTCCACAAAAGGAAGCTCCTCAGGCATTATGATAATCGGAAATTCATATTCTCTGGCAAGTTTTAAAAAATCTTTCATGTAAGCACCGATAAAACGGGATTTAATTGCAAGTGCTGCTGCATTTACATCATGTAAACCTTTTATCAGTGACAAAACCTTCTCTTTTGTCCCACTATAAGCATATCCTGTTGTAATGTATAAGACATTTGGTTTCATCCATGCTTCCATATCCGGAATCTCCATTGTATCAACATAGTACACTTCTTTATACAGTTTGCCTTCCCCTGTTGCAAGCTCACAACCTTTTTTTTGGGCTATTTCTACAATATCCTTCACTGTAATTGCCAATTTTATTCATCCTTCCACAAAACCTTTTCTTCATAATAGCATATTTACACAATATTATCTACTCAAAAAAATGTACTTTGTGAATTATGAATAATATAAAACTCTGCCCATCTCTTAAACCAATTGTGCTTGCAAAGAATTCTATGTATTACCTTATTATATTTATGATATTTCTCCCTTTTGATATCTCACACATGCAACTTCGTGGTTATCTCCAATTGCTTTCAATTCCGGAACACTCTGCTTACATATTTCAGTACAGAATGGACATCTGTTTCCGAATGGGCATCCCGGCGGCATATTTAACGGACTAGGAATTTCTCCTTTGAGTTCGATCGTTTCTTTTTTTTCATATGGACTTACCGGAGGAATTGCTGAAAATAATGCCTTTGTATAAGGATGTGCCGGATTTGCATATATTTCTTTTGCGTCACCAATCTCCATGATTCTTCCCAAATACATAATGATGATTCGATCACTGATATATTTTACTACACTTAGATCATGAGAAATAAAAATATATGTCAGTCCAAGTTCATCTTTCAGTTTTTTCAACAAATTAAGCACTTGTGCCTGAACAGAAACATCCAGAGCGGAAACCGGTTCGTCACAGACAAGAAGTTTTATATCCATTGACAGTGCTCGGGCAATATTGATACGTTGGCGCTGTCCCCCGGAAAACTCATGCGGGTAACGAATGGAATGATAGTAATCTAATCCGACTAATTTCAATAATTCAATTACTCGTTTTTTTCGTTCTTCAGGAGTCCCAATATTATGAATAATCATAGGTTCTTCTATCAATTCACCCGTGGTCATACGAGGATCTAAGGATGAATATGGATCCTGAAATACCATATTGATCTCTTTGCGAAGTTCATTCATTTCCTTCTGATTAAGTTTCATCAGTGATTGCCCATTGTAAATCACATTCCCTGAAGTTGCCGGGATCAATTGAAGAATTGCTTTCCCCAATGTTGATTTCCCACACCCTGATTCGCCGATAACTCCAATGGTCTCTCCTCTCTTCACTTCAAAAGAAACATCATTTACCGCATTTAGAGCAAGTGGTTTTTCAAAAAGTCTTGGACTTTTCACCTGGAATGTCTTTGTCAAATGATCAACTTTTAAGATAATATCATCTTGTTTTTCACCCATTAATCATTCCCTCCTCTCCGTTCCATCTCAACTAATTCTTCTTTTGAGAAGTGGCAGGCAACAAAATGTCCCGGCTCTACCTCTTTCATTTCAGGACATTTATTTTTGCATATTTCCTGACAGTATTTACAACGATTATGAAAATTGCAGCTTCCTCCGGTTAACTTCAGATCTGGCGGTGTTCCAGGAATAGAAGCTAAAGGAATATTCGGATCATCCGTTACTTTAGGCATTGATTTAAGTAATCCCCATGTATATGGATGTCGTGCATCGGAATATATCATTTTTACATCTGCATATTCTACTGTTTTTCCCGCATACATAACCATAACTGTATCACACATTTTCCAAACCACACCCAAATTGTGTGTTACTAGAATAATTGACGAATTCGATTCTTTCTGCAGATTTTTCATTAATCCCAACACCTGGGCCTGAACAGTAACATCTAATGCTGTTGTAGGTTCATCTGCAATAATAAGTTTCGGATTACAGGCAATTGCCATTGCGATAATTACACGTTGCCGCATTCCGCCGGAGAATTCATGCGGATAGGATTTCAAACGCTTTTCGGCTTCTGGTATTCCTACCATTTTCAACACTTTTACAGCATATTCTTTTGCTTCTGCTTTTGACATCTTTTGATGTGCATTGATTACTTCCATTATTTGTGAGCCAATTGTATAAACCGGATCAAGCGCAGTCATCGGATCCTGAAAAATCATTGAAATATCATTTCCACGTATTTGAAGCATTTCTTTCTGACTGAGTTTAACGATATCCTTGCCTTCAAAAAGAATAGATCCTTCAACAATATGACCATTTTTAGGCAGAAGACGCATAATTGAAGAAGAAGTTACACTTTTACCACACCCGGATTCTCCTACTATTCCTAATGTCTGTCCGGAATCCAATGAAAAAGTAACACCATCTACTGCTTTCACTATACCAGTAGCAGTGTTAAAATGTGTTTTTAAATTATCCACTTTTAATAATGGTTCTTTATTCATATTATCTCCCCTTTTATTTTTTCATCTTAGGGTCTAATACATCACGTATTCCATCTCCCAATAGATTAAAGCCTAATACTGTGATTAAAATAGCAAGTCCTGAATAAGTTGCAATATGACTGGCACTTCTGATAACATCCTGTCCATCTTTCAAAATTGCACCCCAAGATACATCCGGAGGCGTAATTCCCATTCCAAGGAAACTAAGTGAAGCTTCTGTCAAAATTGCACCTGCAACATTCAGTGTTGCATATACAATTAACGATGATACAATATTTGGAAGCAAGTGTTTAAATAAAATGCGACTATTGCTTGCTCCAAACGCTTTCACTGCTTTAATATATTCTTCATTTTTTACAACAAGTACCTGTCCTCTGGCCATTCTGGCATATCCCGGAACACTTGCAATACCAATGGAAAGAATAACGTTTTCGATTCCTGCTCCAAGAGCAGTCATAAGCATTAAAGCTAATAATGTAAAGGGGAATGCTGACATACCATCCATCACTCGCATGATAATTATATCTACTTTTCCACCTGCATATCCTGAAATTAAGCCAGCCAGAATACCGATCACAGCACCAACCGCCATTCCTCCGACTGCCACGATCAAGGAGACACGACCTCCATGGATCAACCTTGCAAGCAAATCTCTTCCTAAATTATCAGCCCCTAATGGAAGACCCGGTGTACCAGGCTTCGCATTTACTTTTAAAAAATCCATTGCAGCAGGATCTACTCTATATATAAATGGTCCTACTAAAGAAAACAAAGTTACAAACACTACCAGAATCAAACCAAACATTGCAGATTTATTTCTGCGAAGTTTTCTCCATGCACTGTTTGCTTTTCGTTCTTTTAACAACATTTCCTGCTGACTAGCTTCGCTTAAATCTCTTTTTACTTCTTTATTTTCCATTAGCCGGCCCTCCTTTCGGATTCATAGCTTACTTTTGGATTGATATACAGATAGATAATATCCACCACAAGATTTACTGTTACATATAGAATTGCCATAAATAATACAGTACCCTGAATCATTTCAAAGTCATTATTATTGATTGCATCAACAATCAATCGGCCGATTCCAGGCCATGCGAAAATCGTCTCAATCATGATTGCGCCTGTCATAAGTGCTGCTATACGCATACCCAGTACTGTAACAATTGGTGGAAGGGCATTTTTTAAACCATGTTTAATGATGACAACATTCTCGCGAATTCCCTTTGCCCGGACAGCTTTCATATAATCCTGATCGATTACTTCCAACATACTGGAACGACTAATTCTTGCGAAGTTAGCCATACTTCCGAAGGAAAGACAAAGTGACGGCAAAAATAAATGTGATATAACGTCACCAATTCCATTGCTGATAGCTCCCATTCCCATAGTCGGAAACCATCCCAGATTAACACTAAATATAAGAACAAGCATTAATCCTAACCAAAATGACGGCATTGATACTCCTATTAGCGCAGCTATCATCGAAATATAGTCAAATACCGAATATTGCTTTACTGCTGAAATGATGCCTACCGGAACCCCAATAAGTAAAGCTATAATTAAACTTGCCAATGCAATTTGTAATGTATTTGGAAGTTTTTCAAAAATAAGATCTGCTACCGGTCGGTTATATCGATAAGAAGTTCCTAAATCTCCGGTTAAAATTCTCTTCATATAATTGATATATTGAACCGGCATCGGATCGTGCAGTCCCATTTCTTCTTCCATTTTAGCGATATCCTCTGCTGTTGCCTGTGGACCAAGAATTGATACTGCAGGATTTCCCGGAAGAACTCGAGTAATAACGAATGTCATACTCATCGTGATCAACAGTACTGGAATCAACTGGAAGATACGCTTTAATATCATCTTTATCATACCGTTGTTCTCCTTTCATCGTTGAAAATTGTAATTAGTGATTTAAAAATTAGGAGTGCCTGTAGTACGGCACTCCTAATTTTCATTCGGCTGCTTATTTAGCCAACCATACGTTATGTCCGTCACCTGCGATTTCAATTGTCTTATCAGGGCGAACAACATAATTCTGAACTTTTTTATTCAAACCTGTGTTGATGTTAGCTAAACAATAATCAATTTGTGGATATTGCTCAACAATCAGTTTTAAGGCTTCTTTATAAAGTTTAGCTCTTTCTTCCTGATCACTGACTTCAACAGCTTTGTCTAACAATTCATTAACTTCCGGTATATTAAACTGTTGTCCATTACCCAAAGTACCAAGCGATTCTTCATGGAACATTTTGTTCAAGTAGAAATAAGGATCCGGGAACCATGTCCAGCTCATTCCAATAGCATCCGCATTTCCTGATGCACCAATTTCACTAAATGTTCCCCATGAAGCCTGATGTATATTCACTTTAACATCAACCTTAGCACAAAATTGCTGTAAAATTTCTCCGATTTTCTTAGATGAAGCCGAATCACTTGTATAATATTCAAGTTCAAATCCATCCGGATACCCTGCTTCTGCAAGTAATTTTTTTGCACCTTTAACATCATATTTTGGTACTAAATCTTCTAATGATTCATCATATCCCCATGATGCAGGCGGTAAAGGCAAGTATGCCGGACTACATTCACCATATTGATAAAGTGCTGCACACATAGCATCTCGATCTACTGCCATTTGCAAAGCCTTACGAACTTTGATATCTGCCGTTGGACCATTCTCCATATTAAAATAGATATAGTTTACTCCCATACCAGGTTCCTGGCTCATTACAAGATTATTATCCGCTTTGATTTCATCAATACCTTCTCCTGCAAGATCACAAGCGATATCTATATCTCCATTTTTTAATGCATTAACTCTCTGGTTGATATCTGTAATATATACGAAATTTAATCCGTCAAGATAAACTTCTCCGCCCCAGAAATTTTCTGATCTGACAAATTCTACAGCTTCATCTGTTTTCCATTCCTTCATCATAAAAGGACCGGTTCCTACGAAATGAGCTCCAAACTCATCTCCCCAACCTTCAACTTCTTCTTTTGGAACAATTACATTTCCACTGTTAGTAAGTGCCGCTAAAAAGGATGCATCCGGATTTGGAAGAACACATTTTACAGTAAAATCATCAATAACTTCGCAATGATCCAGCATTGCCAATCTTGCCAATGCAGATTCATTATGAGATCGCTCCAGTGAATATTTAACATCTTCTGCTGTCATCTGACGACCATCCTGAAATTTACCCGGGTGGAAGTAAACATCCTCACGAAGTTTAAATGTGTACTCATTTCCTGCTTCATTTACTTCCCACTCTGTTGCCAGACTAGGAAGAAACTCTGATAAATCATCACTGTAGACAACAAGTGTATCCCCTATATTTTCAATAATTGCATTTTCATATATTCCTGTATATTTAACCGGATCAATATTATTCGCTACAGCTGCCATCCCAATTCTTAATGTTCCACCATATTTGTCTTCTTCACTTACTTCTATCTGCTCTCCTTGATTGTTATCATTTTCAGCGGTACCTTTATCATTATTACCGCATCCGGCAAATAATGCTACTGCCATACAACAACTCAACAAAACTGCTACTAACTTATTTCTTTTCTTCATAAAGCTCCTCCTTTATAACCAATCAAATTTACAGTTATTTTCCTAGAGTCTGTATATGTTTCATGTTTCCATATTTTGAAACGATCCTTCCAAATTCTTCTTTGTCATAAAACTCACATTCGCAGCGCCCGTAAGCTTTGGCTGTTTCAATCACAAATCTTGCAGCTTCTTCAAGATCTCCGGCATGTGTTGCTCCGGTCGCACATCCTGCCACAGGAACCTCTGTGGTAATCGCGACTCCTACAACCGGTGCCTCTGTCGCTGTCGATGGTTGAAGAATACTATTCAAATGAAATAGATTATTTCCATATGGTGTAATATCCTGCGTTGAAAGAGCAAACACATATGGCATTTTTCCTGTCGTCATCTGCATAATATCCAATAAATCTTCACTTACTCTTAAAATATAACCATCTTTTACGGTAGGCGAAATAGCAAATCCTCTAGTATTTATTATTCGGTTACCTTTTGTCGTATCAATTGATAAAATTGCATCTAAACTTCCATTTACCTCATGTTTGTTCACTGTTGCCATATCAACCGGTGAACCCATGAATGGAACCGGTTTATGAGGACTGGTAGGCGCATCCGGACAAATGTGCGTGCAACATACAACATCCCCTTCCAGCTGATCTCCCTTACTCTTCATATCGAGTAACTTTGCCGCAACTGCCAGTGCAACCAGTGCACCATCTCCATCTGATACAAAGCCAATTTGTTCCGGTCTTGCACCAAGTCCGCCTAACCTTCCCAAAACACCTAATGTAGGAGCCTTTCCGCCTGCACTTTTTCCATTCGTTCCGGGAATGGTTACACGAATCATATCCGTCTTACCTTTTGGACCTTCAATAGTTGTAACTTCAACCTCTTCTGCTCCCAGATGCCTTAAGTATTCTTCCATTTTTTCTCCTGAAGCATCTGCTCTATCCAGCAGCTCATAAACATCTAAAACCTGACGCATTAACATACTTTTTTCTCCCCCCAGAGTATTAATCCCATTTATATGTTTTCAGCCAATCTGTATACAAATCCGGACGTAACCATTCAAGCCATTTCATTGTTTGGTGACGTTTTTCAACTTCTTCTCTGTAAATTGTCTGTACATAATAGGTATCTGTTTTTTCCCATAAATTCGCGATAATGAGTCCATCCGGATTACATACCATAGAACGTCCTACTTTTATACAACCATTACCGGCTGGTCCAATTCTGTCAACCGAAACACAGTAGACTCCATTTTCAGAAGAACGTGCCTGGTTACAAATTGTCCACAGATCATCATCCGGATATGCCCAACTGCTTGTTACTGCTAACATATGACATCCATTCACCGCATACGCTCTGGAAAGTTCCGGGAATCCAAAGTCTGCACAAATCATGATGCCGATTTTAATTCCATTCAGTTCGAACATTACCAGTTCCTTTCCAGGAATCAGTGTTTCACGCTCACTATTAAATAAATGGATTTTAGCATAGTCTGCAAGAATACGTCCATCAGGTGCATATACCGTTGCCTTGTTGTAAATGCCATCTTCTTTTCGTTCTAACCGACCTGCCAAAACATTTGTTCCTACTTTTTTCGCTATGCTCTTCCAAAAGTCATGAATTTCATCAGATAATTTCTTATCGAATTCTGGAAGTTGGACGCCGCTTTCCAAACAGGCTTCATGAAAAAGAATTAAATCAACATTCTTTTCATTTTCAGCAACTGTCATTGCCATTTTCTCAACGTTTTCCATATTTTTCTTAATATTATTTTGTTCGACTGTAACTTGAACAGCTGCTACTTTTAACTGACCATCCATTTTACCTTCCTCCTTCAAAATATTAATTTGTTTAAACCCAGTATACTCTATCACTCTATCAGCGTAAAGCGTTTTATACAAATCGCCCTATTTTTGTGCATATACAGTTTTGAGTTGTGCATATTGCATAATTTTTCTTTTTACCTATTGACTGAACAAATTTAAGGTTCGTATTATTATTTTTTTTAATAAATATGATGATACCAGGGTCAAAAGGTCAGAAAGCCGATGCAAGCTTGCTTGCAAGAGGATTTTTGACCTCTTGACCCGTCAAAAACATGAGTAAGTAGCCATTTTTCAAAGAAAAATGAGCGGATTACGAATGTTTTTGAGGATTGCAAGAGTGCAAAGCACGTAGCAATCTGGTATCAAAGGTGTCAAAAGTATTGACATCACATAGCGCACTTTAGCAACTGAATAAAGCTATGTTTTCAGGTTGTTTTTCGAGGTGTTATTATAAATATAACATTTTAATCGGTAGTGTAAAATATTTTGTGTTTTTGAAAAAAATGGCTCCTTTTTGGTAAGAATTCAGATATGACAATTTTTATCGAAAAGGAGTATTTTTATGCCAGTTGCAAAGGAA
>NZ_JBQHTK010000051.1:0-13149 GCF_052065755.1 Bariatricus sp. HCP28S3_D3 | reverse complement strand
GTTCCTTTGCAACTGGCATAAAAATACTCCTTTTCGATAAAAATTGTCATATCTGAATTCTTACCAAAAAGGAGCCATTTTTTTCAAAAACACAAAATATTTTACACTACCCTCTCATCCCCTGTCAGATAAAGCACTAAATATGTTGCGGTTCAGCGTATTTAGTGCTTTTTTGATACAATGATTATTTTACTTTCTCTTACAAAAAAAGATCATTCACGTACTATCTCATTCGGGTTTGCCGGAATTCCTCTATGTTCCACAGAAGTTGAAAAAACTATAAGGGTTTTAGTTCTTCCAAAGCGTTGCAATTCACCGATAAACTTATCAAGCTCCACGGTGCTTGGAAATAATACTTCCAGCACCATAGAATACTCTCCGGTTACACAGTTGCATTCAACGACATTTAAGCATTCTTTGATATATGGATAAAATACACTTTTCTCTTCCGGAGGAACCTCAAGATTAATCAAAGCTTTGATATGGTAACCCAATGCAATAGGATTTACCTGTGCCTGATCCCCTGTGATATAACCTTCTTTTTCCATTTTTTCGATTCTTGCCGACACTGCAGGTACAGATAAATAAACATTTTCCGCAATCTCATTAAGTGGAAGCTTGGCATTTTGTTGTAAGATATTTAAAATTGTGTGATCAACAGAATCTAATTCATGATTTTTCATAAGTTTTTGCCTCCAGTCGATTTTAAGTTCTGTAGTGTCTAATCCTTGTTATATCTTGGGAAAAGAAAAAAGATGTACTGCTTTTATAGCAAAGTACATCTTTGTGCAAATATTCGTTAATATTCTGTATGATAACATCCATCAATTATTCTGTCAATAAAGTATTTCCTTCATACTCTTTTTCACGAACACAATTTTTTTATCTAACAAACAAAAAAGCACTTAAATGTTACAAGTTCAACATTATCAGTGCTTTATCTGACAGGGGATGAGAGAATCGAACTCCCGCTAAGAGTTTTGGAGACTCCTGTCATACCATTTGACCAATCCCCTATATTCAATTATTTACCTCAAAAAAGGCTACTTGATATTTATATCATGAACAGACACTTTTGTCAATAATAATTTCCAAATTACCTATTTAGATTTTTATCTAAATAGATGTTGATTTTATGGTTTCTTCATGATATATTCTATTTAGAAATATTTCTAAATGCTTATACCAATTGGAGGTGATCATTTGGCGTTCGCAGATACGTTTAAAGCATTGTCTGATCCGGTCCGCCGGGAGATCCTCGTCCTGCTTAAGGACGGCAAAAAGTCCGCCGGCGAGATTGCGGAAAATTTTGATATGACCAATGCTACAATTTCCTATCACTTATCACAACTCAAAAAAGCCGGACTGGTTTTCGAGTCCCGCTACAAGAATTACATTTATTATGAAATCAATGTATCCGTATTTGAAGAAATGATGCTTTGGTTTTCACAATTTGGAGGTGTTTCTGATGAAAAAAAATAAGACTCTGATCCTTACTACACTGCTCTGTCTGCTGCCCATGATTTTCTCCGCTGCAGTTTACACCCGTCTGCCGGAACAGATGGCGATACACTGGGGACCAAATAATGAGCCGAACGGATATGCACCGCGACTTATTGGTGCTTTCGGTCTTCCACTCCTGATGGCTGTTCTCAATATTGTTGTCCATGTAGGCCTGGATCATGACCCACGAAACAACAATTCCGCTCCCGCGATCAAATTACTTGGAAAATGGTGTATTCCTGTGCTTTCTTTAATCATGGTACCGGCATCCCTCCTTATCAATATGGGGCATGAGCTTCCCATCGATAAGATTGCCATGATTATGGTCGGAATTATCTTCACTATTTGCGGCAACTACCTTCCAAAATGCCGCCAGAATTACACCATAGGAATCAAGATTCCATGGACTCTCGCCAGCGAGGAAAACTGGAATAAGACACACCATCTCGCAGGATATCTCTGGATCATCGGAGGAATTCTTATGATATTCTTCGGACTTTTCGGATTTCCGATTCTCACCGTATTGCTCCTGATTCCTCTGGCAGTGGTTCCTATGATCTTTTCTTTTGTTCTTTACAAAAAAGGCGATTAATCTGCAAGAAGAAATACAAGATGAAATCCATCTGGATATCTTACCCGGCAGATGTTATACTTGAGTCATGAAACTAAAAATAAAGGCAGGAATAAAATCATGATTATTTGCGCAAAACATCTCATTACCGGCGATGGCAAGACGGTACTGGAAGATAAAGCCGTTGCTGTTGAAAATGGAACGATCCGAAAAATCGGGCCGAAAGAAGCACTCATCGCGGAATTTCCGGAAAAAGAAGTGAAGGACTATGGCGATGCCACCCTTTTACCGGGGCTTTGCGATATGCACGTGCATCTCGGCTACTGGTTCTCACAGCCGGACAGCTTCAATTACAATGACCAACTGATTACGTTATTCGCTCTGCAGCACGCACAGGCCGCATTTGAGCGCGGTATCACCAGCGTGCGTGATATGACTTCCGCGCGGAAGCTCTGTGCAACCCTGAATCTCGCGGCAGAGAAAGGATTTATCACGATTCCAAGAATCACACATGTCGACAACGGCATGTGTATGACAGGCGGGCATGGCTGGAATGATGACATTGCCCAGGTAGACGGACCATGGGAGATCCGAAAGGAGATCCGCCGTCAGGTTCGTGACGGAGCCCAGTGGATCAAGATTCTTACCACACACCGCAGCAGCATTCCCGAGTATACCCAGGAAGAGTTAAATGCTGCTGCCGACGAATGTCACAGAAGAGGGATCAAATGTGGAATCCACGCCGGAACACAGCCGGGCATTCAGATGAGCATCGACGCCGGCTTTGATACCATTGAACACGGAACCTTTTTAACCTATGAGCAGGTACAGCAAATGGCAGAGAAGGGAATCGCCTGGACTCCAACCATCATGGCCTATACTTATTTATATGAAATCACGAAAAAGAATCTGGAAGAAAATGCAGGCAAACCCGTAAATGATCCGGTCATGCAAAAAGAAATGGCAAACTGGGAATATTTTGAACCTGCCTACAAAGCTTACAGGGATAATTTCAAAAAATTCTATGATACCGGTGTCACGGTTCTTGCCGGAACCGACATGGTCGTTTACGGCTCACCACTACTGCCTCTTCCAAGAGAACTTCAGTATATGGTGGAATACGGAATCACTCCGTTACAGGCCATTCAGACTGCAACTTCGAATCCCGCCAAAGTACTCGGCTTTGAAAACCAGCGCGGCCTCATCAAAGAAGGACTTGACGCAGACCTTCTGGTCGTAAGTGGAGATGCAAGCAAAGATATCACCTGTCTGAACGATGTGAAGTTCGTCACCCTGGGCGGTAAACGTGTTTTTGAAAATGGAATCCGTTATGTAGGGACTGCCAATACATTTATGTAATTTCATTTTTACTGGTAAATAAAGAAAGAATGGCGGTGTAATTGAGGATATTTACACCGCCATTCTCCTCTCGTTTTTCTTTTCCCTTCATTTTACGGAAAAATCCCTTTCATTTTTTCCGCAAACACCAGCTTTCTCAATGCCACAATATAAGCCGCCATTCTGAAATTGCAATGACATTCTTCTGTAACATTCAAAAGTTCTTGAAAAGATTTTGACATCAGTTTTTCAAGCATTTCATTTACCTGATCTCGTTCCCATGTCAGTTCCTGAATATTCTGAACCCATTCAAAATAAGAGACAATGACTCCTCCGCTGTTTGCAAAGATGTCCGGAATCAAGGTGATTCCCCGTTTTTCCAACACATCATCTGCCCCTTCTGTTGTCGGGCCATTTGCCGCCTCCACAATACAGCCACACTGCAATTTCCCAGCATTTGCTTCTGTAATCTGATTTTCCAGCGCAGCCGGTACCAAAACATCGCATTTACATGTCAGCACCTCTTCATTTGTAATATGTGTAACTCCAGGTGCACCGTAGTCCTTCAGTAATTTCCCACCCTGATTCAAATAGAGTGAAATCGCATCAATGTCCAATCCCTCCTCACAGTAAAGTCCGCCTGATACATCACTGATGGCAATGACTTTTGCTTTCCTGTGATAGAAGATTCTTGCTGCATTGGCACCGACATTTCCCATTCCCTGTATTGCCACAGTCGTTCCTTCCAATGTCTTTCCTTCCAGAGCAAGCAGCAGTTTCGCACTGATAACAACTCCTCTTCCTGTTGCTGAATTTCTTCCTCTTGATCCTCCAAGTTCAACCGGCTTTCCGGTTACAACTCCCGGGCACGGATGTCCTTTTAACTGACTGTATGTGTCCAGAACCCATGCCATGGTCTGTGGATTGGTATTCACATCAGGAGCCGGAATATCTGTATCCGCGCCAATAATTGGTGCTATTGCAAATGTATATCGCCTGGTAAGTCTTCGCAATTCTCTCTCCGATAAAGTTCCCGGATCAACCTGAATGCCGCCCTTCGCCCCACCGTATGGAATATCTGCCACTGCACACTTCAGGGTCATCCACGTTGCAAGTGCCTTCACCTCGTTCAAATCACAGGTCTGGTGATATCGAATGCCTCCTTTGAACGGTCCGCGTATATTGGAATGCTGAACTCGATATCCTTCAAATACTCTAACACTCCCATCATCCATCTCAATCGGAAGATATACTTTGGTTTCCCGCTGTGGATTTTTCAGAATCTCAAACATAGACTGGTCAATATGACCAATTTCCATTGCTTTTGTCATAGTATGAATTACGTTTGTATATGGGTCATAAGCCTGTGCCATTTTATTCTCTCCTTAGCTGCTGATTGGTTGTGCGCATCAACTGAATGCAATGGTAGAACGAAACCCTCCAGAAGTCAATACGCCTTGGCTAAGACAAGAATATTTCTTTTTTTCTGTTTATACACTTAAATTTCGAAAGACAACCCGGCTTATACTTAAAAGAATAAAGTATTTAACTTCTCAGACTGATTCTGTCGATCTCAGCCAGTTCATTTTCCGTAAATCCCGTCTGATTGATTATTCCTACATTCTCTTCAATCTGCTCCGGACTCGATGCACCGATCAGCACACTCGTCACGTCCTCATCCTTCAGTACCCAGCTCAGTGCCATCTGCGCGAGAGTCTGTCCTCTTCCGGCAGCGATCTCATTCAGCGCCCTGATCTGTTCCAGTCGCTCCGGTGTGAGTGCCGCCTCTGTCAGAAACCGTCCGTCAGCGCGTATACGGCTGTTTTCCGGAATACCGTTCAGATAACGGTCTGTCAGAAGTCCCTGGGCAAGCGGGCTGAATGCAATAATACCTTTCCGCATTCTTTTCGCCGTTTTCTTCAGGCCATTTAATTCAATCGTACGGTCAAAAATAGAATAGCGGTTCTGATTGATCACAAACGGGCACTTAAGCTCCTCCAGAATTTCCACCGCTCTCGCCATCGTCGGTCCGTCATAATTCGAAATCCCTGCATAGAGTGCCTTACCGCTTTTAACGATCGTATTCAACGCTTCCATCGTCTCTTCCAACGGTGTTTTCGGATCCATCCTGTGATGATAAAAAATGTCTACATACTCCAGTCCCATGCGTCTGAGGCTTTGATCTACACTTGCAATCAGGTACTTACGGCTTCCCCCGTCGCCATAAGGCCCTTCCCACATCTTATATCCCGCTTTGGTACTGATGATAAGTTCATCCCGGTATGGATACAAGTCTTCATGCAGGATCTTCCCGAAATTATATTCAGCACTTCCAATCTCAGGCCCATAATTATTTGCCAAATCAAAATGCGTGATGCCAAGATCAAATGCCTTGAAACACATCGCTTTCATATTGTCCATGCTGGCATTGCTTCCAAAATTGTGCCATAAGCCAAGAGAAACCATCGGAAGCATCAAGCCACTCTTTCCGCACCTGTTGTATTTCATAATCTGATATCGTTCTTCATTTGCCATATATGCCATACTCATTCCTCCTTCAATCCGTTTCTGTAAATTCAGTCAGCATATAAAATGCACAAACAACGTTATCATATCGCTTTTTCTTCCGAAAGTCCAGCTTTGACGCTTCTTTTCGCAAATACTTTCACATATATTTTCTTAAAAATATACTTTGGAGTTATTATGCTTTCCAAATCACTTATAAAGCGTTCTCTCCTTGTCTGCTCTATTCTTTGCCTTTCTTTCCTCACAGGCATCGGAGCCGCCAGACTGAAAGAGCTATATTTTCCCGAAACTGTCACCACCTCTTCCGAAGGAAACTGGGGACTGAGTTTTCAGGAAGAAGGAGAACCGCCCGTAGCCAATGCTACATATGACGAACTTGCCGTTTACGACGCATATTACGCTGAAAATACGGACGAAAAAGTCATATACCTTACCTTCGATGCCGGTTATGAAAATGGAAACACCGCGCCGATTCTCGATGCACTCAAAAAGCACCAGGTCCCCGCTACTTTCTTCGTTGTCGGTACTTATCTGGAAAATAATAAGGATTTGATTCTTCGAATGACAGAAGAAGGGCACACCGTTGGAAATCATACATATCATCATAAAGATATGTCCCAGATTTCCTCAAAAGAAGCCTTTGCCGAAGAAGTGCAATCCGTAGAAGAATTGTATAAAGAAATCACAGGCGAAGAAATGACCAAATACTACAGACCCCCACAGGGGAAATACAGCGAGAGCAATCTTCAGATGGCCAAAGATATGGGCTACAAAACATTTTTCTGGAGTCTCGCCTACGTAGACTGGTATGAAAATCAACAACCGTCAAAAGAAAACGCTTTCGACAAGCTCCTTTCCCGCATTCATCCGGGTGCAATCGTGCTCCTGCACAGCACTTCTTCCACCAATGCCCAGATTCTCGATGAACTCCTGACAAAATGGGAAGAAATGGGATACTCCTTCAAATCACTGGAAGATTTGATATCTTCTTCAGCTTAAAAGGCAATAATACAGTATGAACAGAAAACTGCCAAAAGGGACGCGGCACATAGAATGCCTCGTCCCTTTTGGTGAGTTACCAGAGGGCTATATGATTAATTATGTCAATTATCCAAGGAAGCCAAATACGTTCAAAAGAACGATAACCATAAACAACGGAATAACTACTACTGTGAGAGCCTTATCAAATTTACTTAACTTGTGGTCGGTGTTCTTATATAATTCTTTCTCATACCCTTCAAATCCCCAGATTTTCGCAACGAAAATACAGGTAAGTAAGCAGCCAAGAGGAAGTAATAAGTAACCGGTGAAGCAGTCAAGCCAGTCATACAGACCGTACATCTCAATACCCTGGAAGCTCGGCCACGGAAGCTTGAAGTTAGAAAGTGGACCAAATCCAAGAGATACAAAAATGTTACCAATAAGTACGATGATTGCAAATACGATGATACCTTTCTTACGTCCCATTTTCAATTTTTCTTCGAATGTTCTGATAGAAATCTCAAAGAATGTGAACAAAGAAGAAAGTACTGCAAATGCTACGCCAATAAAGAAAGCTGAACCGATCAGTCTTCCGCCCGGAAGCTTACCGTAGATACCTGCCATAACGTCGAACAGCAGAGCCGGTCCCTTAGAAACTTCCATTCCTCCTGCAAATGCAGTAGGAATAACTACAAAACCGGCAAGGATCGCTGCCATTGTATCACAAACGCTGACCAAAATAGCATCGCTCTTCAGATTATTGGAATCCGGAATGTTTGCACCTAAAGTCGTAAAGATACCCCAGCCAATACCAACTGAGAACAGTACCTGAGTCGCCGCATCAGCAAATACCTTAAAGTTGAAATTCTTGAAATCCGGGAGCAGATAGTACTTAAGTCCTTCTACTGCACCTGGTGTAACCGCACATGCATAAACGGCACAGAAAATCAGAATTACAAACAGTGCAGGCATAATGACTTTCGTAACTTTTTCAACAATTTCCGTAATACCAAACAGTAACAAAAAGCAAGTAAAAGCGAGCAGAATTGTTGACCAGATCAAAGGTTCAACCGGTTCACTGATAAAGCCATTAAAGAAAGAACTTGTGTCTTCACCGAAATCACCGCTGAAAATAAACTGTGCCGCGTATTTCAGTACCCAGCCGCCTACTACTACGTAGAACATATTGATACCGATCGTACAGATATTTGCGATCCAGCCTACAAATCCCCATTTTTTATTAATCTTCTCGTATACAGTAACCGTGTCGGATTTTCCGAAACGACCGATTGCCGTTTCCATCTCTACCATCGGATGTGCCATCAGGATGATGATAATAATATATGTAATCAGGAAAATACCGCCGCCGCCTCTGTAAGCCAGATATGGGAATTTCCAAATGTTACCGAGTCCAATGGCCGCCCCCGCCGCAACCATGATATATCCGAACCTTGAATTCCATTGTGCAGGCTGTCCGTTATTATTATTGCTCATAAAACACTCTCCTTCCATGAGAAATTATTATTCTCATTTTGTGTCAGATATGTTATGATATATCTGTTGGGCTTTGTTACCGGCAAAGCCCAATAATTGTAAATTACTTAACACCTTTAGGCGCAGCCCGTTCCGGGCTACGTCTAAAGGCACACAATATTCTATTGTATTAAATGTCTTTTTCAAAAACAGTCTGATCCGTAACCGGAGTCTGAAGCGCTTTCAGTGCTCTTCTAACCAATCTTTCACGAATCTTCTTAGAATCACCTTCACCCTGTGTAGGATCTCCTAACGGATATGGAATACCTACGCCCGGGATAATTCTGTTCGCACCGATTGTCTTGGAAATCGGAACTACTGTAGCCATATGAACGACCGGAATACCGTATTTTTCAATACCTTTAACCATCGTTGCACCGCAACGTGTACAGGTACCTCATGTGCTGACGAGGATAACACCGTCAACATGATCCTCGATAAATTTCTGTCCGATCGCATCACCAAATTTTGCAGCAGATCCTGTCGCTGTACCGGTACCGGTTGTGGTACAGAAGTAATTCAACAGTTCTCCGAATTCTCCTGCTTTTTCCAGTTCGCGCATAACATCAAGCGGAACTACCAGGTTCGGATTCGCCATAACGAACTGTCTGTCGTATCCTCCGTGGATAGTTGTGAAATCATCCGGTGACATGCTGTCCATACCTTCAATTGAATAAGTGCCGAACTTGGTTGCATTGGAGGATTCGATATGATCCGGGTTGCCCTGTGGAACGATACCACCGGAAGTAACCAGAGCGATTTTAGCATGTTTTATATCTTTGATCGGTTCTGCAGGCGGTACACGGTCAAATTTCGGCATCGGAAGATCTGTTTCAAACGGCTCTCCTGCCATCTTCTTGATCAGCATATTCATACCACGTGTAGCTCCTCTTTCCTCCGCAAAGTAGTTTACACGGATTCCTCTCTCCAGATATCCTTCAATCTTCGGTCCAAGGATCTCCTCACCTGTCGCCATCTTCTGAATCAGATTGACAAACTTCGGAACTGCTTTTCTCATCGTAGCTGCTGAGTTACCCGTCTCAACAAGGATCACGTCCTTCTTGAACATATCAGCCCCCGGGTTTTCAATATACATACCGGAAAGTACCGGAATACCAAGTCTTTCTTCAATTGCCTTACAAATTGTTCCACAAGCAACTCCATAACGCCCGGCGTTGAATGCCGGTCCTGCTACAAATACGTCCGGTTCATATTTCTTAACCATCTCTACGATCGTATCAGTTGCCGCATCAAGATTTTCTCCAAAGTAGTTGTCACCACAGATAACGGTTGCAACGATTTCATAATCTTCTCCAAGACCTGATGCAAGTGCCTGTCCGGGTCCAATGATCTCTTCTCTTACTTCTGGCTGATAATCTGCTTTATCTTCTCCACCAATTCCGGCAAAGAACTGGTTGAGGTAATGAACTATTCTATATTTTGCCATAACTGCTGATCCCCCTTTCTTAGTATCCTCTTGCTGCCAGCTTGTTAAAGCCGTTTGCAATCGTAGATGCAATGATGATCTGAATCTCTGCTTCGAATGAACCGTCTTCGTTAATACACCCAGCCCATCCGCCAATCTGGCTCTCGATATACTCCTGAGTGCCAATTACCTTGTCCATTGCCGGGAACTGAAGAGTCATATTTCCCTGTCCGCAAGATGCAAGTGCCGTAGCTTCATCACATGTGTCGGCAAGTGACTGAGATTTACCATCTTTTCCTGGGAATTCGTCTGTAATCAAAACAACTTTTGTACCCTTACGTTCTACCTTGCGGCAGTTCATCATAAGGTCTGTATCCGGGTTACCATATCCTTCTTCCGTGATCAGAACACCGTCGAGTCCCATCCACTCGCAAAGCTTGGCTACCATATCGGAATGTCTTTCCTTATCTGCAAGGAAAACGTTCTCATTTGTCAGGATAACGCCCATGAAGTTGATATCCTTTCCATGGTGCTTGTAACATTCGTCGATAACCGGATTGTGTAAATGATGATAGGTTGTAACCTTGTCACATGGAGCAACGCAGTTACCGGAAACGATTGCTCCGTCCATGATCTCTGTCGGATACATAAATGTTGGAACAAACTGTTTCGCATCTACGCCATAATAGTAGGTATCATGAAGCAGTCCCTGTGACTGAAGCATATGAATATAACCTACCTTCGGCAGATCCGGATACTCGGCAGCCTGTTCGAAAATCGGCTTGGTTTCGTAAGTTTCCAGCGTGTCTGGTTCAACATTTCTTCCAGCTTCTCCGAGATAGGTAGCAACCTTAAGTCCTGCCATACGTCCTGCCTTTTCATAAACGTGTGTCTCAAGCCCTTCTTTCGGTTCAATTACTACACAGAGATTAACAGTTTTAGAGAACGGGCAGTAATCAGCTGCAACGCCACTCATATCGATAACACCTTCCTGGAATCCAACGATTCTTCCGACAGTTACAACGCAACATCCGTCCAGTGCATGTGTTCTTCCTTCTCCAACAGGCGGTGTAACTTTTCCGATAACCCCCGGAAACATCTCTCCGCCGCTGACCTTCACACGCGGCTCAATAACGTCCTTAACCGGAGTGATTCTCGTTGAATCTCCTGGCCTTGCGATATCCAAGTGGCATCCTATCAATTTGTCGTCTTCAAGAACCAATGATTCTACTTCTTCTTTGTTTACATAGAGTACATGATCCTCAATGTAGGTTCTGTCAGCAAATTGGATATCATTAATCTCAATTTTACCAAGTTCCAATTTCATATTAGGTCCCTCCTTTAAAATTTGTAATCGCGATAACTTAAGGGTAAAAAAAAAGTGTTCCGTACCTTATTACCGCTTACCTTATGCCCACATTATACAACTTATCGCGATAACATTCAAGCTTTTTTATAGATATTATTGATATATTTATATTTTCTATGAATAATCGCTCACAATTCTGCACATACTAAGCATTTTAATTTGCATCCCAATAGTGCATTTTTTCCATATAACGCAAAAGACACAGCCTACGTAATAACGCTGTGTCTTCCTATAATTTATATGTTCTTTTTCGTTGAATAATATCCGTTATACCCTTTTAGATCTTTAGCCAATTTCATGACAATCATATCTACATCGGAAATAAATTCCCGCACTCTTCCCTCGATCTGCTCTTCTCGAATACCATCATCAAGAATCGTTTTCAAATATCCCTTATAGGTCATACAGACCACACGATTCAACTGAATTGCTTCATAATAATTAATCGCATTTGCGCGTATGCATCTTCTGCACATCCGGAAATCTCTTCCTACAAAACTAGGAGCATACAGCATCTCTGCAAAAATATGATTTGCATCCTCGATATCCTCAGGGAACATTTCGTAATACTCTTTAAATACCTTCTGCAGTTTCATGTTAGAATACTTAAAAAACAGCAAATCATATGCCTCAGGTTTTTTAAATGCTTCTCTTGCATAGCAATCCCATACCCCCACATAAATATCCCATACATTTTTCCATCTTTTTTCACTTGCATTTAATCTCTTAATATAACCTTGCAATTCCCTCAACTCAGCATAAAATAATAATTCAGTCAGATTGCCGAAATACCGGTACATGCTTGCTGAGGAGCATCCCATTTCCTTAGCGATTCTTCGGATAGATACTGCCGCAATTCCTTCATTTTGTATAATCTCGTATGCCTTTTCAATGTAGTCTCGCTTAGATAATCCTTTAAAATAATTACTCTTCGTCTGTTGCTCCATGTTACGCAGACTCTACCTTTCTTATTCTATTGTAAATCTCTCACAAAGCAGATCCTCTTATTCTGCCCGCACTACTTACTTTTGAGCACAGCCATACTTACAGCCGTGTTTTCAATTACGAAATTCTGGGGATTATATTCTCGATCACAGACAGATCAATTGTCTTAAAATCATTTGCCACTTTTTCTGCGTAATTCTTCGGTGTCGGTGCAATTTCCTGCCATTGTCTGTATGTTTCGATACACTTCTCGATCAGCATGATATCCTTCATGTTATCTTCTTCTCCCTTCGGATAAACAACAACAGAACGATACGGCGTCTGATTCGGTTTCAGGCTGGAAGCCTGTGGATGCGTCAACAGAATATGACGATTGTAAACCATATCCCGTGTTTTAATCAACACATCTTCATAACTATCTAAAAGAATCACCTGCATTTCTTTTTTATACTTCTCATAAACCCTATCATTATTCGTAATAATAATAGCCTTATCCGGATTCCACATGGTCATCCCTGCCTCTCATTTTTATTCTAAATTATTATAATATCTTATATCTACGCGACTTTATTAATTATAAATTCCGCAACAAAAAAAGTCAATTTATTACCAAATTCCTATATGGAAAAAAACTGCAAACCTTGTCACCAAAGTCTGCAGCTATCTCTTTTTATGTACCTTCAAAACCACATACAAAGTTTTATCTCTCCATCCATTTCTTTCCTATCCTACCATTTCAAACTTACTTTCCGCGGAAACCATTCGAGAACTTCGTTCTCTCATTGTCCATTTAGTAACAAATGGACACGCATTCCTGTAAGATCCGCTCCGGATGCAAGCATCCTCCCCGTCTCTTCCACTCATGCTTTTCCGCTTCTTGCCTGTTTGCTCAGGTTATGCCCTCGACCGATTAGTAACAGTCAGCTCCATGCATTACTGCACTTCCACCTCTGCCCT
>NZ_JBQHTK010000050.1:0-13196 GCF_052065755.1 Bariatricus sp. HCP28S3_D3 | reverse complement strand
AGATAAACATACGATAACTTATCAACAATCAACTAAATACGAGCGGCCGTTCTGCTCCGCATAGCGGCCGTTGAAAAACGCATTTGCGACCGCCAGAGGGCGCAAACTGCAGCAGCAAACTAATGCTGGGTGATCAGTATTATGGCTCGGAGAATGAAGAAACAAGTTTTGAGTTGTTGTTTTCCGGAGAGTATTTGATGAATATTCCTAGGAGCCTTCTAGATGAACAGGGTTATCTTCACATACAAAAGAGTGCGTCAAATGTGGGGGATAGCTATAAATACTATATTACTGTATATGAATGTGCGGAGGAGAGGTATCAAAACCTCATACAACAGACGTTGCCAAAATTACGACCAATATTTAGCGGGTTAGGAAAAGATGTTCCAGAAAAATTAACCCGTGAGAATGTATTTGAATTAATGGTTGCTATAGGAGAGCAAGCTTCTTCATATGTTATCAATACTTATGAAGTAAAAGGTTCTTTGTTGAAGGATGTTTTGCAATCTCTTTACCCACAATTTTCATTATTCTTAGCAGATACTAACCTAGATGTTGGGGCATCTGCTTTTCAAAATCAGTTCAAGAAAATAATAACCTCTGCTATTGAGAATCATTTGGAATCGGTTGTCGATTTGCAGAGAAATATAACTGCGACTATGAATGAAGAAATAAGTACGATTAAACAATATATGAGTACCCATTATTCTGGCTTGGCAGACCTATCTCCGAATATTAAGTATGATTGGTCAAAACTTATTAATTTTGATGTTGTGATGAAGGACTCAACTGGGTATGAAATTAATATAGCAAATAAAGGAACCGGTGTGCAGCGATTGTTTATGGTTTCATATTTTCAATATTTGGCTGAAAAAACATGTACAGAGGGAGATAGTTATGTCTTTGCAATTGAAGAACCAGAAACTTTTCTGCATCCCGGCGCACAAAGAGTTCTGCTAAATTCATTGAAGGCCATTTCTGAAAATCATCAAGTAATACTTACGACCCATTCGCCAGTATTTGCAAGTGAAATTAACAATGAGAATATTATCGTAGCAAAGAAAGATGAAAAGCAGTCTAAATATTACCAAAAAGAACAAGTTTCCTCAGAACAATTGGTAGAAGAATTAGGGGTTCGAGCAAACGACAGTATTATCAACAGTAAATTATTGATTTTTGTTGAAGGAAGCAATGATGTGAAATTCTGGGATATTATATATAGGAAAATCACTGGTCGTTCATATATGGATGATGGAATATTGTTTCTTCCTGGTGGAGGCAATGAGCTTCACAACATTGCCGAGATGAATCTAATGCACAGACTGAATAGAAATTTTATGGTTATTGTGGATAAAGATTCTGGCGCTGTTGATTATGCAACAAAATTAGAAAAACAAAATAGGCTTAAAACTCTGGTTGAAAGTAAGGGGGGACAATTAGTTGTACTTCGAAAAAGGGAAATAGAGAATTATTATTCCCCAAGCGTCGTATGTGAGATGTTATCCGAAAAGGGATTTGAA
The DNA here is from genome assembly GCF_052065755.1 of Bariatricus sp. HCP28S3_D3. Lineage (NCBI taxonomy): Bacteria > Bacillati > Bacillota > Clostridia > Lachnospirales > Lachnospiraceae > Bariatricus > Bariatricus sp. HCP28S3_D3. The sequence goes on along the minus strand of NZ_JBQHTK010000050.1, from coordinate 11,676 downwards.
ATAGATAATATTGAAATTTCTGATTATGAAGATGTTCAGCGAAAGATAAAACAGTTGTTTGCGGGAAGACAAGTTCAATTTAAAATTAAAAATAACCTGGAAGTGTTTGAAAGGATGTCGTTGGATCAGTGGAAAGCAGTGAGTTCCTATTGTGCCGATGGATTAACACTTTATGAATTTGAAGAAATAATTGAATCAATTAACGAAAGATTATAGAGGGTTAGCCTTCCTGTGATGAGATAGAATGGTATAGCAAAATAGTGGAGCATATAAAGCTTTAATTAAATAATAAATTTCCCCTCTTGACAAATTCGGGTACGGGAAAAACCTATGCGTCTGCATTTGCCATGCGTGAACTCGGATTTAAGAGAGTGTTATTTTTGGTACATAGAAACCAGTTAGCAAAACAGGCAAAACGCTCTTACGAAAAAGTATTTAATAAACAAATTAGCATGGGCATCGTAGGTGCGGGAAAGCATGATTATGATGAAGATTATGTGTTCGCAACCAGAGATACTTTATGGAGAGAAGAACATCTGCACCGCTATAAGCCAACAGATTTTGATTGTATTATTTTAGATGAAGCACATCATTCTGCTGCCAATACTTACCAGCGAATCATGAATTACTTTACACCAAAGCTATGGCTTGGTATGACCGCGACTCCGGATAAGCGAGATGACAATATAGAAGGTCGGAATATCTATGAAATCTTTCATTATCAGATTGCTTATGAGATTCGTCTGCAGCAGGCTATGGAAGAAAATATGTTGTGTCCATTTCACTACTTTGGTATCAGTGATTTATCCATGATTGGTGATGGGAAAGGCAGGAATAAGACAATTACAACAGAAGATTTCAATCTTCTTACCAGTGATGAACGAGTAAAACATATCATAGAGCAGGCAAACTATTTTGGGTACAGTGGAGATCGTGTAAAGGGATTGATTTTCTGCAGTCGTATTGCAGAATCAAGAGAGTTGTCGGATAAGTTCAATAAGATGATTAACCCGGATACTGGGAAGTTTTTCAGAACCATTGCCTTAAATGGAGATGCCGATGAAAATGAGCGAGCAGAGGCGTTTGAACGGTTGGCGATGAATGAAGCGGATGCCACAGATGATATTCAACCGCTGGATTATATTTTTTCTGTTGAGATTTTGAATGAGGGTGTGGATATTATCGAGGTGAATCAGGTAATTATGCTCCGACCAACCCAGTCTCCGATTGTCTTTATACAGCAGCTCGGTCGTGGGCTTCGTAAGGCGGATGGGAAAGAATTTGTTGTAATTCTGGATTTCATTGGTAATTATGAGAAGAACTTTATGATTCCGATTGCCCTTTCTGGTGACCGGACGTATAATCCGGATACCATTCGGAAGTATGTGATTAGTGGGAATAGTACGATTCCGGGGGCTTCCACGGTTCATTTCGATGCCGTCGCAAAGGAAAAAATCTTCCGATCCATTGATAAGATTCGTGGAATGAAAACAATCATTAAAGATAGTTATATCTCATTAAAAAACAGATTGGGACGAGTTCCATATCTCATGGATTTTTATGAAAATGGAGAGATCGATCCACTGGTAATTATCAGAGAGTATAAAACTTATCAGGATTTTTTGGTTTCGGTTGAAAAGGAATGCTATAGAGAAAAGGTTACGGATCAGGAAAAGCTCACATTAGAGTATTTATCCAAAACGGTCCTCAGTGGGGTTAGGCCGTACGAATTAGAAATATTAAAACGCTTATTTAAGTCAGATCGAATTTCAATAGCAGAATTAACGGATGAATTAAAAAATGTCTATTTACATTCTTTTGATGAAGCTTCTCTTGAAAATGCGATTCAGGTATTAGAGGGACGGTTTGTAAGCAAAGAAGCTGAGTATCAAAAATACAAGAAAATAGATATTATTGGTGACCATGACGCAAAGTTTATCCGTAGAATGGAGAGTTATGCGAAAAGACTCCAACACAGGGAGTTCTATAAGCAGATAGATGATCTGATTTCTGTTGGACTTAGGAGATATCAGGATAAATTTGCTGAAAAACAGGCTGCCGATAGTCCTTTCGTACTTTATGAAAAGTATTCCAGAAGAGATGTAAGTTTGCTGATGAACTGCGGGCGAGATCTTTCATCCATCATGTATGGAATGAAACGAATTGGAGATGATGTTTTTATTTTTATTACTTATCATAAGGTTGGTGCAGAGAGTGAAGAATTACAGTATGCAGAAGGTAAACCGGATTATGCGGATGCATTTACGGATAGTATGATCTTCCGCTGGGATTCTCAGATTGGTAAGGGACCGGAAAGCAGCTATATGCAAGATGTTACGGGAGCGAAGAGGAAACATTTGATGGTCAAGAAAAGTGATGCAGAAACAAGCTTTTACTATATGGGGACTTGTGACATCATATCAGCAGTAGGGGATAAAAAGATGGATAACAACGGAAAGATGAAGGACATCACGAAGGTTACCATGAAAATGCATCAACCAGTCAGAGAAGACCTGTTGAAGTATTTGGAGAGCAATCTGTTAGATGAGGAGGGCAAAGCTGTATGAAAACTATAAGAGTTGTTGCAGCTGTTATTTGCGATAGTTTTGAGACCAAATCAAAGATATTTGCCACGGCGAGAGGATATGGAGAACTGAAAGGCGGTTGGGAATTTCCCGGCGGCAAAGTGGAACCAGGAGAAACACCGCAACAGGCGTTGAAACGAGAAATTATGGAAGAGCTTAACACAGAAATTGAAGTTGGTGAGCTGATTGATACCATTGAATATGATTATCCGACTTTTCATCTTTCTATGGATTGTTTCTGGTCGAAAGTAAGTGTAGGGAAGTTGGAACTCAAAGAAGCGGAAGCTGCGAAGTGGCTTACAAAAGATGAATTAGATAGTGTAGCGTGGCTACCGGCAGATATTACGCTAATTGGGAAGATTAAAGAGTGTATGAGCGTAATATCAACGAAGGTGACAAGGTCTACTTTGACGAAGAGAATAACTTAGAAAAAATACAAGAGAGAACTGACCTGTATGGCTTCACTGAGTGAAAGGAAGTATGGAAATGGATCCTACGATTGATTACTACAACCTTAATGCAGAAAACTTCATAGAGAGTACACAGAATGTTGATATGCATCAGGCACAGGACCGATTTCTACGATTATTGGATGAAAACGCATTGATCCTTGATTTCGGCTGCGGTTCCGGTCGTGATACCAGATATTTCATGGATAAAGGATATCAGGTTACAGCAACGGATGGTTCGGCGGAAATTTGTAGATTAGCAAGTATCTTTACCGGTATTGCAGTGAAAGAAATGCTGTTTCAGGAATTGGATGATATCAATACATATGGTGGCATATGGGCTTGTTCTTCTATTTTGCATTTGCCAAAGAATGAGCTGCTGTTGGTGATTCGAAAAATGTGCAATGCGCTTAAAGATACCGGCGTAATCTACACTTCCTTCAAATACGGTGATTTTGAAGGTGTGCGTAATGGTCGGTATTTTACAGATTTTAATGAGGATTCCTTTAAGGAATTCCTAGCAGGGATTCCGGAGATTACGATAGAAGACCATTGGATCACTGGTGATGTCAGACCAGGAAGGGGTGATGAGAGGTGGCTGAATTTAATACTCCGCAAATAGGATATTCCTTACATATCAATGGAGAGTACCATAACACCCTGGATATTGAGGGCTTTTCTCAGATGATGAAGGATCCTTCCTACTGTTATAAATTTTACTGGCTGGAAGCAATCGTGGATGTTGTTTCTGAGGGTATTCAGGATACAAACTTTGATGCGATTATCGATGAGATGATCTGCAATGCCTGGTATTCCGTAAGAGAATTTCATATTCATCTTAGCGGCATGCAGGCAGATGGACTTGTGAGAGATGGTCTGGAACGTGCTGTTCTTAAACTGACAGAACTCAGTGATCTGCCGGCAAATGCATCCAAAGTGGAAATCAAAAATGCAATCCGGGAGCACAATGCCGACCTGAAACTTGCTAAGGAACAGCTGACCAATATGGTTCCCGGTCGGGCATTGGCAGGCTTTTTCTCAAAAAGTGCAGAAGAAGTGCCGTGGGGAAGTATTCGTAGATTAACCGAGTATATCAGACGAATCGATAGTACTGTAATTCGACTGCCGTATACCTTTGGAGACAGCAGTAAACTGAAAAAAGAAGTCCATTTCAACTCAGACTGGATGAAGATGATCCAGGATAATACAGTAAATATCCTTGGATGGATTCAGTATGAAAAGGTGAAATGGCTGCAGAATAATAATCCGGAAGTCCCAAGCCTCATTTACAAACTGGCACCAATGGATGAAAAGATGCGAAAGCTGAATAATGTGCGTAAGCTATGGGAAGGCATTCTGGATGTGCGAGAAGTCAGGGATGTCTTTACCGGCAATCCGATTGTGTCCAAGCAGTATGATGTGGATCATTTCATCCCATGGTCATTTGTTATGAATGATGAGCTTTGGAACCTGATGCCGATGGATTCTTCTCTGAATTCTTCCAAGAGCAACAAGCTTCCGAAGTGGGATCCTTTCTTTATTGTGTTTGCAGAAAATCAGTTTAGTATGTACAAACTGATCTACGAGAAGGAAGAATTGCATAAACGTTTTGAAGCTTGTTACAGAGATAATCTTCATTCTATCTGGGCCGGTCAGGACTTATACAGACCTGGGAATACCAAGGAAGAATTCTACAATATCCTGCAAAAAAATATGCAGCCGGTCTATGACTCGGCAAGACGGCAGGGATATGAGATCTGGAATTATCAACTGCTTTAATGGTTGCGGAAGAGAAGAGCACATACGGATGCGAAAAGAAATGGAGGAAGAAGAACATGGGATGTGTATATTTTGTCCGACATGGACAGACAGTGTGGAATGTAGAAAATAAAATATGTGGTGCGACGGACATTGCCCTGACAGATATAGGTCATCAGCAGGCAATGGAGACTGGAAAAAGGATTCTGGAAGAAGGAATTCAGGCAGATGAAATTTTGTATTCTCCGCTAGTGCGTGCTGCAGATACTGCCAGACATATCGCGGAGATCACGGGAATTCCTGCCAGGGTTGAACCGAGATTGATTGAACAAAACTTTGGAAAGTGGGAGTCCACTGCCAGAGATGGGGTGGAATTTAAGAAAGCCAAGGAAGATTTTTGTTGCAGATATGAAGGTGGCGAATCTATGCTGCACTTAGCCCAGAGGATTTACAATCTTTTGGATGAGATTAAGGAAGAATCGGATCATAAGACCTATATCCTGGTAGCACATAATGGTATATCCAGAGTCGTTCAATCGTATTTCTACGAGATGACAAATGCAGAATACGCCGCATTTGGAGTGAAAAACTGCCAGATTCTGCGATATGATTTTGAATGATGAGAAAATAGCAAAAAATTGGAATGATATATATCGGAGATAACAAATCATGTATACTGTAAAAAGAATTGAGGAAGACCTGGATTTTGGTTGTGAAGAACGGGAAGAAGGTACACCGGTTATGGCTGTCGTTACACTCGTTGATTCTTTTGGTGAGGAGATGCGAGTGAAGGCAGAAGATGCTATGCTCTATGAACGAGATATCAATGAAGGTGATAAGGTCTATTTTGGCAAAGATAAATTAGAAAAAGCATAAGGAGGATTGATCGAGATGGCTTCATTTGATCAGAAGCTCCGTACTTTACATTTGATGAATATCCTCCTGGAACGTACCGATGATACGCACATGCTGAACGCATCGGAATTATGCACGATTCTGGATCAGGAATATGGCATCAGTACGGATCGAAGAACAATATATACAGAGATGGAGATCCTTGATAAATTCGGACTGGATATCCAGCAGAAGAAAGGAAAGAATCCTGGCTATTATATCGGGGCCAGAGATTTTGAATTGCCGGAGTTAAAACTCTTGGTAGATGCTGTACAGTCCTCTAAGTTTATCACGGAGAAGAAATCCAAGGAACTGATAACGAAATTAGAGAAGCTCTGCTGTAGGACGGATGCTGCAATGCTTTCCAAATATGTTTTCATCGTAAACCGTCCCAAGACAGAGAATGAAACTGTTTATTACAATGTGGACTACATTCATACTGCAATCTACGAGAATAAAGAAATTAAGTTCCATTATGCAGAGTGGACTGTTAAGAAAGAACTGAAACTGAAAAAAGACGGTGCATTCTATGTTGTCAGCCCGTGGGCACTGACCTGGGATGATGAGAATTATTATCTGGTAGCTTATGATGCAGCGGCCGGAATTATCAAGCATTATCGTGTAGATAAGATGCAGAATACAGAGATTCTGGAGACAGAGCGTAAAGGGGAAGAGTCCTTCAGGAACTTTGATCTGGCTGCATTCGCTAAGAAGACCTTTGGAATGTATGGTGGTGTAGATGCGGAAGTCACACTGGAATGCAGGAATGAACTGGCCGGTGTTATTATCGATCGCTTTGGACATGATGTATGGTTGATCCCGCAGGGAGAAGATTATTTCAAAACCAGAGTTCTGGTATCAGTAAGTCCGCAGTTCTTTGGCTGGGTAACTGGTATCGGATCCGGAATGAAGATCACGGGACCGGATAATGTGAAGGCTGAATATAAGGCATATCTGCAGGATGTACTTGAGAATTATTGATCGGTTATAGGTGAGATTATGGTTGAAGTATCAAAACGTGATTGGAAATTGTTCCGTGAGAAACTTCCTGGTGTATTTCTTAAAAGCAACTGAACTAAACCAACGCTTGACTGATGCCCGGAAGTATGGCCGGGAAAGCAGTACCATAAATGGCCTGGTAAAACCATCTTGTCTGATCATTGATGAGATAGGCAGATGCGTTTTTGACAAAGAAAACACCCGAATGTTTTTTGATGTCATTGACCGAAGATACAATAAGGAAGGGCCAAACACTATGATATTTACAAGCAATAAAGGACCGGATAAATGGGGAGAATTCTTCAACGAAGATTCCTCCCTGTTATGTGCCCTTGACCGTATATTTGATGATGCCACAGTATTCATGATTAAAGGAAACAGTTACCGTGGAAAAAACTATGAAACAATAGCATTATCAGCCGGTGCTCCATCAGCACTACCTAAAGCACAACATTAAAGAAAGGAAAAGCTGATGCATTGGTTATTTCTGTCCGACTGAGATTGGTCATTTTCTCCCGACAATAAATGGCTAATTTCTCCCGACGCTAACATGGGAAAGATTTGTGTTTTTTTATTAGTTTGCCAGATTATACGATAAAAAAGCTTATGAAAATGGGGGATTTTGCTATTAATGAAGTGAACTATCTTAGAAAAAAATGGGGATATAGCCATATTGAAATGTAAATAGTTTGAGGAATGCAGTGACTATATGGAATCTTCGATGGAATACACATCTACGTAAATATAATAAAAAACTAGGTGGAAAAATATTATGCGTTTAGAATTTTACCAGGAGGAGAGAGATGACTAAACAAGAATTTTTAGATTTTTGCCATGAAGAATTTACAAAACGAGGTTTTAAAAAAAGGAAAAAAACTTATTATTTGAACGGTGAAGGAATTTTGGTTGGCCTTTATTTGCAAAAATCAATGGCTGAGGCATATTATGTTGAATTTGATTTTTTCATTGGGGAATTCAAAAATCCTAAATTATACCCGACTACGTATGAATCAGATTATTATGGGCGTGTATGTGTTTTGTCGAAGGATATAGATGAAGGAGACTATTATATGACTGCTTTGATAGAATATGAGTTATATACACCGGAAGAATTAAAGCCGTATTTTGATAAAGCATTTGATGAATTTATTATGCCACCACTACTTGAAGGGAAAGAAACTGTATTAAAGATCATGGAATATTATGATGATTATACACTAGAGGAAAAAGAAAATATTATAGAAAAGCTACAGCTTGATCAATAGTATGGTGCTTAAGGAGTTTTGGGCTTCTATATGGCTCTGGGAATGGACTGGCGGAGAGAAATTCGTTCAGGTATAGAGGGTATTATTACGATGCGGAAGTATGTCTGTATTATCTGAATGGAAGAGCGAGAAGAGAAAACGATTTATAAAAGATCCATTAATTCTATTGTGAAATGGGTTTATGTGAGGTTAAAATAAAGCTGATATTTATACAATAATTTTGTTATGTTTGAGATATTTTGAAGGGAGGAATCAGTCTTGACCAGGAGAAGAACATATCAGGATAAAGAACTCCTGTTAAGAAATTATGTGAGACTAAATAGAATTACAAAGACAGAGTTCAAACAGTTGATGCGGCTTTCAAAAGATAAAAGCTCAGTGATTAGATTTGAAGTGGCTACAATTCTCTTTGATGTTAAGAATCAAGCTTCAAAGAAATTATTATTTCAACTTGCGAAGGATAGAGATTCCTTAGTAAGAGCAGAAGCATATACCTCTTTGTCTGGATTTAAATTTGCTGATGTAGAAGAATTTTTACGAAAGGCAATTGAAAGAGAAAAGGATGAACTTGCTTGTTCTTATGCTATAACATCATGGGGCGAAGTTGCGCTCAAATTATTTGACGAACATGATGAAGATATAAATTATGTTAATAAATTATTGAGAACACATAAAATTATGGTATCAGAACGTTGTAGATTAGAGTGTTATTATGCATTATATGGATTTGGTGATAAAAAAATGCTTAAGAAAATCATGAAATTTTTAAAAAGTACTAATCCATATATTCGTTATATTGTATATGATACACTGGAATTAAGTGTAGACCAGGATAATCGTTCTGAAATAATCGATGTGCTCGAGAAAATGCTAGTAAAAGAAGAACTTCCAGAGTATCGAAAAAAGATTATTTCTTTTTTGAAAAAACAGATAGTTGAAGTTAGCGTTAAGAACAACAACTAATAATTAACTACAAAGCAAAAGGAACGTCTAGCCCACCGGTCGTTCCTTTTTTGCACCCAAATTTCAAGGAAAGGAAGTGAAAATAACATGAAACAGCGTATATTTATCATTAGCTCCAGAGAGATATCAATGGGCTCATTGACAGTACAGGAACGGAGGTAGTAACCTATACGTATGATGCAAAGGAAAACTGCTGAGTAAGAAGAGAAAGGAAAAGATGAAAAATGCCATTAGATGAATTAATAGTCAAATCTGATGAAAAATGGATAAAATTCAGGATACAGCTTACGCTTGGAATACTGATTATTTATTCGATAATATGTCTTATATTAACAGTGGCAGAGCATGAAAGTTTGAAAACATTTATTGGGTATTTTCTTATTATTTCTCCACTTTTTCCAATAGGACTCTGGCGTTGGTGGAATGAAGGAAGAACGATAATTATAGACAAAAAAGGATGTTTAATAAAGTTTTTATTTTACAAAAAGTATTTTTTATGGAATGAATTGAATGTTAGACAGATGAGGCCAAAGATAGGTTTATGGGAATACGAGGGCGTTGTGTTTTCCGCACATGCTTATGATCGCCCTGAAGATAGCAGTAATTGTGATTACTATATGCTAAAGCATCCTTTTACTTGTTTTGTGGTGAATTTTTCGGGGAAACATCGTCCGATTATGTATGGACAAGCCTTGCCGGTTGTGATTGACGGTGAAATCTGCTCAATAGATAAAGAACGATTTATTAATAAAATGGAAGAGTGGAATGTCAAGTTAGAGACGGTTCGGAAAGTTAATGAAAAAGATTCCTATATTGAAAAGTAATTGAATCTTTTATGGAATATACATCCGACAGAAGATAGGGCAAGAGTGTTACCGATTCCAGGGGCAACCAGACTTCCGTGGCAGTCGGAAAGACTACCAAGTAAACTGGATGAAGTTAAAAGAATTGAGAATTAAAAGGGAAGATTGTTTAAATAAGGTGGTGTTGAGATGGTACCTAAAAAAGTAGAAGCATATTAAACGGGTATTAAGAAAGGGACACTAAGAATGAAAAAATATAAAAAGAGCTCTTTAAAATACAAAAATAGAGCTTGGGTTATAGTTTTTACTAATATATTACAATTATTAAATTTTATGATGCAACTGATGGTCATGATATTAAAAGGTCAATTTGAAACAAAAGGAGCGGAATGGAGATTCGAATGAAAAGGAAATATCATTTTTATTTAGAAAGTAAAAAACAGATTATAGAATTTTTGAATAAATATGAAGTTCCATATGAAACGCATACTACCATAAGCTTAAACGATAGAATGGAAAAAGTTACAGAGGATATGTGTGTATTTGATTTGTATGGTGATGAGGATACATATCGCAAATTTAAATGGCAATTCCCGAATTATGCAAGTGAAGGAATACGTTCGATTGAATATTCTGAGAAAGAAATAGAAGAGTCGGAATGGTTATTTGTTTACAATAAGAGTAATAAAGTACAGTGGGTATATGATGAAGAGTCGTTTAGAGAGACGTGTAGGGTTAAAATTCCAATTATAGGGAGCCATTATAGACATGCAGAACAGGTAAAATGTTTATCCGCAACAAAAGCGGTAAAATGGGGAACCAGGCAGTTTTTTAGTGGACCAAATGCTATGGACGATATTATATTTTGTTCGGATAAAGCAAGAAAAATGTTGCAGGATAAATGGAACGGATTAGAATTCTGGACAGTCAAAAAGTATAATACCTGTCAAAATATTGAAGATCTTTATCAGCTTGTATTTAATGAAAAATTACCTATTGAAGCGATTAGTGGGTGGAAAAAAGGGACTTGCAGTATTTGTGGGAGAAAGATTATCCGTATACCTAAGGGAGAGGAGCAGATTTCTATTAATAGAAAATATTTAACAGATTCGAATAGTGTGTATTCTACAGGAGAGGTATTAACAGGTGATGTTTTGGGATGCAATACATTTTCATTAAATATTGTTCCTCAAAGTTTTTATCAATATTGTAAACAGTATGAAATGAATCGGGGATAAATATGAATAGAGAAATAGAAGAAGAAATAATAAAAAAATATGTGAAAAAAAATAAACAGGAAAGAATCCTATGGGAAATAAATAATCCTAAAAAGAGGAAGGGGATTATATGGCATTTTGATAGGCCAGATATTATTAAAGGGGATTGTCTGCAACCAGTAGAGTATATGGATAGAGAGATTATGAAAGATTTTTTGATTAAGAATAGTAATCTTGGGAAAGTGTATTTCATAGGTGAAAGTTTTATTGGTTATTTATCAAGTGAAGAGGCGGCAGAGAGAGCGAACACCGGTGAGATTTGTATTATATATTGTGGAAATGGTATAGGGTATTATCAAGGGGAACAAGAAAGAGGAAAACCACCTAGATTCTTGCTAAAATAGGTAATTACAGTAAAATATTTCAATAGAAAAGGTGGTGTTGAGATGGTACCTTAAAAGTTATTGTAAATTGTGAAAATCGTGCCATGATAATTGAAGCTCTCGAGAAGCGGTTGATAGCGGAAGAACTAATGGGATGGCGCGAGGAGATGCTGCCTTTTTGGAAGAAATTGATCATTGAAGAGACGCTGGAAATCACTAAGTAATAATAATTGGTTAGAAAAAACAGTCAGGAGCTTCTTGTATAATTCAAATATAAGGAATTCCAAGAAAGAAGGTTGAGAAAAAAATACCTCAGTGTAAAATAAGATTACTGACTTTGCACGGTTAGTAAAAAATCTT
>NZ_JBQHTK010000049.1:0-13196 GCF_052065755.1 Bariatricus sp. HCP28S3_D3 | reverse complement strand
ATTTTATACCCTTTTGACAGGTTTAGAGAGAGAGATTATGGCTGTGTGGAGCATTTGAGAGATTCATGATGCAGTTATTAGCTCCTAATACTGCTCCATGAATAATTCAGGATTAAAAAGTCAATATACGAAATGCACAAAAATTACAGAAAAAAAATAGCACGTATAGGTGTGCACTATAGAAAAAACACAAAATATGTCAACAAATGTTGAAAAAAAGGAAGGGTTAGGGTATAATACAAAAGTATGGAAACGGAAAAATTCTGAGTAAACCAAATCGTCGCCGTGTCGCGTTTGGAAGATTCAGATGATATATGTGTATGAGAATCTGTCTGATTGAAGATGGAGTGGCGAAGCACGTCCATTTTTGGTTGGCAAGGTTCTTTTTTTTCCTAATCCATGCAACAATTGATGACATAAACATGAGTGAGGAGAAAAAGAATGTGGTACGTTGTACAGGTCAGTACAGGTGCAGAAGAACGAATTCGTTTACAATGCGAAAAGAAGATAGACAAAAGTATTATGGAAGAGTGTTTTATACCTCAGTATGAAGAGAAGAAACACTTCCGAGGTAAATGGACTGTTCAGAAAAAGATTCTATTTCCCGGTTATGTTTTTGTGGTTACAGATTATTTGAATGATTTATATGAAGAATTAAAACACATTGATGGAATGACCAAGATGATCGGAACCGGTCAGGAGATCGTTCCACTCACCGATGAGGAAGTTGAGTTTATTCAGCATTTCGGCGGTGAGGATAAGATCGTTCAAATGTCAGAAGGAATAATTGAAAATTCACAAGTGAAAATATTGTCCGGACCTCTTGAAGGGATGGAAGCGTTCATTCGAAAGATTGACCGCCACAAGCGTAAAGCCTGGCTGGAAATCGAAATGTTCGGAAGAATGCAGAGAGTTGAAGTGGGATTGGAAATTATTTCCAAAACTGTGTAAAAAATGGAACTGAAATAACTACGTTGCTAGAAACATCATTTTTTATACGATAAAAATACTGGTTATAAAAGAAAGTGCCATAAATGCAGGGCAAATAAATGCCCACAGGCATCGAAAGATTTGAGGGTCGGGAAGAAAAATGTATAAAAGGAATACATCGCATTGGTTCAAGCACTGGGATTTTATTTTGTTGGACTTCATATTAATAGAAGCTGCGTTCTATGTGGCGTATGTGGTACGAAATGGAGACCTGACTTTGCAGATGGATACGTTCATGCGAAGCATCTTCATTGTCTTGGGGCTGATTGATCTGGTGATGGGATTCCTGATGGAAACATATCGAGGTATTCTGAGACGAGGATACTGGCTGGAAGCAAAAGCGGTTGCACGTCATGTGCTCGTTGTTTGCGCCGGTGTCATCGTCTATCTTTTTGTAATTAAAGAATCTGCACATTCTTCGCGTCTGGCGATGTTTTATTTTCCGCTCATTGCATGGAGTTTCCTTTTTATAGGAAGATGTATTTTGAAAATGTGGCTGAGAAGCCACCGGGGACCGGCTGCCGGAAAACGGGGCATTATGCTGGTCGGATCAAAAAAGAATTATGAAGAACTTCTTAACAACTTTACCGATAATCCATACAGTGAATTCAAGGTTACCGGAATCGGGATCGTGGATGAAGAAGGCGAAAGAAGAGAATTCCATGGACTTCCGGTTATTTACGGAGTGGATCAGATCGCTGAATATTTGAAAACAGCCTGGACAGATGAAGTGATGTTCAGCATTCCGAATGAGATACCGCTTTCGGAGAAGCTGATTGATGAATGTGGAATCATGGGACTTACGGTGCATCTGAAGCTGGCAAGGCTGAAAAAAGAGAAGATGCGTCAGATGGTGGAGGAGATTGAAGGATATACGGTGATCTCCAGCAGCATCAACATGGCATCACAGAAACAGGTATTTGTGAAGCGGCTTATGGACATCGCAGGAGGAATTGTCGGACTGATCGGTACAGCGATTATCTTTGTGATTGTGGCACCGTGGATCTATGTGAAATCTCCGGGACCGATCTTCTTCAGTCAGATCCGGGTTGGGAAGAATGGAAGGAAGTTTAAGATCTATAAGTTCCGAAGCATGTATATGGATGCGGAGGAACGGAAGAAGGAACTCATGGCGCAGAATAATATCAAGGACGGCATGATGTTCAAGATGGATAATGACCCTAGGATTATTAAAGGGATCGGAAATTTTATCCGGGATTATTCCCTGGATGAGTTTCCACAGTTCTGGAATGTGCTGAAGGGTGATATGAGTCTCGTTGGAACCAGACCGCCTACAGAGGATGAGTGGGAGAAGTATGATCTGCATCATCGGGCCAGACTGGCGATCAAACCGGGGATTACCGGGATGTGGCAGATCAGCGGACGGAGCGACATTACCGACTTTGAAGAAGTTGTGAGGCTGGATACAGAATATATTAAGAACTGGGATTTGGGGCTGGATATTAAGATTTTGTTGAAAACAGTGTTGGTTGTGATTGGAAAAGATGGGGCGAAATAGAAAGCTCTATTTAGCAATGTCTACCCTAAATTCTCAGTTGAGTTTTCACATGGATTTTGTTGACAGAAATCCAAGCTCATACAGAACTCGACCGGAATGTCGATAAACTATAGCAGAGGAGATGAGGATGATAAATAAATCTGATTTTCAGTAAGTATCCTGATTCCTTTAACCGGATTAAGAATCATAAACGAAACAATAGAATCCGTTATACGACAGGAATGTAAGAATTGTGAGATTTTGATTCTAAGAAATGATATCAAAGATCTTCCACAGGGCACAGATGTGGCTGAAAAAGATGTTTTTTATCAAGATTCGGATTATTTGTTGCGAGAGTTTTATATCCGAAAAAGGGGAAAGGGAAATGCTTTGAATGAAGGGCTTTGCCATGCAAGAAATGATTTGGTTTGTATACTTGATGCTGATTGTGTCTTACAGGAAGATGCTCTTTCTAAGGCGGTAAAGCATTTCCGAAATGATGAAGTGGTTGCTGTCGGTGGACGCTTACTTGTTAAAAGAGAAGACTCATGTCAGCTGGAAGCGATTCAGTCTTGCGAATATATGAAGACATTTCAGATTTCCAGGAGCATATTTGCCAGGTTAAACGCACAGTGTTTGATTTCAGGGGCATTTGGGGTCTTTCGCAAAAGCACTCTGCTGGGAATTAATGGGTATGATATCGATACTGTTGGGGAAGATATGGAGTTGGTTCTTCGATTGCAAGAGAAAGACTATCAGCAATCGAAGAAACAGATTGTTTATGATCCAACTGCTGTCTGTTATACCGGAGTGCCACATAGCATTAAAAGGTTATTACACCAAAGAGACAGGTGGCAAAGGGGATTGATGGATTGTCTTATCAAGCACTATAACATGATTGCTAATCCACATTATGGGCTATTGGGGCTCGTAACAATGTGCTATCAGTTCGTGATTGAGTTACTTGGGCCTATCTTTTGGGTAATTTACACGGTTTTGTTGATAGACAAGAATATGTTTCCGTTTTGTTCGTTGGTGTTTGCAGGATATGCTTTGGCTCAAATTGGATTGACAATATTTGCAGCATACATAGATACAGAGAAAAATATGAGGAGCCTTTTGAGATGGATACCGAAACTGATTTTAATAACAATAGAAGAAATTGTTTTGCAAATTCCGATTATGGTAGCGAGGGTGGTTGGAATGCTTACATTCCATTGGCGAAGACTTGTCTGGTAGATTTGATGTCCCCACAAGAGTGCAGGGTATAGACTCACTAAAAAGCACTAAAAAAGATATACACTGTATATTTGTATGCTCGTCATGGTTTAGCGGTTGGTTTACCATTCTTCCCACCCTACCTTATATGTACTATTTCTCATTACTTTTACTAATACCAGCACCGAAAGATTGGGGTGGATAAGGAAGTTTAAAAGAGGAATAAAAGAAAGTTGAAGGTACACTGGGTGAATGGGATTGATTGGGAGAGAAGAACGGTGAGGAACCGGAATAGAAGAAAAGAAGAATGCCGTAAAGGCAGAGAAGTATAGAAGAATACCCAGAGATGGGCAGAGAAGTGGAGCTGAAGATGAAAACAGTCAATTATGTCTTGAACGCACCACTGAGCAAAAACTACAAAATTGCGCTATTGGCGGATACGCATAGCAAAGTCAATCCACGTATCTTGCCAATGCTCCAATCAAATAATCCGGACATGATATGTATCGCTGGAGATTTGTGTAACACTTCGTTGTCGGAAAGTCCTAATGTTAGAGATTTTTTAAAAGAGATAGTTGGTATTGCACCAACCTTCTTTTCGTTTGGAAATCACGATTACCTTCTAAACAGGTGGGATATAGAAGAAATAAAGAAGATAGGAGTCACAGTACTTAATGATTCTTTCATTCGATTTAATGAGGAAATTGTAATTGGTGGTATGACTTCATACTTCTATCACAAATGCGAGAAGTACGATCCAAAGATTCCAATGGCACTCTTTCCAGAGGTGGCGTGGCTGGATGAGTTTGAGAACCAAGAAGGATACAAAATCCTACTAGACCATCACCCCGACAATTATGATCCATATACAAAGAAGAGAAATATAGACTTGATCCTTTCTGGTCACGCTCATGGAGGGCAAATAAGACTGTTTGGAAAAGGATTATACGGGAAAAGTCAAGGGTT
Source organism: Bariatricus sp. HCP28S3_D3 (assembly GCF_052065755.1). NCBI lineage: Bacteria > Bacillati > Bacillota > Clostridia > Lachnospirales > Lachnospiraceae > Bariatricus > Bariatricus sp. HCP28S3_D3. The sequence continues at coordinate 8,524 of NZ_JBQHTK010000049.1, read as the reverse complement.
CTTACCGAAATATGATGGTGGAGTTTTTGACCAGAAACTGGTAGTCAGCAGAGGGCTGTCAAACACCTTACCAATTCCAAGACTGTGGAATTCAACAGAAATTGTTTTTATAGAAATAAAGGGAGAGTAGTAAATGTCAGTTAAATTATCGGCTTGTATAGTCGCCTATAACAATTACGAAGATATAAAAGCTGCTATAACATCAATGGAGCAATTTACGTCTCCAGAATTACCTAAAAGAATATACATTGTCGATAATGGCGTCGCTATTTCTTCTCCGTCTGATGTTGAAGAGTTTAAGGAGTTTATTGAGAAGTGTAACGATGTAGAGTACATCGATGCTGGCAGCAATTTAGGATTTGGAAAAGGGCATAACACAGTTTTAGATAGGTTGGACAGTGAGTATCACGCCATCGTTAATCCAGACATTCTTTTCTGTGAAGATGCGTTCTCAAAGATTATTTCTTGGATGAATGAAAACAAAGACGTTGGAATGGTTATTCCAGATATCAGAGATGAATACGGTAAAAGGCAGTTGGTTTATAGAGAAGAACTAACTGTTTTTGATATGTTTATCCGTTTCTTCTGTAAGGGTTTGTTCCCAGGAAGAATTAAAAAACATACCCTCCAGAATAAGGACTATAGCAAACCGTTCCAAGTTCCGTTTGGGCAGGGCTCTTTCCTAGTTGTCAGAACGGATTTGTTTAAGGAGCTGAAGGGATTTGACGACAACTTCTTTATGTATGTCGAAGATGCAGATCTCTGCAAAAGAGTTAATCAAGTATCCAAGCTCATGTACTTCCCTGGGGCTAGGGTAATACATAAGTGGGAAAAGGGATCGCATGGAAATAAAACGCTTTTCAAGTACCATGTTCAGAGCATGAAATACTACTTTAAAAAGTGGGGAGTGAAATGGTCATAATGAAAGAACTAAAAAACATAGTCATTGTGTGCGATTATGCTTTCTTTGAAGGTGGAGCCGCAAATGTAGCTATGCAATCAGTTTTGGCTTTTGCTAAGCACACAGACTTAAATGTATATTGTTTCGCAGGAAATGGTGAACCTTGTGAAGAACTGAAAAACAGTCGAGCAAAAGTTATTGCTTTAGGTATGCCTGATCTTCTTGGCAACAAGAATAAAATAGATGCTTTTCTTAAGGGAATATACAACAAGAAAGCAGGAGAAGAATTAAAGAAATTGCTTTCTACGTTAAATAAAGAAGAGACAGTTGTACATATTCATACATGGACAAAGGTGCTCTCTAGTTCAGTTTTTAAGGCTTGTGAGGAAATGGGCTTTAACACATATCTGACTATTCACGAATACTTTTTAGCTTGCCCTAATGGAGCGTGTTTCAACTATGTGGAACAGAAGATATGCGAATTGCGCCCACTATCAACGACTTGCTTGAAATGCAATTGTGATGCACGAAACTATCCGCAAAAATTGTGGAGGTGCATCAGACAAGCAAATCAGAATAGTGTGATTAGGCATAATGAAAATTTGAACTATATTTTTATTTCTCCTTATCAAGAAAAACAGCTTCTGAGGAGGATTCCAGAAGTAAAACATAAGTATTTGGTGAAAAACCCTATCAACGTTGGGGAACGTAAGCAAATAGAAGCAGAGAAAAACTCGAATTTCGTTTACATAGGAAGACTCAGCGGAGAAAAAGGGCCTCAGTTGTTCTGTGAAGCAGTGACAAAAGCAGGGGTACATGGTGTAATAATTGGAAAAGGAATTCTTGAAGAAAATCTTAAACAAAAGTACCCCAACATAGAATTTATGGGATGGCAAAATAAAGAACAAATTAACGAACATTTGAAGAAAACCAGGGCACTAATTTTCCCGACACTATGGTATGAAGGTTCTCCTCTTACTGTGCCAGAAGTGCAGGCCAATGGAATACCTTGTATCGTCACTGATTGTAGCTCTGCTACAGATGATATAGTACAAGGAGAAAATGGGGAAATAGTAAAAGCTAATGCAGATGCAATGACTGCAGCAATTAATAGATTTAAAGATGATGATTATGTAAAGAGGCTATCTAGAAACACCTATCAGATGTTTGATGAAAATCGAGGATCAGAAAAATGGTATGTAGATAACTTGTTGAAAATATATGCTGAATTAGAAAGAAGGAGACAATTTACCTATGTCTAGCATGATTGCGTTTATTATGATATTTGCGTTATTTGCTTTTTCAATTTTTATAAACAAGATTTTGTTTAAATCGAATTTGAACTACGCAAACGTTTTTATCATTATGTACGTCTTTGTTATGCTTTTGTCGTTGTTTTCTTTCTTTGGATTTGAAAGCGTGTCGCTTACCACATATTTATATTTAACAATTGGTTTATTTTCTTTTGAAATATTTACTTTAATTTTTACATCGGCAATAAGAGTTAAGAAAAAAATTTTTGCTGTTTATGAGCCTAGATCTTTTATAAAATTGACACTATCCTGCATTATCTTGGCAATCCTTGTTCCAATTGCTGTAAAGGGATTTGCTATCTTTAAAGAAAGTGGATTTAATTATCTTAGATGGGCTTGGCAGGGAGATTACTATGATCAGAGGATTAGATTTTTGATTGTATATTTTCTCTCACCATTGAATACTTCGCTTACTTGTTATTCGATATTGGAGTTAATTCAAAAAAGAAAAGTTTCTATTAATTTATTGATAAACTTTTTTACTTATATAGTGTTGATGTTTATTACGGCAGGCCGAATGGATTTTTTACTGATTATCATGTACATGATTTCAGCTTTAGGATTTGAATATGGAGGAAGTATCTCTCGCATTATAAAAAAGAATAAAAAACTCATTTTTTCAATTTTGGCATTGCTTTTGCTTATTGTTGCAATTACTGGGCAAAGATCTTTAAACTCTGAGAAAGGATTACTTTATAATGTTTATTGTTACTTTGTTGGAAGTATACATTTATTTGATTATTATATAAAGCACACAGCGACAACACTGCTCAATGGGGGTAATTATTTATTTGGTAAAGGAATGTTAAGCCCGATTACTGATGTTTTCAAAATATTTATTAAAGGCGTGGGTTTCCAAACAAATATGCTATCAGGAATTGAGGAAATTAATCAAATAGCTCAAATTTATTTTACCCTTAATAATGGTGTTGTAATGAATAATAATGTTACTTTTGCTTATGTTTGCCTAAGAGATTTTGGAATATTGGGATTAGTGATAGATCCGGCATACATGGCTTTGGTTTATGCATTCATTTATAAACGTTATAAAGTAGTGAACTCTGTATGTAGTAAGGCGATGCTCTACTACTCTATTGCAATATTACCATTTTGGATTTTTGAGTTTTATATTGCGCGAACACCAGTAATGCTTATTTTTGTATATATGTATTTTATTGATAAATTTTTATATAAAAAAAGAGTAGCGTAGCATATTGTTGAGGAGATTGTTTAATGGAAAAGCACTTAATTTCTGTTATTGTTCCTGTATATAATGTTGAGAAATATCTCGACAAATGTATACAGAGTTTAATAAATCAAACATATGAGAATATTGAAATATTATTGATAAATGATGGATCTAAGGATTCATCTCTAGAAATATGCGAAGCATGGAAGAACAAAGATAATCGTATTAAAGTGTTTGATAAAAAGAATGGCGGTTTATCAGATGCTAGAAATTATGGAATATCTCATTCGATCGGTTCTTATTTGTATTTTGTTGATAGCGATGACTGGGTACCAATTTACGCTATTGAGAAATTATATGAATTGATTCTTGAAAAAGATGCAGATATAGTTTGCGGAAGGATTCAAGAGGTATTCAAGAGAAATGTCGTAGAAAATTCAACATGTGCGAACTTTTTGGTAGAAGACTTTGACACTATAAATAGTTTAAAGAAACTATTGTATATGCATGGTGTGACTAATAGTGCTTCAGCTAAACTTTATAAAAAGGAGCTCTTTGATGGCATAACTTATCCATACAGAAAACTTTATGAGGACCTAGGAACTACTTATAAACTATTTGGTAGAAGTAAAAAGATTATTTTCACAGATATAATTGTATATTACTATTATAAAGAAAATCCATATAGTATTGTTAATTCAAATTATTCTAGCAATGAATTAGATAGAATAAATTTTTCAATTGAAGAACTAGATTATATAAATAAAGAATATCCACACCTTAAAGATGCCGCCGTATTTAAGTTGTTTTATGAAGCGCTTCTTACTATTACAAAAATACCATTTAATCATACTGATATGAAATATGTGTATGATATAGTAAAAAAATACAAAAACGAAGTAATAGCCAATCGTGAATTAAATAAAAAACAGAAGCTATTTTGTATGTCATCTATATTTGGACCAGTTGGCATAAAAACAGCATTCAAGATTAGGAATACGTTATATAAAATTAATATGATGTATAAATAGAAAATGTATTTGCAGATTGCCAGCCTAAACGGCCACCTGTGCCATATTAGGCGGACAGTGTGGGACATAATCGGCGGCCAGCCATCAAGCATTATTCCACGGTGTGCTTGACATGAGCCTCTACCGCTCATGATTCATTGGCAAAGCCTGGAAACCGCGTCAGAGACGGATTTGCCAGGGCTAAACAGCCTATCATGAGCTACTCATGTAAAGCACCTTTCGCGGCATAAGACTTGATGGCTTGAAATTTAACTGTCCGCTTATTGTGTCTCTGACTGGCCGGAAAATGTGGCCCAGCTGTCCGCAAAAACTGGCCATATGCAGTATTTATTAATCAAGAAATCAAGAAAGGCAAGATAATTGAATGAAAGCGTGTATTTTATCAATGCAAATGATAGACAACTATGGTTCTTTATTACAAGCATATGGGCTAAAAAAAATAGTTGAATCATTTGGTTGTGAAGTAGAATTTTTAGATATAAAAAAAATAGAGCAAGATTTTAATCTTCTCGATAGCGATGTGAAAAAGCACTCTGATGAGTCCGATGAAAAGACCCTTGTAGAGAAAATTTTTTCTAGAAATTTTTTCATTTTAGCTAAAAACAAATTAGTCTATAAGAAATTTTTAGCTATTTGTAAAGATTTTCGAATTAATAATCTAAGCATAAATAAGAAATCTGCAAAGTATGATCTGTGTATTATTGGATCTGATGAAGTTTTTAATTGTTTATACGCTGGATGGTGGGGTTATACATCACAGTTGTTTGGTAACGTATCAGAGTCTGACGCTATCATTACATATGCAGCTTCCTGTGGTGCAACAAAATATGAAAATCTTCCTAATGCTATAAAAGAAAGTATAGGTAATGCTTTTCAAAATATTAGAGGCTTTTCGGTAAGAGATGCGAATACTTACGAATTTGTAAATCATTTTGGCATTAAAAATATGTCTAGGCATTTTGATCCTGTATTGATTTATGATTTTGATAAAGAGGTTGAAGAAAGTGAACTTCCTAGTCTACCAAAACACTATTGTGTGATATATAGCTATCCGTATAGATTTTATAAGCAAGATGAGATTAGAAAGATATTGGATTTTTGTAATTCTCATAATCTAACACCAATAGCTGTTCAAGGCGGTCAAACCTGGTGCAAAGAATTTATTGCCTGTAATCCATTTGAATGTTTAAAAGTATTTCAAAACGCAGATTTTGTTATCACAGATACTTTTCATGGCACCATTTTTTCAGCAAAGTATGCGAATAAATTTGCAGTGATTACAAGAGAAAGTAACTATAATAAACTCAGTGATTTAATAAAGAGATTAGGTATTGAAAGGCACTTGGTAGATGATTTGTCAAAGCTTAACTCGGTTTATAGTTTGGAAAAAGAGAATGAATCAATAAAAAAAGTTATAGAAACCGAAAGAAGTAATACCTATAAATACTTGGAGAGATATATAAATGGAGAAACAAAATAGATCAAAATATTTGTTTAAGAACACAATAATATTCACTATTGGCAATCTTGCAACAAAGGTTATCTCCTTTTTTCTTATTCCATTATACACAAATGTTTTAACAACATCAGAATACGGAACTGTTGATTTGGTTGTTACAATTTCAACAATTGCTGTACCAATAATAACATTAAATATCATGGAAGCTGTAATGCGATTCAATTTAGATAGAGGGGTAGATAAGAATAAAATAACAAAAATAGGCATTGTTATTTTATTCTTTGGTATGTTGCTTGGATTGGCATTAATTCCATTATGTAGATTATGGAATCAGGTTTCTTCGTTTAGTATTCTTGTTTATTTTTATGTAGTTTGTTCAGCATCTAGCCAAGTTTTTCTTTGCGATTTAAGGGGAAAAGAATTACTGGTTCAATACAGTATAGGAAATATACTAAATACTTTACTAATAGCAGGCTTTAATATTTTATTTTTATTGGGATTTAAATTTGGAATTGCCGGATATCTATTAGCATATACAATCGCTAACGCCATTGTTGCAGTTTATGCTTTAATCATTGGCAAGGGATATCGAGCTATCAGAGCACCTCTTGATAAACGAAAAATAAAGGAAATGCTTAAGTATTCTGTCGTACTAATACCGAACTCTTTTATGTGGTGGATAATGAATTCTTCAGACCACGTAATGGTTACAAGCATGATTGGAGTGGCTGCAAATGGTGTATACGCTATTTCATATAAATTGCCAACTTTGATTTCGACTTTTACTGGCATTTTTAATCAAGCATGGAGTTATTCTGCAATTAGAGAAGAAGATGCAGAAGATGTAGAAACTTATACTAATAATGTATTTAAATCCATGATAAGTGTAATCATGCTTATTGGGTTATGTATGATGGCTGTCATCAAGCCATTTTTAAAAATATATGTATCCCCCAAATATTATGAAGCATGGCAATATACACCGTTTCTCATTATTGGATGTGTTTATTTGACATTAGGGACGTTTATGTCTACGAGTTATACAGTACATAAAGATAGTAAGGGATTCCTACTTTCTGGCACATTTGGTGCTATTTTAAATATTGCTTTAAATTTCACGTTAATCCCAAATTTTGGCGTGTATGGCGCTGCATTTGCAACATGTATTAGTTATATTTCTGTCTTTATTTTCAGAGTATTTCATACTAAAAAATATATGTATTACAATGTACTAACAAGGGAATTGATAATTGGTAGCATTGCGCTTATTTGTTCGGCAACTCTTATGTTTGCAGATAATAGTTTTGCACAGATTCTACAAATAATTATTTTAGTGATGATAATATATATTTTTAAGAATATTTGGCTTCCTTTTGGTAGAAAAATATTCATGCGGTTTGCGAAGGAGAAACGTTAATAATTATGCATATAAAAACAGTTTGTGAAGAAAATAAGTGCAATGGTTGCATGGCATGTCTGGATAAATGTCCAAAGAATTGTATTTCTATTGTAGATAACATATTCTCTTATAATGCCGTAAAAGATATGGATATTTGTATAAACTGTGGGCAGTGTGAAAAAGTATGCCCTAATAATACAGAATTGGAGAAGATGTTTCCTTTAGAATGGAAACAGGGGTGGGCCGAATGGAGTGTTAGGAGTAAATCTTCTTCTGGTGGAGCGGCATCTGCGATAATTAAATCCTTCATACAATCAGGAGGATATGTCGCATCTTGCCTATTCAAGGATGGAGAGTTTGTTTTTGAACTGACAAACGATTTAGAAGTTGCAAAACGATTTGCTGGCTCTAAATATGTAAAGAGTAATCCCACTGGAATATATAAAAAAATACAGGAAAGATTAAAGACTGATAAGGTTCTGTTTATTAGCTTGCCATGTCAAGTTGCAGGTTTAAAGAATTATATAAAGAATCAAGACAATTTATATACTATTGACCTAATCTGCCATGGAACCCCATCTCCCCAAATATTGGAAAAGTTCCTAGCTGAAAAGAAAATTAAGATAAAAGAGTGTAATGATATTAAGTTTAGAACAAATACAGCATTTGGTCTTGCTGATAGCGGAAAAACATTCACACCAGAAGGTACAGACGACTATTTAATCACTTTCCTGGATTCGATAAGCTACACGGAAAATTGCTATGAGTGTCAATTTGCAACAACCGATAGAGTCTCAGATGTTACACTAGGTGATTCGTGGGGTACAGAATATAAAGAAGAAGAAAAAAATGGAGTGTCGTTAATTTTAATACAGACTGAAAAAGGTCGAGATTTAGTATATTACGCTAAACTTGAAATGAAGAATGTAGACTTGGAAAAAGCTAGAAATGAAAATCATCAATTGAGGCATCCATCGATAAAAAAGCCTCAACGTGAAGCATTTCTCAATGATATTGTTTCGGGTAAATCATTTGCTTTATCTACATTCAAGTTGTATAAGAAAAGAATTATTAAAAGAAATATTAAGAAAGTACTGGTGGCACTTCACCTGATTAAAGTCGGGGAGACTGTCTGAAAACTAGGACAGCCAGCACATCGCATAACTAATAGGTTGAACCACCTGTTTTGGGTGTTTGACATAAATAAATTTGCACATTGAAAACTGAATAAA
>NZ_JBQHTK010000048.1:0-13221 GCF_052065755.1 Bariatricus sp. HCP28S3_D3 | reverse complement strand
TACTTCCTACTGCATTGACAGCCAAAAAGAATCGGCGAGATGTTTCCGGATTTGAAATGGACGAAGAAAAAACAAAAGTGATAAAGTGTCCGGCAGGAAACACACCTAGAAGTTGTTGTTATAAGAAGAGCAATGATGAATTTAAAATCACCTTTGACAGCGATGTATGCGCAAACTGTCCACATAAGGAACAGTGTCATGCCAAAATATTCAAAAATATAGCAAGAGTACTTATTACGAAAAAGAGCCTTATTCGCCTCGCACTAGAGGAGAGAATGTCTAGTGAAACATATAATTTGTATCGCAGGATACGAAACGGAGTAGAAACGATTCCCTCAATTCTTCGAAAAAACTATCATCTGGAAAAGCTTCCTCGTGGAAAACAAAGAGGAAGGTTCTTCTTCGGAAGTAAAATTGCAGCGTTGAATTTTAGAAAATTCTTTCACTATGTGAAAGGGTCTTTGAATTATGCAGAAACTCCTATACTGGCATAAGAATATGGGAAGGGCATAGTTACAATCAACGCCATATATACCAAAAACTACGGTAAAAACTTATAAATAGCAACAAAAAGCAAAAGAGGGACGTTCGATACCAGGGCTTTTGCCCCCAGCATCGAACGTCCCGATCACTAAGTTATCCTATCAAATCATACTTCACAACATTCATCTTTACACTTCCATCTGCGAAGAAGGAAATTCCATCTGCTGCCTGGTCAGTATATAGAGTGATCGTCATCACCTGCTCTCCGTCATTAACAAAGATCTCGGCACTGAACCAATCCAATATCAGGCGCAGTTTAATTTTTCCATTTTCTGAAGAAACCTGGCTTCGTCTCTGATGAATTGCTGCCCTTCTGGAACCTGAAAACTTACGATCCACCTTCAAAATAGATTCGTAAGGGCGGAAGCTGACTGCAGTATGATACTGGCAATCCTGTGCAAAACGTACTGCAAACTTTTTATACAGTTCTTTTCCCTCTACAGGTTCCAGTTCAATTTCCAGATCAACTTTTCTTCCTTTCACTTTATCCAGTTTGATAGTATCTGTGAAAACAACATCTTTGTATTCTACTTTATTGTGTCGCAGCTTCTCCAGCTCACGAATAGGATTCTGATATATTCTGCCATTTTTTACAGAGAGTTCTCTTGGAAGTGTCATCTGTCCAAACCATGGAGTTTCCTTGGGATGAAGACGACTGGTATCCCAATTCTGCATCCACGCAATCATCACTCTCCTGCCGTCAGGTGTCAGAATCGTCTGAGGTGCATAAAAATCAATCCCATAATCAACTGCATGATCCGTCTGCGCCTTAAATGTACCGTTCTCTTCATCCATAGTTCCCAACAGATATAAAGTTCCATTACCATTGTGATATTCAAATCCCTCAGGAAGCATATCCATCGGACTGCACATCAACACATCTTTTCCATCAAGGCGGAACACATCCGGACATTCCCACATAACACCAAACCGGTTATGATTCTCGATCAAAACACTTTTGAACTTCCATTCAAAACCATCCTGACTGGTATACAGCAAAAGCTGTCCACTGCCATCTGCTGCCCGGTTTGCGACCACACAGCTATAGGTTCCATCTTCATTTACCCACATTTTAGGATCGCGAAAATCTGCTTTGCTGCACCCTTCTGGAATATTCTCCACATCAAGCACGGGATTCTTTTCATATTTTTCATAATCAAGACCATCCCCCACCGCCAGACACTGAGTTTGTTCATCACGGAACCCACCCTCTTCCAAAGGTATTCTCTTAACACCCGTATACATTAACAATTGTCTCCCATCCGGAAGTGACACCGCACTTCCGGAGAAACATCCGTCTCTGTCATAGCTCATATCAGGTGCCAAAGCTGCCGGGAGGTACTCCCAGTGCAGCAAATCTTCACTCACTGCATGGCCCCAGTGCATCGGTCCCCAATATGGGTCATATGGATGGTACTGATAGAACAGATGGTACTTCCCCTCATAAAAAGAGAAACCATTGGGGTCATTCAGCCAGCCAACCCTTGTTGATAAATGGAATCCCGGCCTGTCTTCTAGTGCTATTCTCTTGTCATAAGTTTCTTCATACTTCCGTGCTTCTCGTAATGTCTGACTTGTCATATATTTCTGCTCCTACGATTATTATTTATCTAGTGTCAACGTTTTATTATTCTGCATTTTCATAGTAGCTGTCAAGATATTTCTGGAAAATGTCCAGATAATCCTGCAGACCATATGCATCCAGATCTTTCAAGTATTTATCCCAGTCTGCATCTGTAAATCCATTCATGATCCAGTCTGATTTTTTCGCATTGATTGTTTTCTGGATATCTGCCTGCAGATTGGAAAGTTCTTCTGTATCTTCCTGAGACATGAATACATTTGGATATACATATTTTGTATTCATATCCGGAGTATAGTAATCTTTAATCCAATCCAAACGATACTGTGCATCATCAGGGCATGTTACATATACACCATAGTATTCATCCAGGATTGCAAGCGGACCTCCAACACACTCTGCTTCTCTTACTTCAACCGGAGATGCATCTCCAAGCGGAGCATGCTTCAGCATTTCCTCACCGTTCTCGTTTTCACCCAGTTCAAAGATATCAAACTCATCATCCTCGCCATAAGTTCCCCAGTTATTCTGCGGAGACTGAAACGGATCATACATCTGATCCAGCCATGCACATACAAGAGCCGGATTCTCTGCAACTGCTGTTACTACGCAACGTCCACGGTCAAATCCACTTGTAAAAGAACCATTCTGCGGAGTGATATTTCTTGTATCAGCTGTTAATGCCGGAAGCGGAACCCAATCCTGAAGATTGTCAATATTTGCTACATCCCAGCTAAAGCATACGCCGTAACGTCCGGATTTTCCTTTTGATACGTAAGTAGACCATTCCTGTGTAAATGCTTCCGGATCAATCAGACCTTCTGCATACAGAGAATGAAGCCATTCGATTCCCTTCTTATAACCTTCCTGTGTTGCGGAACAGATTACTTCAAGGTCATCAGTAACTGCAATATGTCTTCCCTTATCAGCATCGCCGTATCCTTCACCAAAACCATTGATGAGGATGCTCGGATCCTGGTCACCATCATTTACAATACATGCCATCGGAATGATGCTTCCGTCAATATTGAATTCTGCCTGCAGTTCAGATGCATGATCGCGGAAAGCAATTAAAACCTGTTCAAATTCATCTACCGTTGTCGGAACTTCCAGTCCAAGGAAATCCAGCCACTTTTTGTTAATAAAGCTCATATTTCCAACTGTCTGGATTGCTGTCTTTTCTGAGCCAAGCTGTTCAATCCACGGAAGAGCCCAGATATGTCCTTCAGAATCAGTACACATGGTTCTATATTCCGGATATTTTTCAAATACTGCACTCAAATTCGGCATATATGCGTCGATGTATTCTTCCAATGGAATAATAATTCCCTGATCCGCATATTTAAGAAGATCACTATCGCTAAAACCTGCCGTGAAGATAAAGTCTGTTAAAGTGTCCGGATTTGACATGTTGAGGGTAATTTTATCTCCCCACTGGTCTGACTGGATTGCCGTCCATTCGATCTCGACATTTGTCTTTTCCTGTAAACGTTTAAAGATTGTACGGTTGTTAGGATTTGACTCCGTATTTGCAGGGTAACTGGTCATACCAGTTAAAGTTGTCGTCTCTTTTAATGGAAACTCCAGTTCAGACTTATCCACTTCTTGAAATTCCCCGCTATTCAATTTTTTAGTGCTCTTTCCGCCACACGCTGTAAGTGATACAACCATTCCCATTGCCAGCATCACGGCAACTATGCGCTTAAAATATTTGTTTTTCATTTTTTTGCTCCTTTCATTCATTATCCTTTTATAGAACCAGCCATAATACCGCTGTCGAAATACTTCTGGAAGAATGGATACATTACCAGAAGCGGTAAACTTGAAATAATGATTGTTGCGTATTTCAAAAGTTCTGCCAGCTGTGCTCTTGCTGCTGTGCTCTGCATATCAGAAATCATTCCTGATTCCGGTTGATTCTGAATCAAAATAGAACGAAGCACCAACTGCAACGGCTGTTTTGCTGAGTCGTTCAAATAAATCATTGCATCAAAGTAACTGTTCCACATACCAACAAACTGCCATAATGCCAACACTGCAATAACCGGAGTACATACCGGAATCAAAATCTTAAAAAAGAATACCAGTTCATTGGCACCATCTACCTCTGCCGCTTCTCTCAATTCACCAGGAATTCCCTGATAGTATGTCCTTGCAATAATCATATTCCATACACTGAAGGCTCCAGGAAGAATAATTGCCCACATACTGTCCAGCAGTCCCAGATTGCTGATCAACAAATAAGTAGGAATCAATCCGCCTCCAAAGAACATGGTAATTACAAAAATCACATTAAAAAATCCTCGTCCTTTAAAATCTACTCTTGACATCGGGTATGCCGCCAGAAGTGTTATTACAACTGACACAACGGTAAACACAACAGAATAAATAACTGCGTTTTTAAAACCTACCCAAATCTGCTTATTTGAAATAACACGTTCATATGCAGTCAGAGTCCATTTGCTAAAATCAAAGGTAATACCTTTATTCTGCAGGGTAACCGGATCCATAAAAGAAGCTACGACAATATAAATCATAGGAACTATAATGGCAACCACAAACAGTCCAAGCAAAATGTATCCGCACATCAGCAACGCCTTATCCTGTAGAGAATATCTGGCAAATCTGCTTTTCTTTTTCATCTCGCTCCTCCTTATAATCCTTTACCATCATTCATTTTGGCAACAATCTTATTCACTACTACCAGCAAAATAACATTGATTACCGTATTAAACAAACCTACTGCTGTCGAGAAACTGTAATCTCCATCCAGCAAACCTTTTTTGTAAACATATGTAGCGATAATTTCTGATGCGGGCAGGTTCAAATCCGTCTGCAATGCATAGGCTTTTTCAAAACCGATACTCATAATATTACCCGCCTGCATAATAAACTGAATCACAACCAAATCCTTGATCGCAGGCCACTCCACGGCTTTAATCTGCTGGAATATGTTCGCACCGTCTATCAACGCTGCCTCTTTCAATTCCTGACTGGCATTAGAAAGCGCCGCCGTATACATGATAGATGCCCAGCCTGCTCCCTGCCAGATACCACTGGCAATATAAATGGTACGGAATGCTTCCGGCATGGTCATGAAATTAATGCTCGTACCAAACAGTAAATTGACCGGTCCCGTAACTGAAAGGAAAATACGCACGATACCACACAATACAATTACGGAGATAAAATTCGGCAAGTACAGAACAAGCTGAATTTTCTTCTTTATTCCCGTACTCTGGATTCGATTCAGCAGAAATGCCAATAGAATCGGAACCGGGAACCCCCATAACAAACCGTAAACACTAAGCTTCAGGGTATTGATCAGGTAAGTCATAAAATCCGGTGATGACAAAAACCGTTCGAAATACTTGAATCCTACCCACTCACTTCCCAGAATACCTTTGATCGGATTATACTTCTGAAAAGCAATCATGATGCCGCCCATCGGAATATACTTGAAAATCAAAGTAAGCGCCAAGGCCGGCAGCAGGAAAATCACGTACAACTGCCAATGCTGTTTTAAATACAGAAGCGTGTTATGAAGACCTGCTGAGTTTTTGTTCTGTTTCTTGTCAGAAACAACTGTAGAACTTGTTTTCATTTTGTCCTCCTTCCTTTTTTTCTCTCCCCATACTTTTGCATCTACATATATCCATGCCGTCTCAATCTAGTTGTGCAAATGTAAAAGTAAATTCAAGATTTCATGATTATTTTATACCACATATTTTACATTTGGTCAATATAATTCTGGCATTTTGCCTTTATTGTTTTTACATTTTTTTACTTTTGGCACATTATTGTATATTTATTATAATTATAGCATTTTATTTTTATGCATTTTTACCTAATTTTTTTCATTATTACATTTGACACATTTTGTTTTGCATTTTATAATATATTATGTAACAATCATTCACATAATTAGGAGGATTATATGGCCGGCAGAGTAACCATACAGGATATAGCTGACGCCCTCGGTGTTTCCAGAAACACTGTTTCTAAGGCGATTAACAATACGGGCATCCTTGCTGATGCAACCAGAGACAAAGTTTTAAAAAAAGCAATGGAAATGGGATATAAACAGTTTTCATATGTAACAATTGCAGACACAGGCAAACCGTCCCTTTCTTTTTCCGCCCCGAATGAACGCGGTGAAATCGCGCTGTTTACCACAAGTTTTTTGGGTAATTCCCATTTTGCATCCACAATGCTGGACAAATTTCAGCGAGAGCTTTCCCAGTTAGGCTACAGTCTGACCATGTACCGCATTCTTCCGGATGACCTTCACCGGCTTTTGCTCCCGCCTTCCTTTGCGAAAGAAAGGACCGCCGGAATCGTCTGCATCGAGTTGTTCGATTCCGCATATAGCCATATGGTCTGCTCTCTTGATCTGCCTGTCCTTTTTGTTGACACTCCGGCCGATCCTCTGGGTTCACCGCTGGTAGCAGACAAGTTATATATGGACAACCGCACTAATATTTATCGCTTTGTAGAGGAAATGTCTCGAAGGAAAAAAACAAAAATTGGATTTATCGGAGATTATCTGCACTGCCATTCCTTTTTTGAACGTTATATGGGATACCGCGATGCCATGTACCTGCTTGGTTTACCTATATCTGACGAATACAGTATTCTTGACCGCGAACCATTTTCCCGCAAATATGAGGAGATCCTGACAGATCGTCTGAAAAATATGAAAGAGCTTCCTCAGGTGTTTATCTGTGCAAATGATTTCGTAGCTCTGGATGCCATAAAGGCTTTAAAGAGGCT
Organism: Bariatricus sp. HCP28S3_D3; assembly: GCF_052065755.1. Taxonomy (NCBI): domain Bacteria; kingdom Bacillati; phylum Bacillota; class Clostridia; order Lachnospirales; family Lachnospiraceae; genus Bariatricus; species Bariatricus sp. HCP28S3_D3. Next base: position 6,323 of record NZ_JBQHTK010000048.1, on the reverse strand, counting down.
TGGCTATTCTGTTCCGAAAGATGTGTACCTCTGCGGTTTCGATGATTCTCCGGAATCAAAAATCATAACGCCTTCTCTGACAACCATCCATATACACAGCCAGATCATGGGCTACTACGCAGTACATTTATTAATATCGCGAATAAAGGAACCAGATTTAAACTATCGAACCATGCACGTTGAAACTGACCTGATCTACAGAGAATCTACGGAGGATTAGACTATCATGAACAGCTTACTTAACCCGGATAATCCGGTCATGCAATTCATTACAAAAATCGTTAATGCAGTATATCTTAACATCCTGTGGTTTTTTTGCAGCCTTCCAGTTTTTACCATCGGTGCTTCTACAACTGCATTATATTATGTCACTTTAAAAATGGTCAAAAACGAAGAAGGCAATATCACAAAAGCCTTTTTCCACTCTTTCCGTGAGAATTTCAAACAGGGAACCGTCATCTGGCTAATTCTTCTGGGATTTGGAATCCTCTTCGGAATAGACGGTTATGTTCTGTATCACATTCGTTTTGAGAATGCGTTCTGGACAATTTGTACCGCCGTTTTGATTGTAGCAGCCGTTGCATACGCCATCATATTGATGTATATTTTTCCGCTTCTTGCCAGATTTAATAATACAACTCTGGCCATGTTTAAAAACTCAATTATGATTGGCATGCGCTTTCTGCTCTGCACCGTGCTGATGGCTGTAATTTACTTTATTATGATTTTCGTAATCATAAACATCTTTACACCCGCAATTATTTTTGGTGAAGGACTCTGCGCTTTCCTGTGTTCTTACCTGCTTTCCAATATCCTGTTGATGTGCGAAGAGAAATCAGAGTCTGTCGAAAACTCCTCACCGGACGATTCACAATAACTGCCTATCGGTATCTGTCACAGGTTTTCAGTCTGGGCAGATGCCGTTTAAACCATAGTAGAAAGGAATTCTCATGAAGCTGAAACAAAAAGCGTCACCGGAGCTGGAAAAACTGAAAACCCTTCATGGGCCACAAAAAATCCGGTATATTTGGGATTATTATAAGCTGCCCATTGTGGTACTTTGCATTCTTCTGTACATACTTGGTTATTCCCTTTACGGACATTTTACCCACAAGGAAAAAATCCTCTATACTGCCTTAGTCAACGTATCTGCAAGCGATTCCCTTACTGAACAACTGAGCACCGGTTTTCTGGATTCTCTTGATCAAGACACTTCCAAAACCACCATGCAGCTATATACCGGATTATATTTGACCGACGATGAGACCAATCCCTATCACGAATACACCTATGCATCCCGCATGAAGATCCTGGCTTCCATTGACGGGAAACAGCTGGATGTTGTCCTTATGAATAAAGAAGCATTTGATGCCTTTTCACAAAACGGATATCTCTGCGATCTGGAAGAACTGCTTTCAAGTGAAGATGTAGATTTATATAACCGATTAAAGCCTCATCTGGTAACAAATACTGTCATCCTTGAAGACAATTCCACCGATCTGCAGCTGGATCCCTCTATTACTTATCAAGCAGTCACGGAAGAACATCCATTTGGACTGGATTTATCACAAACATCTATGATTTCTGATGCTGGATTTAGTGACATAGTATATTTAGGAATCATTGCAAACAGTCCTCGGACAGAAGAAGCTATCGATTATGTCAGATATTTGTTGTAGAAAGCATTGCCAGAACGATTCTGAAAATGCCGGTTCTGGATCTAATCAGTGTCCGATTTCAAAACCTCCGTCCCTTTGAGGGACTTAAATCTGGATGAGTATACCCTTGAAAACGGCAATCACTTGTTTGTTATTGCTGATGGACGGGTTGCCAATCTCGTATACGCAAATGGCAACCCTGCCGATGTTATGGATATGTCTTTTTCTGTAATGGCGTTCGGTGTAGAGTATCTTGTCAAAAACAATGGGAAATTAGAAAACCACATGCTCAATGTACCCTTAGAGTTGGATCATCAGGTTGTAAGACTAAAATTGGGGGCCCTGGGCATCACCTTTGATAAGCAGACCGGGGAGCAGAAGAATTATACCAAACAGTTTTTCACACATGAATGATTATAAACCGTTTCATTGGCAAACAAAATGAATCGACGACTGTGAACCCGAGAATGAGAAGAAACGTTTCCTAAGCATTAATAGGAAACAGTAATCTTCTCATCCTGCAATTTAGCCACATCCGCATTCTTACACTCTTTCTATAATGCTACCGTCAGTTGCAATCGTCACCACATTCCACGGAATAAATTTCCCGCTATCCTGAAGTGCTGTTTTCACTGCATTTTCAATACCTCCACAGCAAGGCACTTCCATCCGTACCACTGTAACACTGCGAATATCATTATTGCGGATAATCTCAGTCAATTTTTCACCATAATCCACAGCATCCAGCTTAGGACATCCTACCAGTGTAATACGTCCTTTGATAAAGTCCTTATGAAAATCAGCATAAGCATAAGCGGTACAATCCGCAGCTACCAAAAGCTTTGCGCCATCAAACCATGGAGCCTTCACAGGTACCAGTTTGATCTGAACAGGCCATTGCCGAAGCTCAGATTCTTGTGGTGCGATTGATACAGAATCAGTCTCCTGACGTTTGATAGCTTTTGCTGCAGATCCCGGGCAACCGCAAGGCAGCGGCTGTTCCTTTTTCGCTTTTGCAGCCAGAACGGCTGCCTCATCATAAGCAGCAGCCTCCCGCTCCACAAAGGAAATCGCTCCTGTGGGACATGTAGGAAGACAATCTCCCAGTCCATCGCAATAGTCATCTCTAAGCAGCTTTGCTTTTCCATCCACCATACCAATGGCCCCCTCATGACATGCTGCAGCACATGCCCCGCAGCCGTTACATCTTTCTTCATCTATTTGAATAATTTTACGTATCATTGTATTTCCTCCCTTTTATTTGCTGCACTTGACGTTACAAGCTTATTCTATTATACTGGCAAAAGAATGTCTGTTGGAATTCCAACAAAGGAGGATTAATGTGAAAGATTTTTTTGAAATATTATCGAAATGCCCATTATTTGATGGTATTGAACAATCTGATTTGAATGCTATGATAGCATGTCTGAATGGTAAAACTATTAATGTCCCGAAAGGCAGTCCAGTTTTTCTTGAGGGTACCCCTGCCCGGTTTTTAAGTGTTGTTCTTTCCGGTACAGTGCAAGTGATCCGGGAAGATTATTACGGTAACCGAAGCATAATGACCTGCCTCCAGCCTGGAGAATTATTTGCAGAAGTATTTTCTTTTGCCGGTCTTGAAACCATGCCTGTAAGCGTTATTGCCGTCAAGGACAGTGCGGTACTCCTTCTGGATTGCAGACGTGTTCTCACCTCATGCTCCAATTCCTGTCATTTTCACAATCGCCTGATGAAGAATTTACTTCAGGGGATGGCACAAAAGAATTTGGCACTGTCACAAAAAATCCGATATATGTCACAGAAATCAACAAAAGAAAAATTAATGGCCTATTTTTTAGATCAAGCCAAACAGCACGGTAGCACGGAGTTCGTAATTCCTTATAACCGACAGGCATTGGCAGATTATCTGGGTGTAGAACGCAGTGCCATGTCAGCTGAAATCAGTAAACTGAAAAATTCCGGGCAAATTGATACAAAAGGCTCCTGGTTTTCCATCTCTTAGTGGGGCCGTTGCTTTTGGCACTTACTGCGCGTGAGCAAAAAGCTTTAGAAAAATCCCAGGCAAAGGTTTTGCGGAGAAAGTGCTTCTTCCAACGTCCGCTTCATCATTCAAGTACGCCTCGGCGTACTTGAACTCTATCTTGAGCATCTAAACAGAAGCTCTTCCCATCTTCTGTCCACTTCCTTCTGGAACTCTTCCAGAAGATACTCATTTTCTTTCTTGAATAAATGTTTAAATCTTCCCTGTGGTCTTAAGAAATCTTCAATCGGAAGTTTCTTCTTCGGCTCATAATTCAAAATCCATTTTCCTTCTACTACCTCGAATAGCGGCCAATAGCAGGTCTCCACACCCAGTTTACAGATCTCCATAATGTCCGGAGTATTGTATCTCCATCCGCGCGGGCATGGCGCCATAATATTCAGGAAGGCTGCTCCCGGTGTGTAAATGGCTTTTTCTGCTTTGATATGTAAATCCTTAAAGTTCTGCACAAATGTAGTCTGTGCCACATACGGAACATCATGTGCTGCAATAATCGCAGCAAGATCTTTACGGTTCTGCGGTTTTCCGTTGCTCTTACTTCCTACCGGTGTTGTGGTCGTATCTGCATACATCGGAGTCGCAGAAGAGCGCTGGATACCAGTGTTCATGTAAGCTCCGTTATCATAGCAGACGTAAACCATATCATGGTTACGCTCCATAGCTCCGGACAGCGACTGGAATCCGATATCATAGGTTCCTCCGTCCCCTCCGAAGGTAATGAATTTATAAGTCTCATCCAGTTTGCCTTTTCTTTTCAATGCTTTATATGCGCCTTCCACACCGCTTAAGGTTGCGCCTGCATTTTCAAATGCATTATGGATATAGCTGTCCTCCCATGAAGTGTAAGGATAAGTAAAGGTAGATACCTCCAGACATCCGGTCGCATTACCGATTACGGCCTTGTCTCCCTCGTGAAGCCCGCGAAGTACATTTCTTACTGCAATCGTTCCGCCGCATCCGGCACACATTCTATGGCCCGGAGCAAGACGTTCCGGTTTATTCATCGTCTCTTTGAAATTATAGCTCATCTTCTTCGTGTCCCCCTTATTCTCTAATTCCCAGATAACGGTAGGTCTCCCCTGCGTCACCTGTCTCAACGATCTGTTTCAGGGTGTTAAATATGCCTTCCATGTCCTCTACACGAACATCACGTCCGCCAAGGCTATAGATATAGTTCACGGCGAGTGCCTGGGAATGTGCACGGAACAGGGCTGCCATCACATCTGCTCCAAGAGGACCTCCGTGATTAGAATAACCTTCCGCCCTGTCCATAATCGCTATCGCTTTCACATGTTTCAGTGCCTCTGCAATCTCTTCTGCCGGGAATGGGCGATAGAGACGAATCTTCAGAAGACCTGCTTTTACTCCTGCTGCACGCAGCTTATCGATCGCATCCTTTGTCGTTCCTGCGGCAGAACCGATCATCACAACTGCAACTTCTGCATCGTCCAGACAATATTCCTCAAACAGACCATACTGCCTTCCGGAAAGCGACGCAAATTCGTCTGCCACTTCTTTTACGACCCGGCTTACATTTTTCATACCTTCTGCCTGGTTTCTTTTTGCTTCCATATAGTAATCCGTGATGGAATACGGGCCGACTGCCATCGGGCACTCCGGATTCAACAGGTAATTCTCCGGCTCATATTCACCGACAAAATTTTTGACCTCCGCATCATCCAGCAGTTCAATATTCTCAACTGCATGACTGGTGATAAATCCATCCTGGCAGATCATAATCGGAAGTCTCACATCTTTATGCTCGGAAATCCGGAATGCCTGTACCATGTTATCATATGCTTCCTGGTTGTTCTCCGCATACATCTGAATCCAGCCTGCATCTCTTGCACCCATACTGTCGGAATGATCACAGTTGATATTGATCGGGCCGGACAAAGCACGGTTCACCAGTGCCAGTGCCAGCGGCAGACGGTTGGAAGCTGCAATATATAATTCCTCCCACATATACGCAAGTCCGCAGGAAGACGTCGCTGTCAGGCTTCGCGCACCTGCTGCGGAAGCTCCGATTGCCGCACTCATAGAACTGTGCTCGCTCTCGATCGGGATAAATTCCGTATCCACCTGTCCATTTGCCACAAAAGAAGCAAAATACTGAGGAATTTCCGTAGATGGTGTGATAGGGAATGCCGGAAATACATCCGGATTGATTTGTCTCAGAGCGATTGCCACCGCCTCATTACCGGATAATCTGTCTCTTTTTGCCATGACCAGCGCCCTCTAGCTCCTACTCCGAGCCAAGGGGCGCTGGTCATGGCAAGATGCTGGGGTCAAAAGGTATTTCCAACTAATTAAATAACTATTATTGATGAAAGACATATGGTATAATCATCTTATCAAATAAAGGTGGTTTGCATATGTCTTTTAAAACAAATGATGTAGAACAGTTATCTCTGTTCGATAGTTTTTCAAACCTCACTGCGCGTGAGCAAAAAGCGTTAGAAAATTCCTGGGCAAAGGTTTTCGCAGAAGAAGTGTTCCCTAAAATTGATGAGAAACCTTTTGCTGTTTTATATAGTGATAAAGCTTCACGGCCAAACACTCCTGTTAACGTAATCATCGGAGCATGCATCATCAAAGAATTGTTTGATTACTCTGACGATGAG
>NZ_JBQHTK010000047.1:0-13945 GCF_052065755.1 Bariatricus sp. HCP28S3_D3 | reverse complement strand
CATTTTAGGACAAGTGATGCCAGAATAAAGCTTAAGTCTTTATATCCCAGCTTTACTTCCGTCTCTTAAAAGGCGGTGGTAAAGCTAAATATCAACATGTCAATACACTAGTATAACAGAAGCAATGTCAAGAACAAATACGAATAAGAAAAATAAATCAAAAAAGCAAGAAAAAAGCAAGAAAAAAGCAAAGCAAAAGCTAATACTAATGTGAAAAAAAGAAGAAGCAGAACACAGATGCTCCAGGATCATTTCTTGCAGAAAATGAAATCGTTGGGATATTATGCATAGTAATGCGTTTTGAAAGGATGGGAAAGGATGGTTATTAAATGTAGTAAAGATGTTAGACGATATGTAGTTTGGTGGGAGTGTTCAGTAATATTTTTTTTCCTTCTTACGTGGGATGGGAAACTCGCAGACTTTAACCATTGGGATGCAACAATAGTGGGGTGGAGTATGCTAATCATAGGAACATTTTGTATAACTTGGCAAACTTGGCCTGAGTTGATTATGGATGAAGACGGATGTACAATGAAGTATCTGATATTTAAAAGGAGGTTTTTATGGGAAGAGTTGAAAATGAAACGAGTGTGTCCCACAGGAGGAAAGACCACCGCATGTTATCCATATTATGATGAAGGTGTTCTGTTTGCCTTGAAGAAAACGAAAAAGAAAAAAATAAGCGGATATGGCTATACAGCATGGCATCCATTTTCCAGCTTTATGGTAAATTTCAAAGAAACCAAGGAACCGGATGCACCAGAAGAGTCGCAAGTATATGAAGTGGAAAGAGATACGTTTCTTAGACAGATGAAGGAATGGGGAATAAAAATAGAAGGGACAGATGAATTTCAATAAATAACCGAGAAGTAACGCCTATCACTATGAGAGAAAAAAATGAAGCATAAAAGGAGCGGCTAACCCACCGGTCGTTCCTTTTTTTGCACCCAAATTTCAAGGAAAGGAAGTGAAAATAACATGAAACAGCGTATATTTACCATTATCAGCCTGACAGGCGGAGTTGTTGCGGCAGCCTTTGGCGGTTGGGATCTGGCGTTACAGACATTGATACTCTTCATGGCAATTGATTTGATAACCGGCGGTTTTCTTCTTCCGGTAGTGTTTGGCAAAAGCCCTAAATCAGAGAACGGAACATTGGAGAGCAGAGCGGGATTTAAGGGATTATGCAGAAAAGGTATGATGCTGTTCTACGTTCTGATCGCAGCAAGACTGGATCTTTTACTTGGAACAGACTATGTACGAGATGCGGTCTGTATCGGATTTATTGCAAATGAACTGCTTTCAATTGTGGAAAATGCAGGACTGATGGGACTTCCGATGCCGGAAGCGATTACGAAGGTGATTGATGTCCTGAAAAAAGAACCGGATAAAAAGCTGAGGCAGTCACATTAGGCGGAAGGATGGAAGAATAGAGCAACCAGGAAATAACGGAATACGGGAGGTGTTCAGAAGAGAATCGAGGTGAGAAATGTGAAGATTGTACAAAGGATGATGAAAGAGAACCCTTGTTATAAAGCAGGCAGGAAGATCAAAGTAAAAGGATTGATGCTCCATTCGGTCGGGTGCCCGCAGCCGAAAGCATCTGTATTTATCCAAAGCTGGAACCGTGCTTCCTTCGACAGAGCCTGCAGTGGAACTGCTTGCTATTCTTTGCCGGATGTATGAGCTGGATCCGATGGGAGAGGGAGTGATCTTAAGCCATAAAGAAGGACATGCAAGAGGGATCGCGACAAATCATGGAGATCCGGAGCATCTGTGGAATGGATTACATATGGGATATACGATGGACGGTTTCCGAAAAGCGGTGAAGAATTTGATGAGGAAAAAAGAGAAAGAAGAAGAGAAGGAAGCGGAGAAGGAAAAGGAATCTAAGCCATATCTTGTTCGAGTCAAGATCCCGGATCTGAATATCCGGAAAGGCCCCGGAACGAATTATCCAAAGACCGGAAAGTATACAGGAGTGGGAACATTTACCATCGTAGATGAAGCGGACGGGCAGGGAGCGTCCAGATGGGGAAAGCTGAAAAGTGGAAGCGGATGGATCTCGATGGACTATGTGTTGAGGGTGTAAAGTGAAAAGGATAAGCGCTGGGAGTTTGTGTGAAATCTCTCCTATTCGGTACAATATGTACTGGGTAGGAGAGATTTTTTGAAGTTTCTTCTTAGATATGCAAGGGACCTATTGGAACGAAAAAATAAAAATCTTCCATATTCAATATGAAAAATAAAAATGAAAGGATGGTTTGGATATGAAAGAGATTCCGATTTGGGAAAAGGCAAACTTGACGTTAGAAGAAGCGGCTGAATACTCTGGCATTGGCACTGGTAAGTTGCGTGAGATCACCAATGACAAGAATTGCAATTTCGTTCTCTGGGTAGGGCGTAAACGACTAATCAAGAGACGTTTATTCGACAAATACATTGAACAGGCTTTTTCCATTTAACATCTGTAGTTTTTCGTAGAAAAAGAGTCTTCGATGTGATATGATTTAAATGTCACATCGAGACTCCTTTGCAATGAAAGGAGTTCGAACATGAATAATAAAAAACGTAAAGATAAAAAAGGGCGTATTCTGAAAACGGGAGAAAGCCAGAGAAAGGATTTTGTTTATCAGTATAGGTATACCGATTTCCATGGCAAAAGGCAGACCGTTTATGCATCGACTTTGCAGGAACTTCGTCAGAAAGAAAAGGAAATACAAAAGCAAGTTGATGATGGGTTGGATTATGAAGCTGGACAGATCACTGTGATTGAATTAATTGAAAAGTATATTAGTTTGAAACAGGGGGTACGATACAATACAAAGGTCGGTTATCAGTTTGTTCTGAATCTGGTTAAGAAAGAGGAGTTCGGATACCGAAAAATTAGTACTATCAAAGTATCCGATGCAAAGCAGTGGTTCATGAAGTTGCAGAAAGACGGCAGAGGTTACAGTACCATTACCAGCGTGCGGGGAGTTATCAAACCGGCATTCCAGATGGCATACGATGAAGACGCTGTTAGAAAGAATCCGTTTGCGTTTAAGTTGACTGATGCAGTAGTAAATGATTCGGAACAGAGAATCGCCCTCACAGATGAGCAGTTAGAAATTTGGATGGATTTCATCAAGAATGATAATACATATTGTAAATACTATGATGAGTTTGTCGTTCTTCTTGAGACCGGTATGAGAGTCAGTGAGTTTTGCGGACTGACGAAAAAGGATCTGGATTTTAAGAATCGTAGAATCCGTGTGGATCATCAGTTGGTTCGTGAACGGGGTGGGAAATATTACGTTGAGGAGACCAAGACCAGCAGCGGATGTAGATTTTTACCGATGACAGACAGCATATATCAATCCTTAAAGAATATGCTTGCAAGGCGTCCGAAAGTCAAAAAAGAGGTCGTTGTGGACGGATATACGGGTTTCATCATGCTTGACAAGAACGGCAATCCCAAGGTTGCACTTCACGTTGAGAACGAGATGCGTTGGGCAATGAAGAAATATAAGAAGCTTCATCCTGACAGACCTTTGCCTAATATTACACCGCATGTGTTTCGACACACGTTTTGCACAAATTATGCAAATGCCGGTATGGATATTAAGGATTTGCAGTATTTGATGGGGCATTCAGATGCAGGGGTGACACTCAATGTGTATACACATGCAAACTATGCACATGCTGCAGATCAGATGGCGAAGATTACAGAATTTCGTCAAAAAACCAATTTGGAAAACGAGAAATATGGGATGAAGTGTGACGGAAAAAAAGTGACGGTTAGTTAAGTTAACTACACCGCTACTACACCATTTACTACACCAATCAGTGGTGTAGTGATATGGATTTATGGAGACTTATGAAAAAATGAAGAAAAACTCAAATCCCGAAAAGCCCCGTAAAATCAAGGGTTATAGGGTTTATGGAGGTTTATAGAGACTATGATAAAAGTACTTTTCATCTGCCACGGCAGGATTTACCGGGCATGATGAAAAGTCTCAAATCGTCTTATAAGTCCCGAAAATAAGCGTTTTTTGTGTTTCGCTCTCAATTTTACCAAAGATTTACCAATATTTCTGGAGAGTCAGACTTGCGAAAATATGGAACCAGAATGAGGAGAAAATCAAAATGAGCGATTTATTAACTTGTGAATTTAATATCGATACTGCCTGTGTGGAGCTTTGCTTCGCTGATGGCAGCATGATTTCTATAGACTGCACCGCCGTTGAGAACGAGGTCGCAGACAATATGTACCAGAGGTCAGAGCTTGACTATCTGATATACAATGACCCGGTAGCCTATGCGAATTTAATTCTCAATGGTGACCCGGAAACATACTTGAAAACCGTTACGGAATACAACCCTTTGGACTGATTACCAGAGATAAAGCAAGCCGTCTGTGTGGGCATGAGAAATGCTCGTACAGACGGCTTTTTAGGTAAGTATCTGTTTTCAAATGATAATTTTTATTGCTTGACCGATTCGGTTATTGGTGCTATACTCTAAATAACCGAATCGGTTATTTTGTAAAAAGGAGAAAATGAATTGGACAAATTTTTGGCCCTGACCGAAGAAAAGAGAACGGCTATTCTCAATGCGGCGCTCCTGTGTTTCGGCAAGTTTGGTTATGAAAAAGCCTCAATCAATGATATTGCGGTAGCCGCACACATTTCCAAAGCGTCTGTGTTTCAGTATTTCGGCAGTAAAAAGCAGCTCTACATTTACCTACTGGAATACTGCAAGAAAATCATAGAGGGAATATTTGACAAGGAAGCCCTCAATTCCCAAACAGATTTGTTCGACAGAATCCTGGCATCCAGCCGCATGAAAATGGAGGGGCTCCAAAATCAGCCTTTTATCTTGCAGTTTATTACCAGTGCCTGGGAGGAAACGTCTCCCGAGGTGGCAGATACGCTAGCGATCCTGACGGAGGAGACCAGCAGATTCCGAAACGATCTGGTTCTGCGGGAAGAGGATGCGTTGAAATTCAAAGACCCGGAGGATGCTCAGCCGGTCTTTCAGATGCTTCTGCTGATGGCCGAGGGCTATGCGGCCCGGTACCGTGGGGCGGCGGCCTTCGATTTTCAGGCTGTCATGGAGGATTTTGAGGAGAACATCGCAATTCTGCGGAAAAATTTTTATAAGGAGGAGTATCAAAAATGAGTGAGCAAGCAATCGTCTTAAACCAGCTGACCAAGCACTATGGAACCCATCGGGGGATCAACGACCTCAGTTTCTCGGTGAATGAGGGCGAGTTTTTCGGCTTCATTGGCCCCAACGGTGCAGGAAAATCCACCACCATCCGCACGCTGATGGGCCTGATCCATCCCAGCGGCGGCAACGCCTCTATTTTCGGCCTGGACTGCCAGACCAAGGCCAGTGTCATTGCCAGAGATGTGGGCTACCTTCCCAGCGAGAACAGCTATTATGAAAACATGAAGGTGCGGGAACTGCTGCAATACACCGCTGACCTGTACGGCATGGACTGCGAAACGAAAATGTATGAGCTTTCTGAGCGCCTCAATCTGGATCTGACCCGGAAAATCGCAGACCTGTCTCTGGGTAACAAGAAAAAGGTGGGGATTGTGTCTGCCATCATGACCTCGCCCAAGCTGCTGATTATGGACGAGCCCACCAGCGGCTTAGACCCGCTGATCCAGCAGGCCTTCTACGATATTCTGAAGGAGGAGAACAGCCGGGGAACCACCATTTTCTTCTCATCCCATGTCCTCAGCGAAGTACAGAAGCTGTGTGACCGGGTGGCAATCTTAAAAGAAGGCAAGCTCGTGGGCATTCAGTCCATCAAAGAGCTTCGGGAAAGCGGCTATAAAAAGGTCAGCCTCACCGCCAAAACAACCATTCCCCGTGACTTCTGGGGATTGCTCGGCATTGCCAACTACACCGAGAGTCCTGACAAGACCTCTGTTTCCTTTATGTATAACGGCAATATCACAGCGATCATCGACAAGCTTCACCTGCTGCATTTGGACGATGTGCTTTTGGAAGAGCCCTCTTTGGAGGAAATCTTCATGCACTACTATGCGTAAGGAGGTGTTAGGCATGGTCATTTTGAAATATGAACTGAAAAGGCATCGAACCTATATCCTGGGCTGGGCTATCGCCTTGGCACTGTGTATTTTTTTGATGACGCCGACTTATTACAGCTTTCTGGATGCTGCCTCCGTGGAACTCTTTGAAACCATGGGCACCACGGACTTTTACAGGAGTGTCGGCGTATCGATGGAATACCTAACCTCTTCGCTGGGCATTTATGGGTTCCTGACCAGCTTTTTCATGATTGCCTCCGGCATTTTTGGGATGCACTTCGGCATTTCCATTCACACCAGAGAATGTACGGAAGGAACCTCGGAATATCTGTTTACAAAGCCCTTTCCCCGGAAAGCAATTTATTGGGCAAAGGCATTGACCGTGTTTGTCGGCGTGGCGATTGTGGGTACGGGGTATCTGCTGGCTTCCCTTTTCGCCATGGCAATATTCCGTTCCGGAACTCCTTGGGGAGAGTTTTTCCTGATTGCCCTGTCCCTGACCCTTGTTACGCTGTTCTTCGCTGCAATGGGCCTGATGGTGGGAATTTTGTTTTCCCGCAACCGCAGTCCGCTGCTGACCGCCGGATTAGTCGTATTTGTGGAGTATTGCATTACCAGCTTCTCCAACATCGTCAGTAACCGAGCTATCAGCTTTCTGTCTCCCTACTCTTTCTTCGGAGCCGCTGATATCTCCAAAAACGGCTTCTATGACCTCCGGTATCTTGGATGGTGTGTGCTGCTGTTTGCCCTGTTTTTGGTGCTTTCTTACGGTGTCTTTCTGAAAAAAGACATTCAGTTCCGCAGCTAAGGAGGTGTGAACATGAAAACATTGATTAAAAATGAGTTTCGTCAAACCAGAAAACTTTTGTTGATCTGGCTGGGAATCATGCTGCTTCTGTGCGGTTTCTGCTATTTTGAACTTCTGTCTCTACAGGATAGTCTGGATGAAATGGCAGCGATGGTCGGCCAATTTCCGAGACTGATCATGATTATGTTTGGAGTCAAAGGCGACTTGACGACATCCACCGGCTGGTATGTGTGCATCTATTTCTGGGAGGGGCTACTGGCGTTTCCCTATGCCATGTCTTTGGGGCTGTCCTGTGTGGCTAAGGAAAAGAAATTCGGAACATCGGAATACCTGTTCACAAAGCCAGTGAAGCGGAAAACCATTGTTCTGGCGAAGGTGATCGTTTCAGCAGTGAACCTGCTGGTGTTCGCCCTGTTCAGTGGCGTGTGCAATTATTTCACAATTGTTCTTCCTTTGGGCGGTCTGGATCAGCCGGGAGCGGTGCTTTCCACAACGATGGGAATGTTCTTTACCCAGATCCTCTTTTTTGCCCCGGGGCTGTTGTTTGCCAGCGTGCTCCTGTCCTATAGGGCTGCGGTGCGGACAGGAACAATTTTCATGCTGGCTGCCTATGCGTTGGCCTTTACTGCCGAGTACACAGGTAATCATTTTCTGGACTATCTGACCCCATTGCGTTATTTTGATGTGTACGAGGTAGCACTGCACGGTTTCCACCTTCCCTATATCTTCTTAACAATCGTTGTGGCAGGCATTTGTGTCGCAGCTGCCCTGAAGCAATGGAAACGGCGGGAATTGTGATTTTACATGAATCGTGTATCTTGAAAAAGGCAGCTAACGATATATGGAGGAAATATTTATGTTACGACCAAAAGAAGTAGTATGTAAATGGGTAGATGCGTTCAATAATCACGATGTAGAAGCAATCGTGAGCTTGTACCATGATAACGCAACCAACCATCAAGTGACAAATGATCCCGTGATTGGGATAGATGCAATCCGAGAAATGTTTACAACAGAATTTGCCACTGCCGATATGACTGCCATTGTAGAGAACATCTTTGAAGATGGACAGTGGGCGATTTTAGAATGGAAGGATCCTCTGGGACTGCGGGGATGCGGCTTCTTCCATGTTGTAAATGGTAAAATTCTGTTCCAGAGAGGATATTGGGATAAGCTGTCCTTTTTGAAGCAGCATAATTTACCTATTGAATCGTTGTGAAAAAGTGAACAAAGCACGAAGTTGAAGGGATCAGTAAAATGGGCGAGGAAGAATTATCGTAATTACAGGCCCTCCGGGAACTGGAAAATCGACAGTATCAGCTATTGTTGCGAAGGAATCCTGTATGGAAAAATCAGTGCATATGCATACCGATGATTTTTACCATTACCTGAGCAAAGGGGCAATATTGCCGCATTTGCCGGAATCCAATGAGCAAAACCTGATTGTGATCGAGGCCTTTTTAGAAGCCGCAAAGCGTTATGCCCGTGGTGGATATGATGTAATCGTGGATGGAATTATCGGCCCGTGGTTTTTGCAGCCTTGGTTAAATATCGTTCACGAAGGCTATGAAGTACATTATATCATTTTGAGAGCAAGCAAGGAGGAAACCCTGAACCGGGCGACTGGACGTTTGAAATTGGATAGCGAAACAAATACTGAATTGGTAGAAGTGATGTGGGAGCAATTCCATCATCTTGGAGTATATGAGCGGAATGCTATAGACACAACAAATGATTCGCTTCAGGATACAGTTTCCGCAATAAACGAGAAAATTTCAAATAAAACAGCGTTGTTATTGTAACGGAATACCACCAGCGAAAAACCGCTGCTACATGGAATTAAAACCATGCGGCAGCGGCTTTTTTATTTCCGGGCTTTATTCTTATGACTTGGGAAACTCTTTAACAACTTAGATTTCTTAAATATTCTCTTCATGGTGTCATGCTCGTCATCAAGAAGCTTATCGTAGTCAATTTGCAGTTCTTCGCAGAAGTAACGCCAAAATTCTTCAATCGGATTACTCTTGTATTTCATGGACTGCAAAAGCCGCTGCATCTTTTTGTCGTTGGATGCGGGGCGTTCAATGGGAGCGGATTCCGTGGCATTTTGGTTTTTCTCACGGATGCTGCGAATGACCCGATCCAGATCGCCGTGGATGTTATGGAAGAAGTATTCCTCTTCGTCGATGCGGGCAGCGTCCAGAACCTGAACATACAGGTCGTTGCTCTCTGGGTTATGTTGTTGCACAATTTGGAGCCGAACCGCATTCAGCCAGTCGTTCATATTCTTAATCTGCATGGTGGCGATGCCGTCCACATAGATTTCGGTGTCAGTCATCAGCTTTAGAAAATCCGGGTGCTTTATCATCTCGCAGAGCAGACGGTTGTTGAGTCTGCCGCTTTTTAGAATATCCAAGGTTTCATCGTCCAGATGAAGCTCCGCAATTTCGTGATTCTGAACTTCACGGGATTCGGTGAGACCCAGCAGCCAATCGGTAGAAACATGGTAGTATTCGGCAAGGATCACCAGATTCGTATGACTGATGTCTTTGTAATCATCGCTTTCATAGCTGCCCAGAGTGGATGAAGCGATTCCGGTTTCATCTGCAAGCTGTTTTAGCGTGAATCCTTTTTCCACAACTCGCAAATCTTTTAGTTTTTCTTGTATTGATAAGCCTTTTTTCATGGCAAAATCTCCTTCCTGCGGCTGCATTTCTGCCGCTGTTTTCATTATATCATGCCTTGTCCACAATCGTGGAAATTTTTGCTTTTTAGCAGAAAATCCTACTTTGCGGATATCCGGCACGGGGGTCAAAAATGTTCCATAATGTAGTCAGTTCATCGATGGATTATTCCAATCGAATGACCGTCCTGATGGGATATGCTTCCCGGTGAAGCAGCGCAGTGACTATCGGCAGGAACATGGAGGAACCCTGACCGATACGAGCGTGCCAACGGAAGCAAAACGCCGCAGAGAAACTGGGGCAGGAACGACATCAGGGTACAGCGGCGAACTGACACAAATAATGATACCGAAACACGACAATCTGACAGGGGGATAGTCTACCCTGTCAGCAATCCTTCGGGGATTTTTGCACCGCTCCAAGGCGGTGTTTTGGTTAAAAATCGCCCCGAAACCATACACAAAATCGGGAGGATACCATTGTGCCGAGAATGAGCCAAAAGAGGAAACTGGAACTGTCCTTTTTCCTGAATGATCGGGGGCGTGTCAGCTACAACAATCTGTGTCGGAAGTGCCAGCATGAATGCAGGCAGAGTTTCCGGGCAGTTGTGGTTGACTGCCCTCGTTATTTATCCAAACGAGCGAAGAAAAAGGAGAACCCAACCAAATGAATTTTGAATTTATGACGATAGACACACCGCTGCCGCCCTGTATGCCCTTTCCCAGAGCGTTGCTGGGATTCCCGGTCAGCAGCACAGCCAGGGTCATGTACTGCCGGATGCTGGATGCTATGCTTTCAGATGGACAGGAGGACGAGAATGGGATTCTGTTTGTCTGCTTCCCGGTGGCTGCGATTGCAGCCGCATTGTCCAGAAGCACAATGACGGTGAAGCGTTCTTTGAACGAATTGGAAACCGCCGGATTGATTATGCGGGTGCGACGAAGCATTGGAGAGCCGAACAGAATCTATGTGCTGATACCGGGAGAAGACGATGAAGTTCCCTCCTGAGTTCGCTTGAAAATCCTCAACACTGTTGAGAGAAAATCGAATGTGACTGCTAAGGTCAGATGAGAAGCCGCTGTCAGTTTTTGCGTGAATGCAAAATCCGGCAGCGGCTATTTTTTCGGAAGTCCCTTGGGGGGTTGCGAAAAAGCCGAAGAAGCTGAAAGGAGCCATAGAGGAAAGGGCGAGGTTCAGCTTCTTCGGGCAGGAGTACAGAGGGCGCAGCCCTTTGTGCATGGGTACAGGGTCGCACAAAGTCCAGGGGACCTTGGTATTGCGTGGACCGAAGCGGAGCGTAGATGCAATACCCCTGTGCAGGTCAAGGGCGGCAGCCTTGCCCAGTTAAGTGGCGTTGCGCCGCTTAATACTGGGTATTACTTGGCGCAGAAATGCAGCAAGGAAACAGCTTCGCTGCCCCTCCCCCCTGCGGGGAAAATCTTAAAGAAACGGAGGAACCAAATTTGAAACTGACAAAACACAACGGTCGTGCCGGAAAGAATGGCGTTTACAATCCCAAGCACAATGACCGTAATTTCGATGTGAGCAACAGCGAACACATTGACGAGCAGCGAGCCGAACACAACATCTACTGGGACTGCTACAACGGTTATCGGCAGCTGGCAGAAAAGAACAGTGACGAGATCCAGCTTGCTTCTACCTTTGAAGAAGTCGAGCAGATTTATTATCACACCCATTATTCTGATTACACGGACGGACAGAATGCCCGTAATGAAAAGAACCGCCACACGGAGCGCAACCGCACTACGGATGAAATTCTGAAAAATAAAAAGACCTGCCCGGAGGAAAGTTTGCTCCAAATCGGAAAGATGGAGGAACACGCTTCTGCGGAAACCCTCTTTCTGGTGGCTACGGAATTTTTTGCGGAGCTGGAAAGACGCTTCGGTTCCCATGTGCACATTTTGGACTGGGCATTGCACATTGATGAAAGCACGCCCCACATCCATGAGCGTCATGTCTTTGACTGTGAGAATCAGTACGGGGAGCTTTGCCCCCAGCAGGAGAAAGCTTTGGAAGCCCTTGGCTTTGAACTGCCGGAGCCGGACAAGAAGCTGGGTCGCCACAACAATAGAAAGATGGTCTACGATGCCGCCTGCAGGGCTTTGCTTTTCGACATTTGCAGAAAGCACGGATTGCAGCTGGAGGAGGAGCCGGAGTACGGCGGTCGCAAGTATCTGGAAAAGCAGGACTTCATTCTTGCCAAGCAGAAGGAGCAGCTGGCGGTGCAATCCCAGACGATTCAGGAGCAGGAAACCGTTATTCAGGAGAAAGAAGAAAAGCTGGACGAGCTGACCTTAAAGCTGGATGATGTGGAAGCTCTGATTGACGATGTTTCTGAGATTGCCTACGACAAGGCAGTGGAGGTCGTGACCGATACCGTCCGGGTGGAAACCCACAAACAGGATATTCGGTTGGTGGAGGAAACAAAGTCCTGGCTGCTGTCCCCGGAGCGCAAGGCTCCCAAAAAGGAGCGGGAGTACGCTGCCGCCCGGCTGGACAATGTGGTTTCCATAATCACCAAAGCCATGCAGACAGCCCTTAGTGCAATGAAGGCTGCACTGACAAAGCCGGAGGTCAGAAAAGCAAACACCCAGCAAATCAAGGAAAAAGCCAGAACTTCCATTTATGAAATGCTGAACCGCAACAAGGCGATTGTGACTGCTGAGGATGCCGCAAGGAAAAAGGAAACTCACAAAAAACAGGATATGGAACGCTAACAGGCACTTGCCATTTTCGTATTGAGAATGTCAGGTGCCTTTCCTATTTTCAGGAGGAAATGATTTGAATGTCTTTGAAACAGTCAAGCAGTCTGTGACCACCCGGCAGGCTGCGGAACACTACGGAATCCGGGTAGGCAAAAACGGAATGGCTTGCTGCCCGTTCCACAACGACAAGACCCCCAGCATGAAGCTGGACAGGCGTTATCACTGCTTCGGCTGCGGGGCAGATGGGGATGTGATTGACTTCACAGCGGCTCTGTATGGGCTGGGAAAGAAGGAAGCTGCTGTACAGCTGGCAAGGGACTTTGGACTGTCCTACGAGGAAGGGAAGCTCCCAGATAAGATGAAAAAGCCCAAGCCCCGGCACAAATCCCCGGAGGTACAGTTCAGGGAAGCACAGAGCCATTGCTTCCGTGTTCTTGCCGATTATCGCCATCTGCTGGAACGGTGGAAAACCGAGTATGCGCCGGAGTCCTCGAATGAGGAATGGCATCCCCGGTTTGTGGAAGCCTTGCAGAAAACCAGCCATGTGGAATATCTGCTGGACACGTTGCTGTCCGGCGATACGGAGGAACGGGCGCAGATTATGACTGAATACGGAAAGGATGTGATAGAGCTTGAAAAACGATTATCAGAACTTGCCGCCCCAGATGCGGGAGGCCCTGAAAAACACAGTCAACGCCATGCAGCCGCCCCAGAGCGTTGAGGAGATAAAAGCCGAATTGGAAAGTACGGAGAAGGGCGGTGTCCGGCAGAGCATCCGCAACTGTCTGACGGTGTTCCAGCGTGACCCGGTGCTTGCCGGAGCCATTGCCTATAACATCCTGACTGACCGCAAGGACATTATAAAGCCCATCGGCTATCACAGGACTGGTACAGCCTTGACAGATACGGATATGAAATATCTGCTGCTCTATTTGGAAGAAAATTATGGGCTGACCAGTGAGAAAAAGATTGAAAACGCCATTGGTATTGTGGCGAATGAAAATAAGTACCATCCCATCCGGGACTGCCTGAACAGCCTTGCGTGGGACGGAACGGAGCGCATCCGATATGCCCTGCACCACTTCCTTGGAGCTGAGGTCAGTGAGTATAGCTATGAAGCCTTGAAGTTGTTTATGTTGGGGGCGATTACAAGGGCATTCAAGCCCGGCAGCAAGTTTGAAATCATGCTTTGTCTGGTAGGCGGTCAGGGAGCGGGTAAGTCTACCTTCTTCCGGCTGCTGGCTCTCCGGGACGAGTGGTTTTCGGATGACCTTCGCAAGCTGGACGATGACAATGTGTATCGCAAGCTGCAAGGTCACTGGATTATCGAAATGTCCGAGATGATGGCAACTGCCAACGCCAAGAGCATTGAGGAAATCAAGTCCTTCCTGAGCCGCCAGAAGGAGGTTTACAAAATCCCCTACGAAACCCACCCGGCAGACAGACCGAGACAGTGTGTATTCGGCGGCACATCCAATGCTCTCGACTTCCTGCCCCTTGACCGTTCCGGCAATCGCCGCTTTATTCCGGTCATGGTGTACCCGGAGCAGTCGAAGGTTCACATTTTGGAGTGTTGGACAGCGAATTGAGGGAGACGCAAACGACAAATTATTTTTCCGTCCTTTAAAGAATCGACCGCGCAGTCTGGGAGCTAATGGCAGATTGACAGCGATAATACGG
>NZ_JBQHTK010000046.1:0-17032 GCF_052065755.1 Bariatricus sp. HCP28S3_D3 | reverse complement strand
CAATTCTGTTCCTTCTTACTGTTTTTAGGTTTGTTAAATCTGTCGATTCAACCGTTCTTGAAAAATCTCTTAAAGAATTTTCAGGGTTGTTGTCTATTGTTTAGTTATCAACGTTCTTTGTTGTTCGCTGTCGTTCGCGACAGCTTTAATAGAATATCATGTTTCTTTTCATTTGTCAACACCTTTTTTTGAATTTTTTTATTTTTTAAATCGGTGTTTTCAAAAGAAAACGGAGAAAGAGGGATTTGAACCCTCGCGCCGGTCACCCGACCTACACCCTTAGCAGGGGCGCCTCTTCAGCCTCTTGAGTATTTCTCCTTAGCCTGAATTTTATTCTATATTTACTGTTTCATTACACATTTTTAACTTGTAACATCACAGCGCATTAGTTATTATACATAACAAGTCGTATTATGTCAACAGTTTTTTTAATCTTTTTCAAAAACTTTTTTCTTCTATATATATTTGTGATTTTATAAGTATACTTCTCTATTTTTTATTGATAAGAAACGTCAAATAATGAAAAGCAGGGATTTTACTTCGTCCGTAAATTTCCCTGCTGCTCCATCATTATTTTTCGTACTTTTCTATTGTCTCTTCAATCCTATGCTTTACCTCAGCCGCAATTTCTACTGTTTTCATATCTTTATATTCATCATAAAGCATCGGTTTCAGGAAATGCACCTGGACTGTTACCGGTTCTATGCTGCTTGTATCAAAAGGTTTGAACGAATCAATCAAAGCAACCGGCACAATCGGACATTTTGCTTTTGTGGCTGCTTTAAAACTTCCCCCTTTAAAATCCAAAAGTTTATTTCCCATCTTCGATCTGGTACCCTCAGCAAATATAA
Organism: Bariatricus sp. HCP28S3_D3; assembly: GCF_052065755.1. Lineage (NCBI taxonomy): Bacteria > Bacillati > Bacillota > Clostridia > Lachnospirales > Lachnospiraceae > Bariatricus > Bariatricus sp. HCP28S3_D3. Next base: position 16,181 of record NZ_JBQHTK010000046.1, on the reverse strand, counting down.
TATAATTTCTTCCGCTCTGCACTTCTTTTGTTACATTTGAAATTACCTGCATAGACTGCCTGATATCTTCACGGTCAATCGAAAATGCTTTCATTATAGCTACACACTGCTTTAAAAACGGAACTCCTGCAGCTTCTTTTTTGATGACTGCAGAAAGCGGTCTTGGACATACATCAACAATAGCCAGTACGTCATAGAGTCCTTGATGATTGGGAAACAACATAAAGCCGCCTTCCTTTGGGATATTCTCCTGTCCATGCGGTTCTATGGTCACATTTCCTCCTTTATTTGCTCTTGCTACTATATATTGAAGAAACTTATATCTTTTCTCTTCTGGAATTTTATCCGCATGTGAAGCATAATAGCACAGCTTACACCACATAAACGGCACCAGAATGATATTCCGAAATACCATCAATAAAATTCTTTTCATCTGTACTATTCCTCACAATATTCTTTGATTGCTGTTTCATAAAGATTATTTCCTTCACAATCAATCACAACGATTACCGGCAAATTCTCCACTTCAAGCTTTCTGATTGCTTCTGTTCCAAGATCATCATAGGCAACAATCTCTGATTTTTTGATGCATTTTGAGAGTAGCGCACCGGCTCCTCCAACTGCCGCAAAGTAAACAGATTTATTTCTAATAATTGCATCAATAACCGCCTGACTTCTCTTGCCTTTTCCGATCATTGCGCCAAGCCCCAGATCAAGCAGTCTTGGTGCATATTTATCCATTCTACTGGCCGTTGTCGGTCCTGCCGATCCGATCGGGCGTCCTTCTCTGGCAGGAGACGGTCCCATATAATAGATCATCTGATTTTCAATATTGACCGGGAGCATCTCACCTCTTGAGAGAGTTTCGTCCATTCTTTTATGTGCCGCATCTCTTGCCGTGTAAATCGTTCCGGTTATATATACGTAATCGCCTGCTTTAAGGGACTTTGCTTCTTCTTTTGAAATCGGTGCTGTAATATGTTGATCCATATCTGTTTGTTCCTCACTTTCTTCCTTATCTTTCTCTATTCGCTGCACTGTACATTTCATACTTGCTGCTACGACTTTCTTTATATCGTACGGATCACATGCCGGTTGACATGGCAACAAATATTGATTCCGACAGGCAGTCCGGCAATATGGGTCGGATAAGTATTTATATTTACTGCAAGTGCTGTTGTGGATCCTCCCAGACCGCCGGGACCGATTCCTAATTTATTGATTTTCTCCAGAAGTTCCTCTTCAAGATCCTTTACATATGGAATTTCTGAATGACTTCCTACTTCTCTGGTTAAAGCTTCTTTGGCCATTAATGCACATTTTTCAAAAGTCCCTCCGATTCCGACACCTACCACCATCGGCGGACAGGCATTTGGCCCCGCATCTTTCACCGCAGTCAGGACGGCATCTTTCACACCTTCGATTCCGTCTGCCGGCTTCAGCATAAATACACGGCTCATATTCTCACTTCCGAAGCCTTTCGGAGCGACTTTAATCTTAACTTGATCACCTTCCACTATCTTATAGTGAATGATTCCAGGTGTATTATCTTTTGTATTCTCGCGGATGATCGGATCCTTCACTACTGATTTTCGAAGATATCCCTCCACATATCCCTGACGGATTCCTTCGTTTATGGCATCTTCCAGCATACCACCTTCGAAATGAACTTCCTGTCCGACTTCGATAAATATAACTGCCATTCCGGTATCCTGACAGATCGGAATCATGTCTTCTGCTGCAATCTGCAGGTTATCCTGCAATTGATTCAGAATTTGCTTTCCAAGAGGTGATTTTTCAGTGGAAGCTGCATTTTTCATTGCACAATCCATATCTTTTGACAGAAAATGGTTTGCCTCGATACACATTTCTTTTACATTCTTTGTAATTTCTTCTACATTTATTGTACGCATAAATGTCTTTCTCCTTCCGGTATCCTTTTTATGCCAGCATTTCTTTCCGTCTATTATTCGACATTAACTGCATATAGAATAATTATACACCATCAAAAGGAACCTGCAATCTGTTTTGCACGGATTTTGGAAAAGTTTGCCTGCCGAAAACCGATTTTCCCACACCGCTGCGACACTTCCTGAAAATAATTCTTCATCATAATCTCAGCAGAATTTTCCTGAGCATTTCCATAATAATATATGCATCCGTCTCCATCATCAGATGATACCTCTTTCGGGTCAATTTCTGCAATAATCGGTGCCACATCGAGGGATAAGTTACACATCATGTACTCAAGATCGGCACATGTAAGCTGCTCGATATGACTCACATTATATTTTGCAATCCAGTAATCCGGCTGTGAAAAAGAGAATATCAGATAACTCACTGCGCTGACAGCAATCATATAGTTGACAAGCCGAAAATCTTTTTTGTAAATACTAATTATCACTCCCGCCATTACGATGGCAAGCGCCGCAATAAACCACAGCACGCAAAGTCTCAAAAATGTCAAATGGTACACATCAATATATAGCTTCATACGATATGCTGCTGACAGCATCATTACATAAGTGCAAAGAGAAATGATGGTAATCATATAATTAAGCCATTTATTTTTCTCATACAGTTCTGAACACAAAATCACCATACTGACATTGATCATTACAACCAGAACAAGTTGCCAGAATCCGGCGTGCGCATATTCGGAATACGATATTCCTTCCGGAAGACCTGCCTTCAAAAACAGATATCGAATCTGAATCATAGAGTATAATAAATAAACAGATGCAATTATACTCGTAAATACAATTCCTGTTAAAGACTTGTATTGCTTATCTTTCTTCTCTGTTTCTTTATTTGAATTAACACGACATGATGCATAAAAAAATGCATAGATCAGTAAAAATCCTGCCATAAATGTAATTAAAACTCCAAATAAAGTATTGAACATCTCGATCAATGAATTAAATCCTTCAAAATTCATCCATGAAAACGCACTTTTAATGATTCTATTAAATACAATATCCGAACCGGCAAGAAGAGGTACTACCACAAACAGCACGCCAATTGCCATACCGCCTCCCAGAATGATTGGTTTCCATTTTTCTTTATCCACTGTTCTTTCTTTTTTGCTGCTATTGATGATTTCTTTCGTATTTTTCAGCGGAAGAAAAATATTTCCTATTGTCGCAAAAGGTATCCTTATCATTTTATTGATATATTCCAGTATTTTATCATTTCTTTCTTCATTCATCTGGTTGATCATCAAACTCATAAGAAGTACAAGCATGCAACACCAGTTTAAAAACTGTATCAACATATTTGCTGTCAGGCATGTAGACACTCCACATAATATTACTCCAATGTAAATAAATTTTGTTTCTTTTTTGTGAACCAGATTAGCTTTCTTAAGAAACTTATTAATAACTATAACTGTTGTAATTGCATAAAGTAAAAAAGTCCATCCGAATAAATTCTTATACATGCAGAATGCAAATACGATTCCATAAAAAATACTGACTACTGTAAAATACCGGTAATTGTCTTTGATACATATTTCATACATAAAGATTCTCCTTCCTTACAATTTTAATACATTTATATTTATTCTGAGGCTGCATCTTCATCCGGTACGTATTCCAGAATATCCCCAGGCTGGCAGTCCAAAACCCTGCAAATTGCTTCTAGTGTGGTAAAGCGTATTGCTTTTGCTTTATTATTTTTTAAAATAGATAAATTCGCCATGGTGACATCCACTTCTTTTGAAAGCTCGGTGAGTCCCATTTTACGTTTAGCCATCATGACATCCAGATTAATTACGATTGCCACAAGATACACCTCCCTAGATTGTCAGATCATTTTCATCTTTGTAATTGACTGCTTCCTGAAATACGCAGGAAAGTACCACACTGAACAGTGCTGCAATAAAAAACACAAGAATGATAATCAAAGTTGCAGGAGTTGGAACCAATAATACTTTGATAAAAAAGAAAATAGAAATTACCAGGCTGTACCTTGCCATTCTCCTAAGACTTTTTACATTATCTTCCACGAAGCAATTCGCTTCCAGAACTGTCTTCATCATTTTTCGCAATTCATTTACGATTAAAAGTCCGTTTAAACCAGATACTGCAAACACGATCAGCATTGCCAAATAATGGATTTCTATGTCTTTTGAATAATGTGTTCCGGCAAATCTGAGCCATATTGGCAGCGTGAGCAGAACAATAATTCCTGTAAAAAACATAATGTCCAGAATCAATTTCGTCAGCTTTTTAATTCGTTCATACTTCATTGATTATACCTCCAGTATATTTTCTATTTCCTGTTTCTGTCATTATATTCCACATTATTTTGAATTACAATATATTTTTATTGATTTTCGATATTTTTTTATTGTTTTTTGAATGGTGTTTTTGATAATTGACAAATTCGCAGCAGGCTGTTATATTAATTTTGTTTGACTATAAAACTATTTTATATATAAAATATAAGAAAGGATTATCATTATGAACACACTAAGAAAGCTCTATTGCCGTTCTTTTCAAACAGTTTTTCGAACTGCACTTCCATTTCTTCCGTATAGAAAGCCTAAAATTCTTGGAAGTGTCAAAGCTTTACCTGAGATTCTGCTGAAACGCAAGTATAACCATGTACTTATTATTACCGATGAAGGAATCATGAAGCTTGGCCTCACGAAGCGTCTTGAAAAAGTACTTTCCGAAAATAATATTAAATATACGATTTATGATAAAACCGTGGCTAATCCCACTACAAAGAATGTTGCTGAAGCAATGGATTTATTTCTTTCCAATAATTGTAATGCCATCATAGGTTTTGGAGGTGGGTCAAGTATGGACTGTGCCAAAGCAGTAGGTGCCAAGATTGCAAAACCGAAACAGTCTCTTGCCAAAATGAAAGGCATTCTGAAAGTACACAAAAGAATTCCTCTTCTAATTGCAGTTCCCACTACAGCCGGAACCGGAAGTGAAACTACGCTTGCCGCAGTGATCACCGATGCCGAGACAAGACATAAATATGCAATCAATGATTTTCCTTTGATTCCCAGATATGCTATACTTGACCCAAAGGTAACCTTAAGTCTTCCTCCTTTTATCACCGCAACCACCGGTATGGATGCACTTACACACGCAGTAGAAGCATATATCGGGAATTCAACAACTTACGAAACCCGTATGGATGCCCTGAAAGCAGTCGAACTTATTTTTGAAAATATTGACACGGTTTATACAGATGGAAAAAATGAGGAAGCCCGTAAGAAAATGCTTCACGCTTCTTTCTATGCCGGATGTGCATTTACCAAATCCTATGTAGGTTACGTTCATGCTGTTGCCCATTCTCTTGGAGGGGAATACAACGTGCCGCACGGACTGGCAAATGCAGTGATTCTTCCGCTTGTTTTGGAAGCCTATGGTTCCACGATTTACAAAAAGCTCCACAAACTTGCAATCGCTGCCGGACTGGCAGATAAAAATACACCACATGAAACGGCAGCGAAAGCATTTATTCTTGCAGTCAAAGAAATGAAAAAGCGATTTGAAATCGGAGATACCATTGAATCGATTCGGGAAGAAGATATTCCAAAGCTCGCTCACTATGCCGATAAGGAGGCAAATCCACTTTATCCGGTTCCGGTACTGATGGACGCCAAAGAACTTGAAACATTTTATTATCAATTGATGCAACAATCTGAACAGTAGGAAGGAGAATTTTCATGACGGAACATGAAATCAGAGAAATCGTTGAAACACAGCGTAAATTTTTCTACACCGGAGCTGTACTCGATGTAGATTACAGAATACAGGCTTTGAAAAAGCTGCAGTCCTGCATTTTGAAATATGAAAACGAAATCAACGATGCAATAAAAAAGGATTTGGGAAAGAGCGCATTTGAAAGCTACATGTGCGAAACAGGGCTTGTTTTGAGTGAAATCAGCTATATGTTGAAACATATCCGCAAATTTTCCAAAGAGAAAACAGTTCTCACTCCGCTCGCGCATTTTCATTCCCGCAGTTTTAAGAAGCCGTCTCCATACGGTGTTGTGCTGATCATGAGTCCCTGGAATTATCCGTTTTTATTGACGATCGATCCTCTTGTAGATGCCATCGCCGCCGGAAATACCGCTGTTGTAAAACCGAGCGCCTATTCCCCTAACACAAGCGAAATTATGAAAAAACTGATTGAAGAATGCTTCGACAAAGAATATGTTGCGTTAGTGACCGGAGGACGAGCTGAAAATACCTGTCTTCTGAACGAACATTTTGATTACATTTTCTTTACCGGAAGCCAGACAGTCGGCAAAGAAGTCATGAAATGTGCTTCTTCCCATCTCACACCGGTTACGCTGGAACTTGGCGGTAAAAGTCCTTGTATCGTAGAAAAAAGCGCCAACTTAAAGCTTGCCGCAAAAAGAATCGTATTTGGAAAATACCTGAACTGCGGGCAGACCTGCGTGGCACCGGACTATATTTTCTGCGACAAAGAAATCAAAGATCGCCTGATTGAAGAAATAAAACTGCAGATTGAAAAGCAGTTTACAACCGATGCTCTGCATAATGATCATTACGGAAAAATCATCAACCAGAAACATTTTGACCGGATCTGCGGACTGATTGATCCGGCGAAAGTTGTCTGCGGCGGCGGATCAGACGCTGATACGTTAAAAATCGAACCTACTTTGATGGATCATGTAACCTTTGACGATGCTGTAATGCAGGAAGAAATCTTCGGACCGGTCCTTCCGGTTCTGACATACGATTCTTTGGATGCAGCGATCCGTAAAATCAACTCAATGGCACACCCGCTTGCACTATATATTTTCACCAACAGCAAAGCTGTTGCCGGAAAAGTAACTTCCGAATGCGGATTCGGCGGTGGATGCATCAACGATACGATCATTCATCTTGCTACCAGTGAAATGGGATTCGGCGGATTCGGAGAAAGCGGAATGGGATCTTACCACGGACGGGACGGATTCCGGACGTTCTCACATTATAAGAGTATTGTAGATAAAAAGACATGGCTGGATCTGCCTATGCGATATCAGCCTTATAGCTCTCTTAATAAGAAATTGATTCATATGTTTTTGAAATAATATGTTAAACAATTTAGGTATACATGATTTTTAATTTTTAAAATGGCTGGCTTAGATTTTAAATATTCTAAACCAGCCACATGCTTTTATTCTCTTTTCAGTTCTTCTATCACATTCTGTTTCTTAATCTTCTGTATACTGTACAGCATACTGCAGAACACTACGATCATAACCCAGATAATTGCGACAAACAAAGGTTTCCATGGATATACAAACTGAATTTGTGCACTTCTGGCGATATTGCCAAACAGTAGTACACTAATCAATAGCGATCCGATAACTCCATAACTGATGGACTTGAACCCGTAGATGAGGCACTCATAATTCATCATTTTATGAAGCATCTTCCGGGACATTCCCATAGACTGAAGCATTGCAAATTCTCGTTTTCTCAGCATAACGTTGGTTGATATCGTGTTAAACACATTTGCTGCTGCGATCAGGGATATCAATACAATAAATCCATAAGTCAGTACCTTTACAGAGAGAAGCATTCCTCTGTCTTTTTCATAATCTTTCGCCGCACATGACAGATAGCCATTTTCCAACAGTTCTTCATTTGTCATTTTTTTCTCCAGTTCCTGATAGACCGAATTGTACTGTGTTGCTTTGATTGCAATATTGGATTCAACCGAATTAAACAAATCATCCTTGAACAGGTACTCTTCCATCCTGCTTTCCGGAACCAGAATGATGACATTTCCATATCCGATTTCCTGAGAATCGAATAGATAATTCGGAAGATTTTCAATGGAATGACTCAGAATGATTTCTTTTTCTTCGGAAATTTTTGTGTTATATTCTCCGTTTTCTGTTGGGATTACTTGCTCTCTATAATATCGGAGTGTCAGATTTTCTTTTCCGTCAAAGAATTCTTTTTCTACATATTTTCCTTTTTCTGTATCATATTTTACATATTTATCGTAATATACCGGATTATTGCCATATGTATATTTTACAAATTCATCGTCCGGGATAAAGATCAGATTGCACCAGACTCTTGCCTCTTCTACATCAAAATAAATAAATTGATCTTTATATTCCTTATATCGCTCTACTCCTTCTATCTCGTCTAAAACTTGTTCTATTTTTTTGTTTTCTGCTTCAGATTCTTCCATTTCATCCATTTTATAATCTCTACTGGTATAAAGGATCTCGTATTCCGGCATTTTCATTACAAATGCTCCGGTTGAAATGAGATATTCTGAAAGCAGGGACGCGGACACAAATAAGATAATGCTGATGGTAAGTGAAAATACGGTCGCTCTGTATTTTTTCCGATCGCGTTTGTAATTTTTATCTGCAAGCATCCCTTCTACTCCAAACAGTTTAAAAATATATTTCGGACTTTTTACTTTCTTGGAACGTATTTTTATATCTTTTGTCGCGCGAATTGCCTGCATTGGTGTAATCTTACGTATTCTTCTGACAGGTCCCCAGACGGAAAGGCATACCAGAATAAATACGATCAGAATCGTCATTGGAATGATGTATGGATACACATGTAACCTGATTGTTTCTTCGTCACCGTGAATCCATCCTCCAAGCCACGGACCAATATAGTGAAGTGTTACAGCGATTCCTCCTACACCGGCAAGGATACCGAATGGAATTCCTATGACCGCCACCGAAGCTGCTTCGTACCACATGGCTTTTTTCAGCTGCTTATTTGTCGCGCCGACTGAAGACAAGATGCCAAATTGTGTGGTTCTCTCTCTTAGCGAGATGGCAAATGTATTATAGATCAGTGAAATGGATCCGATTCCAATGATGAAGATCAAGATCTGCATGATACCATCTAAAAATGTCATGTATGCACTGTTTCTGGAAGCTCCGATCCATTTTAAAACTGCTTCATTTGAGTTCCAGCTTGTTCCTTTTCCTTTTGTCTCGATAAAATTCTGGATATTTCGCGGATTTTTCAGCTGTACATACGTGTTATAAGGCGCCTCTTTATCTTCTTCCTGATGTTTCTTTGAAAGGATATCCCCGGTAAATGCATCCATACCTCCGCCGCCCATATTGCTGTTTCCCCAAGACTCCAGGATACCTACAATTGTATATGTTCTCTCATATTTCGGAGCAAAATTTTCGTATTTATCCTCCTGTTCCTGATATTCGATCCAAGGATTTCCGGTTATCTTTTCTCCGTCGATGATCCAGTCGCCTACCGTAACTGTGATCGTATCTCCTACATCAACCACACGGTACTGTTCTCCGGTCTGAGTACTAGTCATGGTAATCGTTTCTTCCTGAAGGATGATTTCATTCTCATTTTCCGGCAAGCGCCCCTCCGACAACTTCACTCCCAGAAGCTCTGCGGCTTCCGGATTCATCGTCTGCATATACAGATAATTGGCGATCTTTTGTATGTTTTTCTGCCTCAGAAAAGAAACATCTCCATATCCCAGTTCCCTTATAGAAACACATTTCTTGACATCATCATATTTTGCAGTCTCTTCATATTCTTCTTTCGTAAGCGCTTCTTCGTAAAGATGCCATTCTCCATTTTCCCGCTTTCCGCGCTCCAGCATATAATTCTGAATACTGCCTCCAAATACGAGAACTCCCGTCACCATAGAAGTCGCAAGAATGACACCTATGATTGATACAATCGTCCGCACTTTATTCTGTTTCATCGTCTGAAAGGTGATTTTTGCGAAAATATTCATTAGCGAATCACCTCATCTCTCACGATTCGTCCATCTTCCAGCGAAATGATCCGGTCTGCCTGCAGCGCAATATTTTCATCATGAGTAATCACGATCAATGTCTGGTCGTAGGTTCTGTTCGAATATCTGAGAAGCTTCATGATTTCTTTGCTGTTCTCAGAATCCAGATTTCCTGTCGGCTCGTCAGCAAGAACCAGTGTCGGCGCATTCATCAGCGCTCTTCCCACCGAAACTCTCTGTTGCTGTCCTCCGGAAAGCTGATTTGGCAGATGCTTCCTCCTTTTCTTTAGTTTTAACAAGTCCAGAAGTTCCTCCAGACGTTCTTCGTTTACTTTTCTTCCATCCATCAGAACCGGAAGCGTCATATTTTCTTCTACAGTCAGAACCGGAATCAGATTATAAAACTGATAAATCAGTCCGATCTGCCTGCGCCGGAAAATGGCAAGTTCTTCTTCTTTCTGCGCATAAACATCCGTTCCGCCTACGATAACCTTTCCGCCGTCCGGTTTGTCCACACCGCCGATCAAATGGATCAGCGTTGATTTTCCGGATCCGGATGCACCGACGACCGCGACAAATTCGCCTTTGTCCACAGTAAAGGAAACATTGTCCAAGGCTTTCACCTGATTGCTTCCCTCGCCATATACTTTTGTCAGGTTTTCTACCCTTAAGATTTCCATATTTTATACTCCTCCTTCGTCATGTAATGTCATTTTTCTTTTTCTGATTCTTAGTATAACGAAGTCAGATGACTGCTCCATGACTCGTGGATGACAATTTTGTCACTTTAGGTTCGAAAAAATATTTACGTCTTACATCGGTGTCCCAACTTCGATCAGATTTCCATCCGGATCATAAAACCGGATTACCTTTTGTCCCCATGAATGTGTCATTAATCGATTCACATATTTTACGGACGGATCATATTTTTCGAGTTTCTCAATAAAAGCTTCAATATTTTTCTCTTCGAAATATAATTCACACGCATTATTTTCCGGAATAACATCTTTCCCCGTGAATTTCTTCCAGATTGATTCTTCCTGAAGGACTAACCCCTCCGTCAAAATCATATTTCCGTCGTTGTCAAGGATCGTTTCAAGACCAAACAACTTGTGATAGAATTCTTTCGATTTTTCAATATCTTTCACAACAATCAGTATATTTTTTAATTTCATCTTCATTCTCCTCCAAAAACTATGCTTGTTCTCTTACCATTTCACTTCATAAGCCGTATATTCATGGCTAAAATGATATCCCAGTTTCTCAGCCAATCCTACCGACCACTTATTCTGAGCATCCCAACTGGGATACAATCCTCTCTTCAAACATTCCAGAATCAGTTTTGCCCCACATGCATAAGCCAGACCTTTTCTTCTGTGATCTTCCCTCGTATCAATTTCAATTTCAATTCCATCCTTGTATCTGCTATAAGACGAGGCCCCGGCTACCAGCTCACCATCTTTTAGAGCGACTACTCCAAGCCCCAGTTCCTTGTATGCAGGATAATCTTGAAACTGAGATACTAGATCATTAGCCCACTTATTTTTCCGGCATAATTCATACTCTTCTTGTTCTAACAACTTCAATTCATATTCCTCTGGTAATTGCAATATCGCTTGTTCCAATTTACTTTTATCAAAAATATCCTTCTCTTTTTTGATTGCATATCTTGTAACTTTCCTGGCGTTTTTTCCATAACATTTCTCAATCAGTTCTGCCCATTTTTCATTCTGCGGAACCATGATGATAAAATCCTGATTGCAGTTTTTTGGTTTTAATCGAAGTAATTTTTCATCCGGTTTTCCGGCGTAGAATGCAAAATCTCCTAATATTGCCAGTGCCGCATCATTTTCCGGAGGATTGGTATAGATTTCTCCCATGATTTCCTGTAGGCAAGACCATATAATTGTTTCGTCCCATTTGCCGAATATTTCTTTTATTTTCATTTTTTCTCACTCCTGTAGAATATATAGCTACAGTATATCATAAAAATAATAGATTTACCCTCTAAAAAATCAAATCCTCTGAAACAGAAAGTTTTTACCTTTTTCCATTTCAGAGGATTCTTCCCTCCATCAACACAAACTAATTTCTAAGCGGATATACATCCCGAATCAGTCCATCCTGATCATATTGAAAATAAATTTTTTCTTCTTTTTCTTTCTCTCCATCCATATATTTTACAAGCACAGTTTCAGAAGTATCTGTTTGATCTACTAACTCAATTTCTTTAACATATATTTCTTTTTCTTCACTATCTGCCTCAAATAGGAATTGTTGTCCATACGTTGAAATAAAATATTCTAATCTGCCCATTTCAAAGTACTTTCCCAATAAGTCTTCCCAATTTTTCTCTATTTCTTCTTTCTGTTCCGACTGCTCCTTTTCACTTATTCCTTCTCCTATGACAGTTGCGGTTTCGCTGGTGAACAGTTTTGGATTTGGTGCTGTAAACATCGCATCCACAACTTTTTCTGCCGCTTCACTTACGGTATTATCATCCCCCTTTGAACACCCTGGTATTATGGAAAGTGATAATAATAAAATAATTATTTTAATAATGTTATTTTTCATGATATATCACTGCTTTCTTAAAATGTCTTTTTTAATTATCTTATTTTTGACTTTTTACATTCTTTTTTAGGTAGTGTCAAATACTACCTGTTTTTTTGTTCCAAAATTCAATAAAAACCTTGATTTTATAAGAAGCATGCAAATAAAAAGAGCATTGACTTCCTTTTTTCTGGTATAATGTCCTCGAGCAAAATTGCTGGCTGATTACTATTATCTGCAAATATATTCCACCTAAACAGTGGACCTTTGATGATTCCCACTCCCCAAAGTACCCGAAACTCAAAACAGACCAACTTCCTAAAATGTAAATCCACCACAACAACTGGGACTGGGATCTCCTGATTTCCTACTATGAATTCAAGTATCACAAGAAACTCAAACCCGTCTCACGCCGCAAAGAATGTGATATCCCAGAGGAATGCAAGTGTCCCTGTTGTAATCAACCTTATCTCTACCGCAACAACGGCAGAAAAGGCCAAATCAAATGCAAAGTCTTCGACACAAACTTTTCACCGGATGATAACCGTTTCTCCAAAGAGTATACGTTACGCTGCCCACACTTTGGAAATGCTCTGGTACATAAAAAGGACCGAAAAGACTTTATCGTCCACAAATGTGTGAATCCCAAATGCCCTTACTATCTCCACACTCTCAAAAAAAGTAGCTAAGGAACATCTTGAAAAAACTTATGGCAAGAACGAATACAACCTCCACTACCTCTACCGTGAATTCACCGGGGATTTCTTTAAGATGTATCTGGATTTTTTCCCGAAGAACGCTTCTTCCCTGAAGTTCAACAAGTTCTATTTCCACGTGATGTCACTGTGCCTGACTCTTCACGTTAACCTCGGGCTCTCCCTGCGGAAAATCTCCCAGGCTTTGAAGGATCTTTATAACATCCGGATCTCACACCAGCAGATCGCCAACTACTATAAAACTGCTGCTATCTGTGTAAAACCTTTCGTGGACAACTATGACTATCATGCCGACAGCACTTTCACTGCTGATGAAGCCTATATCAAGATTAGTGGTATCAAAAACTTATATCTGGTTCATTATGGATCTTGCAAAACGCTCCATCATCGGTTATCAGGTCTCTGACAAACGCGGCGTCAATCCCTGTATCATGGCAATGCGTATGGCTTTTAGACATTTCAAAGAGCTTCCAAAAAACTTCCGCTTTATCGCAGACGGTTACAGTGCCTATCCTCTGGCTGCCCAGCATTTCTTTCATGAATTTGGAGATGCCTTCAAGTTCAGCATTACCTAGGTGATTGGACTTACCAACGACGATGCGGTTTCCAAAGAGTCCCGTCCATTCAGGCAGATGATCGAGCAGCTGAACCGAACCTATAAAGCGTCCTACCGAAAAACAAACAGATTTGACAACATCGACGGTGCCAACTATGACCTTGCTCTGTGGGTTGAATACTATAACTTTCTGCATCCCCACAAACACAACAACTATAAAGTCCTGAACACAGTAGAAATGCTGGAAGTCGCTCACAACATGCCCAGAAAATGGCAGATGCTGTTCTTCCTTTGCCAACAGACAATCCTGAATCTCCAGAAACAGAAAAATGCGTAAATGGAGCGGAACCGTTGTCAGGAGGATCGTGGAATACTGGAGCATGAAGTGCGAGGATATGCCGTGAAAACCTCTTGACATAAGGTTCACGTATTATCCTGTTTAGCAGAAATGGGTAAGTACGCCCTTTTCTGCCTTCCGGCGAGGATAGGTCCGGGCAGATCCTGAATTGGATCAAGGGACCGGTTCCTTGCAAGTTCTTAGGGCAGCGCCCTAAGCCTTCGGCGGGTCTTCCGTCTTATATATTTGCAATTTTTAAGGTTCGTTTGAGCCTCTTATTTTCGGCTCAGTTTTTCATAGATTACTTGACACTACCTTTTTTATATAACCTTATATACGAATGCAACTCGTAAAAAGTTTTAAACATATCTATTTTTTTTTGAAACTTTCTAAAAAAATAATCGTATATATTCATAAATACATGTAAAATACTTATTACCCAGTCAATACGAAAGGAGAGATAGGATGGATGACCGTACTATTATAAATCAAATTCAAAAAGGAGATCATAAATCACTCGAATTATTAATTGATAAATACAATCGTTATGTTACCGTTATCGTTTTCAATATCTTAAATGGAGTGATGGGAAATGAGGATATTCAGGAAGTTGTAAGTGATACATTTTTTCTTCTTTGGAAAAATATACATAAAGTAGACCTTGATACCTTTTCCGATTTAAAAAATTATCTGGCAACCATTGCAAAAAATGCTGCAAAATCTAAATTACGTGCATACAAACAGACACTTCCGTTAATGGATGAAATACTAAATACTGATGAAAATGAAATCGAAAAAATTCATACGAAAGACTGGGTGATCAGTTGCATACGGCAGTTAAAACGTTCAGAACAAATAGTTTTGATCAAATATTATTACCAATGCAAAACAATCAAAGAAATTTCAGATGAAGAACTTCTACCTGAATCTACTGTGAAAACAAGATTACGAACTGGAAAAATACATTTAAAAGAATTATTAGAGAAAGGAGAGTAAATATGAACTATTATGAAATATTCGATCTTGTAGAAGATGAATGTGTTGATATTTTGCCAAATGATAATCTTCCTGATGATTTTGATGATATTTTTACTGCGGAAAATACAAAAAAAATGGTATTCGATAAAATCAATACATTAAATAATTCTCAGACGCGAAGGAAAAAACTCACTCCAAAAAAATTAATTATCATTTCTATTGCAGCTGCATTATTGATATCCGGCACTGTTATCGCAAAACCTTATTGGAAATTATGGCAGGAGGGCGGTGCCGAAGAAATAACAAATGATAATCGGGAATTAATTGGAAAAGAAGTATGGACTGATGCATTTGTGACGACCTCAGAAGAATATGAAAATTACTTAAAACACCCTCCCATTTACAAATTACCTGAAAATGATATTGTTAAATCCATTGAAGGTGACGTATTAGGACCTAATTCCGTAAACATTTTTCCAACATCCGAAAAAGATAATCAATTTTTATCTCCGGAAGTAATAATGATGAATAATGCACTTGTTGTATTTACTACTACTGACAGCATAGGATGGAAATTAAAAAAAGGTGACATTATCAACTTTGAAGCCGAACTTTATCCAACTTATGGACATTCAACATCTATTTTTTGTATTTTACCTATTATTGACGGCGAACTTAAAGAAGATATGGAAATTTTCAACGCAAACAAGGTTTCCTATCATTACACAATCACAGAAGATTGCTATTATAATCTTGGAATACTTAGTGCCAGCCCCAGTACAATCAGTTTTCATGAAGGAACAATTTCAATAATCAGTGGCCAAGGTACAAGCGACTAGGGGACAAGTCCATAGTCACACTTCTCTTCAAGTACGCCGAGGCGTACTTGCTGCGAGGCTTTATCTTGGAAAAAGATTGGACTCCCGCCAAGAATAACTTGTCGCAACTCACCACCTATAGAGGTGGGAGTCTTATCTTCTTTCAAGATAAACGTTTCTCCTTCCAAGCCAAAGGGCGCTGCTCGTGTCAAGATGCTGGGGTCAAAAGCCCTGTCATCGAACGTCCCTTTTTTGCTTTTTGTTGCTATTTAATTTATAAGTTTCTACCGTAGTTTTCGGTATATTTGGTGTCGATTGTAACTATACCCTTCCCATATTCTTATGCCAATAGAGGATTTTCTGCATAGTTTGAAGACCCTTTCACATAGTGAAAGAGTTTTCGAAAATTCAACGCTGCGATTTTACTTCCGAAAAAGAACCTTCCTCTTTGTTTTCCACGAGGAAGCTTTTCCAGATGATAG
>NZ_JBQHTK010000045.1:0-17863 GCF_052065755.1 Bariatricus sp. HCP28S3_D3 | reverse complement strand
AACTTTGATGAAAACGAAGAATACAAACAATTCTTTGAAACCACCAAGGATGTTGATCGTATTCTGCAGAACCTGATGCTGGCAAGCGGTCAGAAGATTGTGCCAGAAAAGACCCTCATCATCTTCGATGAGGTACAGGACTGCCCTAAAGTCATCAACTCCATGAAGTACTTCTGTGAGAACGCTCCACAGTATCATATTGCCTGCGCCGGTTCTCTATTAGGTATCGCTCTGGCAAAGCCATCTTCTTTCCCTGTGGGCAAGGTCAACTTTATGCAGATTGATCCCATGACTTTCTCGGAATTTCTGATTGCCAATGGTGACGAAAACCTTGCTGCATATTTGGAAAGCGTGGATACCATTGAGCCGATCCCCGATGCGTTCTTTAATCCTTTGTACGAGAAATTGAAGATGTACTACGTCACCGGTGGTATGCCTGAATCCGTTCTGATGTGGACGGAAGCCCGTGACGTTTCTGCAATGCAGGAGGCGTTGTCTGGCATTATCGGTGCTTATGAGCGTGACTTCGCAAAGCACCCCAATATCAGCGAGTTCCCGAAGATCTCTATGATTTGGAAATCTATTCCCTCTCAGCTGGCAAGAGAAAATAAGAAGTTCATTTACAAGGTTGTCAAAGAAGGCGCCAGAGCCCGTGAATACGAGGATGCTCTACAGTGGCTGGTAGATGCCCGATTGGTGCATAAAATCTACCGTAGCTCCGCTCCCGGCCTTCCTGTTGCTGCTTATGATGATCTGTCAGCCTTTAAGATTTATCTGGTAGATGTCGGTCTGCTCCGCCGTCTGGCACATTTGGCACCTACTGCTTTCGGTGAGGGTAACCGCCTGTTCACCGAGTTCAAGGGTGCATTGACCGAAAACTTTGTACTACAGACTTTGCTTACACAGTTTGAAGTAGTTCCCCGCTACTGGGCACAAACCAATCCTCCGTATGAAGTGGATTTTCTGATTCAGCGAGAGAATGATATTTTCCCTGTTGAAGTCAAATCCGAAGCCAATACATCCAGCAAAAGCCTCAAGAAATTTAAAGAACTGTTCCCAGATAAGGTAAAACTCCGTGTGCGCTTCTCCCTGGATAATCTGAAGCTGGATAATGATGTACTGAACATCCCTCTGTTTATGGCAGACCAGACAGACCGGTTGATCAGACTGGCATTGGAACAAAGAAAAGTACAGCAATAGAAGGAGCGAGCAAACATGAAAGCAGACCAATTGATGGTGCCTGTATATATCAACGAAAAGATTGTTCTTGAATAAAAACTCAAAGCTTTTGAAATGATATTTTTTGCAAATTATTCTCATATAATGGAACCATGGTTCCAAAAATATGAGAATAATTATTAATCAAAACCATATTGTCATAACTCTTTTTTTCTCGTTTTCAACAATCGCAATAACTGGAAGGTCTTGCAGATCAGTTCGCCTTCCTTATAATTCTGGTGGAACGCAATCTAAATTACTCTTTGTAGGATTTATATTCCAAATGAATTTTATGAAGAGCATCGGCTGATCAGAATACCAGAATACAGATCCTTATGTAAAGCTAACGAAATATAAAGGGAAAGTGACTATCTCCGCCGGTTAATATTCTTCTTTTTTATTATGAAATCTTCCTTTCCATGAACCATTTATCTACTTCAAAAAACAAATGGCTTTCTTTACCCTGTACCATACAGGTGTACATCGTACCAACACCACCTGCTTTCCTGCTGGTACATCGCTCAATCTTGAGTATCATGTCAATCTTGTACTTTCTGCCGTCCTCCCAAACAAATAAAATTGGAATCAGGCATCCTTCTTTACTGAACTTGCATATGGCCAGTTTTTGCGGTCATCTGGGCCACATTTTCCGGCCAAAAGTACCGATACCCCTCGAACCACTATATATTGGTCGGTTTTCTAGATATATCTTCTGTATGCCATTTATAATGTGACTCATTGCTGATTTACACTTCATCAATTTCTACAGGTATCCACTTTCTTTGCATACGCTGAAGTCTCCATATTTTTCGGATATCTTCTTTTGGTACGTTGTAATCTCTTTTTAAAAAGATAATCGGATTATACATTGAAAGAAATGGTTTTCTTCTCATTTCAGTATATGCCAGTGCATTGATTGTATATTTCAACAATATACCTGTCTTTCTTTCTGCATCTATTTTGTCAGAAAATCCTTCTATATCCACCTTATCCAATGGCACTTCAAAAGAAACATAGTAATTATTACATTTATCAGCATAATTATCTGCAATACTATTCTTGTTGTAATAGATTGCTAAACTCTTCAAGAATTCTGGTGACCCCAGCCATCCCCTTACTGCTTCTTCTTCAAATTCATCCACAAAGAGATATCCATTAACATTATAATCGTTTAGTGTTTTCTCACCACCAAGCCGCATTTTTAAGTTTGTTCCCAACTTATTTTCCACTTCAACAATTTTATCATTCATGCTCATAACAATCTGTTTTTCATCAAACGAAAACGTAAACCCCAGTTCTTTTAAGTAATCAGATAAAGCAGTTTTTCTTGTTAATGCATGAGACAAAGTCAGCAAACCTTCCTGCCAAATACTTTCTTTGCTCTCTCTAGGTGTAATATGATTTACAATTAAAGAATCAATTCTTTTAGTTTCATTGCCATTTATAAGGCTGTCCAAATTCATCTGCTCGATGTTATGTTCATCATAATGATAATCTACAATTTCATCTGCATTTTCTATTACAAACTTTTTTACAACTTCCATATCAGTTTCCAATATTTCAGCAGCTGATATATACATCTCATTCTTCCCCAAAGTATTTAAGTACATCTTTCCTCCATTTCTCGGCAGGTACATATTCAATAATGTTTTCAGGTGCAATTACTGTATGTGGTTTCATATATGCAAAGATTTGTGATGCCGAATCACTAAATGCACTTTCAACTGCTCTTGATATTAGCAGTCTCCTCAACCCAGACCAATTATCCTGACTGTCTCTTTTATATTCGCTTTCATTGCCATAAAATGTAAAATAAGCAAAATCTTTTAACTTACTTCTAAATTTAACAACATACGGTTTACACATGTTTTTCCATTTCATATCAATTCCCTTTGTTGCCTCGTTCAAGAGTGATAGCGTGTAGAGAAATTCCGGTGCTTCATGAATGGTTGAGTAATCATAAATATCTTTACAAAACAGAAATGCATTGATCTGAAAATCATAATATATTTTATGTCCAATCTTATGCAACTGCTCATTTCTTTTTGAAATCACATCTAAACCATTATATTTTTCATAATTTACATCATAGGCAATATCACCTATATACATCATCTTACTCTTAATATCGAAACTTATACTGTTATTTTTTAGAAATCTGTTTAGATTGGTGTCATTACTCAATACCCACTGCAAGTTATGTAATCCATATTTCTTTATTTCAGCACACTCATCACTACAGCTAGTCACTTGAAATGCCACAATCTCCATGTTTTCTATATCTATCTTATCTATTATGGAACGGTATTTCTCATAGAATGTATCAAAATCGTTATGACATTCTATGATATATTTTTCTATAAATTCATGCATTTTTATCTGTAATACTCTATGTAACCAATAATATGATGTATTCGGATTTGTAATATCATAGTACATAACATTCCTTCTTTCTGACTAATGCCCATTTTTTGTTTACGACACATACCAATATTACTAAAACTCCAAACCTGCTTAGCTGGATACACAACTGGAAGTTATCTCTCCTTTATCATAACATAGTTTGTAAGAAAAATTCCTTGTCGTTCTACCTGTTGCTCTTTTACAACTTTATATCCTCTTCTTTCAAAAAATGGTCTCGCTGTAATAGAAGCATGGGTAACAATATTTCCCTGAACTGCTTGTTCCAGACAATTACAAATATCAGAAGCAATCCCTTTTCTCTGATAATCTGTATGGACAAACAGTCGATCAAGATAACCTTTGCGATCAATATCTCCAAATCCTACGATAATTCCGTCATTAACCGCAACCACGCTATAATGCTCTTGAAATGACTGGTCCCAATTTTTCAAATCTATTTGTCCTGTCGCCCATACATCTAATTGCTCTTTTGAATAATCTTTCGCATTTATTGTGTGAACTGTGTTATAAAAAAGCTCTGCCATTTTGTCACAGTCAGATGACTGATATTCTCTAATAAGCATATTTAAGTTCTCCAAATACTGATTTAAAGTGCTATCCAATATCGTTGAATGATTCCGCTCTCGCTAAGTCCAACATCATCAGGCACTTCATTTTCCAAAACTCCGCCATTTGTTATTATTGTTTTTCTTGAAGCCTCATTCGTTTTATCACATGTGAGCAAAACTCTTTTTTCTCCAAATTCTCTACAAACTGGTAACAGCAAGTTTAGCATTTCAATAGCATATCCTTTCCGTCGTTCGGACGGCAAAATGCTATAACCAATGTTCCCGCCATATTGAAAGAGAAACTGTGACAATGGATGACGGTAATCAATGATTCCGACAACTTTTTCATCATCAACCCGAACTGCTAAAAACACCTCAGAAGGAACGTATCCTTTCCTATATTTCTTTTTCAATCTACTTTCAAATTCAATCCACTCAGAAAAACTATTTACATCTTCAAGACCTGCGCACCCATCAAGACTATCGCCATTTTTAATCATAGCCGCTTTATATTGCATAACTTGATCTGCATATTCAATTGTTGGCCTTACTAATTTCAATCTCATACACTTTTCTCCACAAATCTGATTTATTACTGTCTTGTACAAGTATTCATTATTCCTGCAACCCTTTTACAAAGCATACCGCATCTTCCACATCTTTTATATCCGGATGTCCTTTCGCTATGCCACCAACCAATTTAAACGGTCCGAATGTATCATATCCTTTACAGCCGAATTTTCCAATTACACTGGCACGTTTTTCTTTCAAAATATCTTCAAGCGACTTATAATTTGCACTCCCACCATAAGTACAGATCAAAAATACCTTTTTATCCTCCGGCAGATTTTCCGAAGCAAATTTCAATATCGTCTGATGAAACTTTGAAAAGTATATGCCGGATGCCAAACCAATCCTATCATATTCCGATAAATCTGCTTTTGATTGATGCGCAGCGTTTATCAGGTCAACGCCACACTCTTCTGCAATTTTCTTCACTACCTTCTTTGTATTTCCATGATGCACGGATGCATAAACAATTACCGTTTTCATTTTTCCCTCCAACCTAACGATGCCATTCCATCGTATATTCTTCTTCTGATGTACTCTCATCTATTCCCTGATTAATAATTTGGAATCCATAATGCTGGTAAAATGACACTGCTCTCATATTCTTCTTATAAACATTCAACCGCAAATTATCTCGTGACTTCATAACGGTATGAAGCATCCCCGTCCCGACACCTTTCGATTGTTCCGCTGCTCTTACAAAAATCCCTGCAATATAGGTATCAATCAAACCGATAAATCCTCTGATCTGTCCATTTTCTTCTGACACTAATACTTCAGCTTTCGGTATCATGTCTTTCACCATTTCATAATTATCTTTCCAATAATCTGCCCCTATAAAAGAATGTGACTCCATATTGACCTGAAGCCATATGGACATTACCTGATCCAAATCCTTATTTTCAAATCTTCTTATCATTTCCGCAATCCATCAATCAGATCATAACTCATATCCAGAAAATCCAATATTTTCGATTCTCCTACTGTTCCATCCAACAAAATCGTAATCCAATGCTTCTTATTCATGTGATAGCCCGGCAGAAAACCATAGGTCTGGATAATCATTCCTGTCATTTCCGGATCACATTTCACATCTATAATTTCCACGGTACCGTCTCCATTCAAACCAAGTTTGGATTTTTCGACATTCATGATCACCGCATACCATTTTCCATTTTGGTGGCGAAGTACTGCACTATCTGGAGAACTGCTCCACAAATATTCCGGTATTGTTCCATACTGCTTCTTTACATATTCAAAGATTTCTTCTCTATCCACAATCTATTCACACCCCTGGATGTTCTCGTATCTTGACAATAATCATACCACATTTTCATGATCTGCACTACCTGTTCAGTTTCTCAAATTCTTTTGCATTTTTCTTTTCTCTCTGAATTTATCTATTAGAGGGTATAACAGCAAGGACAGGAAGTGTATATACACTTCCGCAAAAATGGCAATTTAGGGAACCCTGCCCTAAATTGAAAACCCCAAAGCACCCCGAAACCGAATTACGTACGGAAGGAGAGAATGAACATGTCAAACAGAAAAAGAAACATCCAAATATTATTTTGTGTTACTCCAGAGGAAAAGAAGCTGATCCGCCAAAAGATGATTCTGTCAAAGACCAGAAACATGGGCGCCTACCTTAGAAAAATGGCTATCGACGGCTATATCATCAACACTGACACAACCCCGATCAAGCAGGTGTATGAAGAGATGCACAAAATCGGTGTAAATATCAATCAAATTGCAAAAAAGGTAAACACCACTGGTGAGTTGTACCCGGAAGAAATGGAAGAATTGAAAAGGATGGTAAACGAGATATGGCATATATTAAAATCTTCCCCATTAAAGTAACTGACAAAAAAGCACTGGACTATATTATGAATCCGGACAAAACCGAAGAGAAATTATTGATTTCCAGTTTCGCCTGTTCCCCTGAATCTGCTGATCAGGAATTTGCTTTCACCAGAGAAGAAGGTAAAAAGAACGTGATGGACAAAGGTAACAATCTGGCATTTCATTTAATTCAATCTTTTAAGCCTGGAGAGGTTGACGCTGAAACCGCACATAAGCTCGGCAAAGAATTTGCTGACGAAGTACTAAAAGGGAAATATGAATATGTCATCAGTACCCATGTTGACCAGAACCATATTCATAACCATATCATTTTTAATGCTACCAGCTTTGTTGACCACCATAAATATGTCTCCAATAAACGCAGTTATCATAAAATCTGCCGGATCAGCAACCGTATTTGCCAGGAAAACGGTCTGGCCACCAGTATGCCAACCGGCGAAAAAGGGAAATCTTATAAAGAAAATATGGAATACCATCGTGGAAACAGCTGGAAAGCAAAACTAAAAGTCGCTGTAGATAAAGCGATCTGGTCATCCATCAACTATGATGAGTTTCTTCAAAAAATGAAGCTTGCCGGATATGAGATCCGTCAGGGAAAGAACCTGGCTTTCCGGGCACCGGAGCAAAAAAACTTTACAAATATGAAATCTCTGGGTAGCTATTACACAGAAGAAAATGTATTACTCCGCCTTGAGAAAAACCGGCATAAAACAAAATCTCCACGTAACGTCTCCAGAGAAGTACGGCTTTTTATCAATATCTCTGCTTACGTGAGCACCGGCAATCGTGCCGGATTTGAACGGTGGGCACAACTCAATAATCTGAAAGAAGCAGCCCGAACCTTCAACTATTTATCAGAAAATAATCTTTTAAACTACGAAGACTTTCAACAGCATATCACCGATATTGAAGATGCTATCCATACAACAGAACAGCACCTTGCAGATTTGACTGACGAAATATCTAAAGAAAAAATCATTCAAAAGCATTGTGATTCTTATCGTATCTGTCGAAAAATTATCGAAAACGGGAAATCTGCACCTGACCCAAAATCATATAAGATAAACCATCTGGCAGAATATCAGCTTCACGATACTTTAAAAAAACAGCTACTGGATCTAGGCATTACCAAAATCCCATCTCCAGAACGACAACATGTAAAAATAGAAAACCTGGAAAAAGAACATTCAGTAGTCGTAAAGGAAAAGCAAAATCTTCTTAAAAGACAAAAAACACTAAATATCATCCAAGCAACTTTTCAATCTCTATTAGACAGTTCAAGGCAAACGAAACAAGAAACTGCTCATGATACAGTTCAGTTATAGCAAATAGAAAAGTAGGCGCTTTCTATAAGGGAAGACAGACGGGACTGTCAATGATTAACAATGCGCTAACCATAGACCGTCCCCACCATCTTTACTGTTTCTAATTTACTTTATGCTTTGAATAAGAATGTACTGTTAAAAATGCAAATAATGGAATTTCAATTAAATTTGCAGCGACCATCACACAAGGAAGCCAAACAGCCATATTGCCAATATTCCAAAAATTAAAATCTATCACCGCATATAAAATACTTGTCTGTAATCCAACACCGCTTGCTGGCAAAACCGGATAAATCCAGTTTCCAATTTCTGCCGGGAGTGCCATATAGATAATTATCGGCAGCACACAGAATAACAGCGCAGTCGACAGGGACGCCACTATATTTTTGAATTTTGAAGAAAGGTACAAAGTAAAACTAATCGTTGCCAGTATACAAAGCAGTCCGGTAATGGCGATATAATATTGCATCTGCCCGATATTCATGTCAGGCAGGTTTACGATAGAGAACAGCATCTGTATGGATGATTTCGTACATTCCCAACCGAAAAAGTTATTTGATACAAGAATATAGATCACAGCGCAAAGGGAATAAGTAATTCCACAAATCAAAAACGCAGATATTATTTTTGTAATGGCAAATTTCACGTTTCCATATTTCGTACATCGCAAGATATCATCTGCTCCAGTCTGATAATCAGAAGTAAATACCGGCGCTGCAATGACTGTACAAAGAAGAACAATCACAAAGGCAAGGAGCATTTGGTAATCCATGGCATCCGTATTATACCCCGGATAAATCTGATATGGCTTTTTTACCTTATCATACATAGTTACCGCAGTTTTTTGTGCCGCAGGATACTTCTGTTGTTCCATCTTCATTAACGAGATAATGCGTTCTTCACATACATCATAATAATTGTTGATTTCCTCTGGATCAATTTCCATAATAGATGAAGCAATCCCCGTATCGGGATCTGCAAAAGCTTCTTTTACACCATGTAAAAGCGGGGCATACGGTAGGATTTCCGATTGATATACTCCTTCCGGCAGATTGTAAGACTCTTCCACACCATATTTTTTCAAACAGGACTGATAGTTTTCAACCGCCTGCCTTACTTTTTCCGAGGTAACCATACCAGCCACATCTTCCTGCAGTTCTTTCTCGTATTGAATAGACTTCAACCCACTCAGTTTTACAGTATTTCCATTTTCATCCGTATAACTGTTTTGGCAAAATGTAACGGGAAGCCAGGCCATAAGAAAAGAAAGTAATAAAGCCAGAAATAACAGTATCATTGTTGATCTTGTTTTTAATACTCGTTTCATTTCAAGTCTCAATAAACGCATAGATGTCACCTCCTATCAGATGTTTCCTGGGGAAACATCCATAAATACAAATCCTCCAGGTGCGGCGTTGCTGGCTGGGAATTATCAGTATATGGTTCTTCTGCAAGATAACGGATAGATATCTGATTGTTCTCTTCATTACGTAGATTTACAATTTGGAGTTTATGCTCATATTCTGGCAAACAATCCATCGGAATAAGAGCAGTCCACACCTTTCCGTCAATCATTTTTACCAGTTCTTCCGTAGTTCCTTTCGCAAGAAGTCTTCCATCTTTCATAACCGCATTTTGGGTAGCAATATATTCCACATCTGGAACAATATGAGTTGAGATCAGGACAATTCGGTCATGTGCAAATTCAGAAAGTAAGTTCCGAAAACGCACCCGTTCTCCAGGGTCAAGCCCACTTGTCGGCTCATCCAATATTAAAACCTCTGGATCATTTAATAGAGCCTGTGCAATTCCTACCCGGCGTTTCATTCCACCAGACAGTTTTGCTATTTTTTTATTTCTGACATGAGACAATGTCAGTTGTTCCATAAGTTCATTGATCTTACGTTTGCTTTCCTTTGTGTTAAGTCCCTTTAGAACCGATACATATTCCAGATAATCTTTTACCGTAAATTCCGGATAAAACCCAAATTCCTGCGGAAGATAGCCAAACACGTCACGATATTTTTCTTTTAAATGACTGATTGGAATGCCATCATACAGGATTTTCCCAGCCGATGGTTTCATAATACCTGCAATCATACGCATCAGGGTTGTTTTTCCTGCACCATTGGCCCCTAACAATCCCCATACACCTGGTGTAATATGCAGGGAAACATCGTCCACCGCTGTGATGTCCTTAAATTGTTTTGAAATATGTTCTATATATAACTCCATATACCTTTCCTTTCTGCCCTATCAGGCAATCTGCATTTCCGTGTAGGACGAATGATAGATGATATAGTGAAACTGCTGTATACAAAAAGAAACGAGCAGCACACATATTACCAGCCATCTTACAGAAAAAGACTGCTGAAATAAAACTTCATACTGACCGAGGATGCCTGGAATAATTATCATAAAAAATAAGCACAATCCTATACTGCCTGTCAAGAAATGCTTTGGCGTAAAATGTCCAAGCATAAACAGACAACCACTGCTTACCAAAAGAAATGGGAAACATAAATAGAGGATTATACAGTCTGCCTGTAACGAGGTTTTTACGATTGTAGTAAAGAAAATCCCGCTCATCATAAAAACATCCCCAATGCCAATTATAATCAGTTTTGCCATAAGCAATTTTACGGAGGAAAACCGGGTTGCCGCTTCAATTTCCTGCATTTGATAATGGACAGAACGATAGATAAATGGTAAGGCAATCATAAAAAGCAGAATAGAGAAACAAAACAGCAGCTTTGCCACAAACTGGGGACTTTCCCTGTAATCATAAAAGCAGGTAAGCAGGTAACTGATAAACAATAAGAATATCCCTTGTATGCTCCAGATCTTCCAGCCAATATACTTTGTCTGCATAATCAGAAAGCGTGAAAATGAAATACGCTCTCTTTTTTTCTTCTGACAGGCTTCCTCCTTTACAAGCAAAATTGTATTTTCGAAATGTTTCTCATTTGCTATAGTATAAGGTTGATGTAATGCCCGTTTTAATTTCTTTTCAAAATCCTGTTCTTTCACAATAATCCTCCTTCCTCGATTTCCTTTTTTATTTTTTTCAAGGCAGAACGTAATCTGGATTGTACTGTCCGCAATGGCATATCTACCACTTGTGCAATTTCACGCAGTGTCAGATCCTGTCCAAATCGTAAAATGACAATTTCCTGCAAGTCTGTTGGTAAATTCTTTACAAGCTGTTTTAATACCATATCCGATTGAATGTTCTCAAAACCCGGTTCCAAATACGCCGATTCGATGGTTACCTCTTCTAATGATATATCCTGGCAACGATTCTTTCGCTGCATATCAATGCAGGTATTTGCAGCTATTTGATATAAAAATGGCTTGAATCTGCCTTGATGAGTATACCGGTCAAAATAGCGTATTACCTTTAAAAATGTTTCCTGTGTTGCATCCTCGGCAAGAGAACGGTTTGGAGCGTGCCAGAGACAATAACGCAAAATTTCAGGATAATATATCCCGATCAATTCGTCTGCTGCACTACGATCTCCCTGCTCCATTCTTTTTATTAATTCATCTTCGCGCGTCAAAATCATTCCTCCTAAGGGCGTCCCCTTATAAATATATAACGAAATACACATTCCAAAATGATTTAGTATTTTTCTTTTTGTTTAGTTTCTTTTTACCTATCCAGTGTACCATGAAAATATGCCACTGTTACGACAATAAAAAAACTGCTGATACATGAAGTCATTGGTATCATGTATCAGCAGATGATTTGATTTTCTGAAATCACTCAACTCCCTTAATTCTTTCGACAACAGTTCCATTCTTTTCCAAAATAATCCAGGAAAGGACTGGAACCATAGTACAAACCAGCAAACTGATTCCCACTGCAAATAAAAGTGGAAGTAATGGCACTGAAAACGCAATCCCCCGATAATTCATTGATTCATAAAGAAGATACGTTACTCCCATTCCTACTGTTAGCGTAACAAGCCATGCGCCGCCTGCATAGAAAACTCCTTCCCTGACCAGCATTCCAAGAAGCTGCTTCGGGGTCATCCCGATACTCTCCATAACCGAAAGCTCCGTCATCCGGCTCTGCACATTTACTACAAAGGTGTTCATGTAGTTCATGATTCCGATAAAAGCCAGAATCAACACAATCCCGATTCCCAGTTGCGGCATATTGCCCTGTGCTTTTTCAATCTCATCTGCATCTTCGATTTTGGATTCCCAGGAAAAGTCTTTTGCATTGTCATTTTTTTCTAATAACGCCAGGATTTGTTGCTCTGTATCTCTATCATATTCTTTGTGATATTTTATGCTGGTCTTAAGTGTAATTGGATGATTGGCAAATGTTTTCACCACCTGATCACTGGCTATAATCGTCGGTGGGTATCCAAGGAGTGCCGTATAATAATTCTCGTCCGTAACTCCTTCTATGGTAAAGGTTTTTGTCGTTTGTTGATCTTCATACAAAGCACATGTCACATTTTTTCCTATGATATCATCATCTGCGAGATCCAAACCATTTCGATAAACAATACATGCTTTTCCCGAAAGGAAGTCCCCTTTATTGATCGGATGCTCAAGACTGTTATTTAAATAATCAAATTCCTGTTCATCAATTCCAATCAGAGAGGATCCAAAATTCTCAGGATGATTCTGATACTCGTCCTTTTCCTTACCATATGGAATGCTCATCCACTTTGCATAAAATTCTTTCATCCACATCTCAGCAAAATCCGGTTCCCATGGAACTGTAATCTCGGCAAATATCATAGAATGTACTTCAGAGACTCCAGCATTTTCTTTGATCGACTTCACGAGAGATTCATCCAGAACGTCTCTTCTGTCTTCTGATTTTTCTTTGCATGCCGTATCATTTTGAATGACCATATCCGTATCCATATAATTTGACACTATGGTTCTTGCTGCCTGACTGTCCAGCATGGTCACAATACAAAGGTACACAGACAGACTGGCTGCCAAAGACAACAGTACCACCGCAGTTCTTTTCTTATCCTTTGTAAACTGCTCCATAGAAAGTCTTGCTATTACTTTCCCCTTTCCTGCTTTTCTTTCTTTTACGGTTTTATGGGTCGGACGATAACCAAGCGCTTCTATTGGAGAGATATCTGCTGCCATTTTTGCCGGTTTTTGGCTGGCCAGAAAGATGGTAACTCCAACCAGTAAGATGGTTGCCAGCAGAACTGCCGGATGAAAACGAATCATATCTGCTCCAACATAACCACTTTTGATTCCAAGTGATTTAACTACAACAGGAATCAGGAAAAAGGATACCAGCCCACCTGCCAGGCATCCAAGTACTGTCCCTGCAGATCCTATCAGAAGCATCTGTTCCTTCATCATCCTTTTTATCTGCTTTTCCGTCATTCCGACCGTCTGAAGCAGACCATAATAACGAACTTTTCCAGCTACGGAAAGATACATAATATTATAAATAAGCAGATACGCACACAAACAGGTAACCGCAATCAAGCCAATAAGGCCTGCCAAGATCTGAACCGATGCGCCAAGATCTTCCATGAAGAAAAGATTCTGCTGCTTTCCAAGGTTCATACTTTCGATAAAAGCATTCTGCTCTGTTTTTGTCATTATTTTTTGCTTAAAATCCATAAAGTAACGACCGGAAGCTGCCTGAGAAAGCTTCCATCCCGATTGATCATAGAATTCTTTCGAGACATAAAACTGTTTCTTGGGTCCATATCCGTCCCAGATTCCACAGATTCGAAAAGTCCCTGTAAAGATTCCCTCATGTGTTCCATAAGACATAGCAAGGGTATCGCCGACATCAAGATTTTCGTAACCACATTCTTTTAAAGCAGATTTTGTTACCATTATCTCATCCAAAGCTGTCGGATAGCTTCCTTCCAGCTTTTCTCTGACCGGCTCCATCATCTGTGTCCAATATCCATCATCTGCCCAGATCAGTCCCACATTAGGTGTGGAATCCTGATCTGTTTTTTCTACCCATCCACAGACTCCCACCGCACCTGTCAGAACGATATCCGGGTTGTTCTCACACATTTGCTTCTGTTCATCCGTCACCCCATACATGATTGCATCAAATTCAGCTCCTGACATACGGATGTTCTGAATTTTCTGAAGTCTAAAATAAGAATCTCCAACTGTGAATATTGTGAATACCAAAAAGGAAGAAAGAAGAACCGCAAGGAACAAAGTAATGGTCTTTCTCCTGTTTACTTTTAAAGCATTCCGTGCCATCCTCTTGATCACTTTCTGATTCGGATTCTTAAGCATAGGAATCACTTCCCTTCCTGGTATCTCCTACAATCTTTCCGTCCTCAATATGTACGATACGATCTGCAAGCTGTGCAATGTCTCTGTCATGCGTGATCAGGATCAATGTCTGGCTGAACTGTCTTGCTGCCATTTTCAAAAGTCCAAGTACATCATGGCTGGTAACCGAATCCAGATTTCCCGTCGGTTCATCAGCCAGAATAATGGCGGGCTTCGCCGCAAGCGCCCTGGCAATCGCAGCCCTCTGCTGCTGTCCACCAGATAATGTTCCAGGAAGAGCTTCCCTCTTCTCTGACAACCCTAACAGTTCGAGTATCCCATCCACATACTCCACATCAACCTTTCTCCCATCCAGTTCCACCGGAAGAATAACATTCTCATATACATTAAGATCCGGGACAAGATTATAATTTTGAAAAATAAACCCGATCTTTCTTCTGCGGAATATGGCAAGCTGTTCTTTTTTCAGACCCAGAAGGCACTTACCCTCTACCAACACCTCCCCTTCTGTTGGCACATCCAGTCCACCCAGCATATGCAAAAGTGTACTTTTCCCGGATCCGCTTTTTCCGATAATCGCAACGAATTCCTGATCTTTCACACGAAAATCTACGCCATCCAATGCCTTTACCGTATTTTCACCCATTTGATAGTATTTTTTTAAGCTTCTTGTCTCTACAATGTATTCTTTCATTGGTTTGCCTCCTTCTTTTGATACTCTATAGAATATCTCCTAAAAATCACAAACCTGTCTCAATTTTCAATTATCACAAGATTGTGACAATCCCCGATCGGTTATGTTACGATTCATTCACTGGAAAATACAGGCGAAAACACGCTCCTTTTCCCATTTCAGACTGTACTTCTATGTAGCCCTTCTGAAGCTCCATGATTGTTCTTGCAAGATATAATCCGATCCCAACCCCTGGTTTATCATGAACCTCCGGCTCACGGTAAAATCTTGTAAAGATCTCTGCCTGCCTCTCCGGGGCAATCCCTTTTCCAGTATCGGAAATACTGATCTTAAAAAATAATTCCTGTCTTTCTGTCTGAATATGGATCTTTCCACCGGGTTCGGTATACTTGAGTGCATTATCCAGAATATTATAAATTGCTTCCTCCGTCCATTTGCTGTCATGACGAATCATCATGTTTTCTTCGCAGTTCACATATAGATCAATCCCCTTCAACGCCGCCTCCGGAACCACATCGGCAACTGCGTGGCGAATTGTTTCGTATAGATTTTGGTCTTCCTTATGTATTTGCAGAATTCCCGTTTCAAGCCTTGACATTTTTACCATGCTCTGCATTAAAAAATCAATTTTTTCCATCTGTCCTTTGATTTTTCCCAAAAACTCCTGACCGTTTTGCGAAAACTCCTCGTCCTCAAGGAGTTCCAGGTATAGTTTTATATTGGCAATGGGCGTCCTTGTCTGATGGGATATATCAGAAATCAATCCCTTTACTCTTTCTTTCTCACGAAAACCGTCTTCTTCTTTTTTCCGAAATACGTGCCCGGCTTTCGCTAATTGTGTTCCTGTTCTTCCCCAGAGGCTATCCTCCAATTCTTCTTCCATATTCCATTCTTTTCCTGTTACGATAGCATCCAGAGCATCTTCCACCTTTTCAGCAAACAACTTCGCTTCTTTTTTTATCCGGTAGTTTTTCCATAACAATACCAGTACTGCTGCAAATAAAATTATCATCATGATACACATCAGCCAATCCATTGATATCCCATCCCATATACATTTGAAATATACCTGTGATTCTTATCTTCAATCTTTCCTCTCAGACGATTCACATTTACTGCCAGTGCGTGCTTGTCCACAAACTGTCCTCCACTGTCCCACAGCCGCTCCAATAACAGATCATAAGTCAGAAGCTGTCCCCGGTTCATAAGAAATTGACGAAGCAGACGGCACTCTGTCGGTGTGACGGGGCATTCCTGACCTTTTACCGTTACTCGTGCATGATCCAAATCTATATATAAATACTCATCTGCAAAAATCAGACGATTGACCGAAGCAGTTCTTTTTAAAATGACTTCTATTTTTCTAAGTAAAATCTTCATTGAAAATGGTTTTGTAACGTAATCTTCTGCCCCGGATTCATATCCTGCCAGAGCATCCTCCTCCATATCCCTGGCTGTCAGGTAAATGACCGGAACTTCTCTTTGCTTTTTTACCCACTGGCAAAAAGAGAAGCCCTCGCCATCTGGAAGATTCACATCCAGAAGAACCATATCTATCTGATTCTCAATAAAAATCTGCTTTCCTTTCTCCATAAAAGTCACACCATAAACTCCATATCCTGACTTTTTCAAAGAATAACAGATCGCCTGATTCAAATCATAATCATCTTCCACAACTAATATATTCTGCATATCCTAATTCCTCCGATACAGATTCTCACAAAGATATCCCTGTATAGTAATGATACTCTTCAATATTGTACCACAGACTTTTCCTGGGTATGGAAAAAAAAGAAAGAATCTCAATTTTGTGATTATCCAGTGCACAAAAAATGAAGATATTTTACAAGCTGTTTTACTTTTCAAATGTTAAAATGGGAACAGCAAGGAGGGAACACAATTTGTATTTCACTAAAATGAGCTAAGGTCATATTTTTTCTCAAAATTCGCCCCTAGCTCATTTTACATTTCCTCACAATTACTATCAAATAATTGTGCATTTTTGAAAGTTTCCACTTATTTTAATCATGCCACTTGAGTTCTTAGCAATACTCTTGCAAATATTGAATAGCCTCTGCTTTATCAAATCCCAACTCAAACATTTTACTCAAATATGAGCAGCAAAGTACTTTAATAGTCTCTTGCTTTTTGTGTTGGATGTAATCACGATCTTTGGTAACACTGTATTTATGCCCCTTGAAGAAATCATGAATTCTTCTTTTTATATTATATTTTTAGACTTTAAAACAGTATTCGGGTTAATGTCCAACATCTTCACCATTTCATGTGCAGACGGAAGTATTTCTCCAGCATGAAGTTCTCCACCTAATATGGAATATTGTATTTTATGCGTAAGCTGCTGATGCTCGGAGCAATATCGTGAAACTGCTACATTTTATAGATCATCTTTTTCTTCTCTCCTCAAATAATTATCTTGATGGTGATATACCCCATTTCATAAATAAGAAAAAGTAATATACCTGTGAGTATTAGCAGTATTCCGATTAGGATCACGCTGATACTTCTGAATTGTCATTTACAATTGTATATGAATATTCCGGCCTTGATGGCAAGAATATTCATTCTGATTTCGTGAATTCCAACAGGATTAAGTCCATTTGTCGGTTCGTCAATAAAATGGGGTCCCTCTGAAATCCCTTGAAACACCTGACTTTAACGGCATACAGTGTATGTGCCAGATTACATCATGTAACAGCAACCAATTGGGAATCCCGGCGCTATATGAATATGGATCATCTTTTCAGGTCAGAGGATGATCTGGCGTCTGATATCATAGCTGGTAGACTGCCGGCTACCCAACGGCTAAATTTTACTTTTGCGAAAAAATCGTAAGCGCCAAATATTCCTGCGGATTTCCTGATCCTCAAGTTTTGCCTATAATTGTAGTCGATAGATATTTAGACTATTTCACTACAATTATGGAGGATAGGTTATGGCAG
>NZ_JBQHTK010000044.1:0-19071 GCF_052065755.1 Bariatricus sp. HCP28S3_D3 | reverse complement strand
AGCAACGGATATCATCCTCTTGTCTGTTATGATGGGCGAACGGGAGATCTGATTAAAATCCAGCTGCGTGATGGAACTCAATATTCCTGCACCGGAGTTGTTGATTTCCTTTATGGACTTTAGGTGCCTGACACAATAAAAAGAGTAGCAATATTATTAATATGAGATAAAGAATAAATAAAGTGTGTTTTACTGTGTCAGGCACCTCTGCCGGGCACAATGCTGCTAAATGCGACATAGCTGCATAAATACTGAAAATCCAACGAATCAATATCTTTTAAAAATGATATTTTCATCAAGGGGTTAGTGCGCCCTTTTTTAGCCAGAAAAATAAATCAATTTTTTTCATTTCACTATTGACATTTATTAGCCGGACTTTTGTTAGAACTCTTTATGAGAATACAAAATAATATTTCTTACTTCTACAAATATATTGCAATAGGAATGATCAATAGTGCAGGACCTTGCACGGTTGTTTCCAATTCTCCCAGATTCATATCTTGATTACTATCCGCATTAAATCCTGATAACATTTCTCCAAGTAAACTTTCTTTAAAAATACTTAAACTTGTATTTCTAAGCAAATCAATTTTTTCATTTTGTTCGCATACCTTAGCAATCTTTCCTAATACCTTGAATTTTCCATCTACTATTTCCCCACTATTTCCATTAAAAAAATAATCCATATATACCGGTAATACAGCTTTGAAACCGTTTTCACCTTCTGTATCACAAATCATATCCACCATTCCGTTTGCCTTAAGACTTTTAGAAAATGCTTCCATTTGCAGGATTGTTTTTTTATCTTCCAAATTCTTTTGCTTTGCTTTTTTACCAGTGCCATCGTTTTGCATAACTGATGCAAGTTCCAATACTCTTGTCATATTTTCCATCATCGTTATTAACGGATTAATTTTTAATATTCCAGATATTTCAACAAACTCTCCCGGTTGAATATTATCTATGTTTTTATCAATGCGTTTTACCAGTTTTTCTTTAAATAATTGTGATTTGAGATTATTAAATAATGATGATGGAGTATGTATTTTTTCTTGTTCTTGCTCCTTATTTTGCTCTTTACTGTATCCCACATCAGCTTTACCTTTTAGCTTTACTCCAAGCAAGGTAAATATATTCTTATTTCCCAAATCGGCTTCTATAGTTCCGTCAATATTCCCTCCAGTAGTAGCGGCAGTTTTTAACTTTGTCACCTGAGTAAATCCATCATTTATTGATGCTAATAAATCAAATACAATTTTTTGATTTAAATATAAAGGAATTTCTAAACTATGTTTATTCATCTTTTTCCTCCAATAAATCTCCATTTTCACTTATCTCAAAACACGCTCCTAAATTCGTATGCCTTTCCAGCGAATGAAGTTCCTCTGTAATATATTCCCAGGTTTCTTTATAATCCGGTCCGACTGCAAAATCTGACTCTTTTATGTACTTCAGAAATCTCGGTATGTCATTTCGATACTTTTTCGTGGTAGACTTTAGGTGCCTGACACAATAAAAACGAATCTTTTCAAATATAAAGCTATTGATACTGATTATATCATACATAGAGAGATTTGCAAAAAGATATGCATATTGGATAATAATCTAAACCATAAGGTGTCAGGTGCAAATAAACTAACGTCTCCTATGATCTGCTAAAAATCAAACTCATCTGGATCCAGTCCTGCGTCTTCCAGCACTTCCCTTCTTTCTTCCGGATCCATAAACTCTAACTCATCGTAATCAATCCCTGCCTCAGCAAAGATATCTTGCTCGTCATCATCATCGAACGAATCTGATTCTCCGCTCTTTAGCATTTCATCCATAAACTGAAACTGAGCAGCTCTCTCGAATGCATCCAAACGTCCATCCCGGTTAAAATCAAACATCTTATCAAATCCAAACATAATTTATCCTCCCAAATCTCTTTATGAAAATGGCAATTCATCATCGATGCCATCTGGAATGTTCATGAATCCATTTGCATCCGAAGGTGCTGATGATGCTCTGCAAATTCTGCGTTACGCCCGAAGGCAACACAGCCGATGAAGTCTGCACTCTGCTCACCGTCTCTTTTGAATCTGCGATCAACTGCGATAGTATATCTTGCAACTGCAGTAGAATTCTCTCCGGCTCCATACCTTACTTCCGGATCTCTGGTCAATCGTCCCATGAGAATTACTTTATTCATCGACTGCTTCCTCAATCTTCTTATGTTTGTTATCAATCAGACTCTTCTTACTGATACTGCAGATCGTTCCATGTGGTGTTACCAGGACAACCTTGGCCTTTGCAGTGTCACCGATCTTGTCATAGATGCGTCCGGCACTCATGCTCTCACCGATAACGGTGTGTGCGCTATTTGCCACATGTCCGATCTCGCCGAGTCCTTCCATCTTTACAACAATGGCCTCTTTATCGAAATTGTTATCCGGTTCCTTCTTAAGTTTCAGTTTCATTCCCGGCTTCAGGAATTCATTGCCGTGATAATATTTGGTTCCTGTCAATGTGAAATAAATTTTACTCATTGCCCTTCCTCCTTAGTCTTCCATGAATTCATAATATTCTTTATCGCTAGCAAATAAAATGTACTTGCCATCTACGTATCCCATGTATCCGTTGCTTGTAACATATCCCTTCATTTGCCGTCCTCCTTGATTCCTTTTCTGATGCTACCAGTTTACAACAAATAGCTGTGCAAAAATCCCGACAGCCAAATGCTCTCCGGGCGGGTTTTGTGCCCAAATCTCCCCTATCCGAACATTTTTTCAGAGCAGGCTCAAAAATGCATCTAAACTTCTCCGGACATTTTTGTATTTAAAAGTCGGGATGTCTTCATGCGGCGACAGCCGTGACCGAGATGAAGCACAGCGTAATCGAGGTTGAAAGCTCTATCCTCAGAATGGAGATTTACATAGCTAACAGAACCAGAGATATCCCAATTCAGTTTTTTGTAACCGCTGAAGAGAAAAAGATGATTCGTAAGAAAATTCTCCTGTCCAAAACAGCAAATATGGGAGCCTATCTTCGCAAGATGACTATTGATGGAATCATCGTAAACACAGATACGGCTTACCTTGAGAAACAGTTTTATGAGATGCACAAGATCGGTGTGAACGTGAACCAGCTGGCAAAACTTGCAAATTCCACTGGTGCTGTTACCCCGGAAGAAATGAAAAAATTCAGCAAACTCAAAAGGAACTTCAGAATCAAAAGATTATTAAGAAACACTGTGAAGTTTATCGTGCATGTCGTGATATGGTTCGTACCGAGAAAGATGCTCCGGACAAAGCACTCTATCGCAAGAAGCATCAGGCAGAGTATCAGCTACATGATGTCACTTTAAAAGAACTGACTGCGCTTGGCATTCACAAACTTCCGTCTGCCGACAAGCTATAGCGACAACAGATGAAACTGGAGGAAGAGCCATCACAAAGAACACAGGAGGATGTATTATCATGATCACTATTGGAACACGAATCAAATATCTCGGACAGATGATTGGCTTCCCTGCAGCCAGCGCCGATGTCAGGATCTTTCAATACGAGAACGATTCCTTCATTCTCTGCATCCTGCTTCCCTGAGCTTGCAGCCGGAGCACTGTTTCCGCACGCAGTCATAGCAAAGAGAAGTACAAAGCAAAGGAGAACTGCCCATAACTCTTTCATCCGGAGTCGTCTCCCTTACAGCATCTTGATCAGGGCATCGATATCTTTATCTGTCGCACGATTCAGAAGCTTTCCTTCTACGATTTCTGCTCCAGGAGCGGATGGTTTCAGCTCTGCTACTGTGTTTCCAAAACCACTTCCACCAGATGTTGCAAAGAGTACAATCTTCTTATCAGAGAAGTCATAGCTTTCAAGGAAGGTATTGATGATGGTTGGAGCCACATACCACCAGATTGGGAATCCGATCAGTACAGTGTCATACTGAGTCAGCACTAAACCATCTTTTACGATTTCTGGTCGGAAGGACTTGTCGCCCATCTCTACACTACTTCTTGATTTTTTGTCCATCCAATTAAGATCAGCCTTGGTATATGGAACTGCAGGCTTGATCTCATAGATATCTGCTTTTGCAGCTGCGGCCAGTTTTTCCGCACTCTTCTTTGTTACGCCACTGGCACTGAAATATGCTACTAATGTTTTTGCCATAATTGTCACCTATTCCTTTATGAATTTCTTGTCCGAATCCGATATGCCATCCTCTGATACATAACGCTCAACCTTCATATGAAGATTATACTTTTCTCGTAATTTTCTGATAGCATCCACCGTTCCGCTTTCTGTCATTTCCCTTGCAAATTGTTTTGCTGCGGACCCAGTCCCTTTATATTCAAGTACGCCTCGGCGTACTTGCTGCGAGGTGCGCGTCATGCTTTGCATGACACAATACATCTGCGCATCTCTGCAATCCCGCCTCTATCATTAATCGAGATTGCCATATTGCTCATCATCTACCACTTCCAGCCACTCATTGGAGCCATCCTTGCCAGGCACTTCAATTGCCAGATGGCTGAACCAGGAATCCGGTGCAGCTCCATGCCAGTGCTTTACGCCTACCGGAATATTGATGCAGTCTCCCGGCTTCATTTCTACTGCATCCTTGTCCCATTCCTGATAGTAACCACGGCCTGCCACACAGACAAGGATCTGTCCGCCGCCTTCTGTTGCATGATGAATGTGCCAGTTATTTCTGCACCCCGGCTCAAAAGTTACATTAAAGATTCCAACCTGACTTGTTGATATAGGTGCAAGAAAGCTTTTACCAGTAAAATATTGTGTAAATCCATCATTTGGTGCTCCGATCGGGAATACCATTTCCTTTGCATGTGCTCTCATAGCTTCGTCTTCGTAAGGAAGATCACCTTCGCCATTCTCCCAAACTTCTTTTGCCAGGTTGAATACGGCCCAGCCCTTTGGCCATCCTGCATAGAATGCCACATGCGTGATCACTGCTGCGATTTCCTTCTGGGTCACACCATGGGCTTTCGCATTCTGCAGATGATATTTCAGAGAAGAATCCGTAATGCCTGAGGACATCAATGCAACTACAGTGATAATGCTTCTTGTCTTTACATCGATATCCTGATTATTCCAGTTCTCTCCAAAGAGAACATCGTCATTATAATGAGCAAACTCCGGCGCGAATTCACCGAGAGCAGCTCTGCCTGCTGTCTGTACTATCTTCTTCATAATATCTATCCCCTATTTTTCTCATTTTTACAGAGCCTTTCCTAGCTCATAGGCCCTCTTCATGATCTCTTCATGATTCGAAGCGTCATTCGCATCACCGATGCCGCCACCCGTTACGAGACCCTTGAGCTTGGCCTTTTCAAAGCAGTCCACCCAGCCTTGAAGACCGTTGTAGGCTTTTTCAAATGCGCTTTCCTCTTCCTCTGCGGCCGTTGCGATCATATAGATATCGCGGAAAGCATAATCCATCGGATACATCGGGTTCATTCTGTCCAGAAGCGTCTTCATCTGTCCGCTCATCTCATAATAGTAGATTGGAGTTGCATAGACGATAACCTCGGCAGCCAGAACCTTTTCCATGATCTCTGCCACATCATCTGTAAGTACGCAGCTGCCTTTTGTCTGACAGGTCAAACATCCGATACAAAACCTAATGTCCTTTCCCTTCAGGGAAATGTATTCTACCTCGTGTCCGGCCTCTTTTGCTCCCTTTTCACATTCCTTTGCAAGAATGTCGGAATTACTGCCGCCACGAAGGCTTGTCGAAATAATAAGTACTTTCTTTGCCATCTTAACCTACCCCGTTTCCCTTTAAGAACTGCTGCATCTTGTCAAATGGAATGACTTTCAGGTTGTCATACAGATCTGTATGCACTGCCCCCGGGATGGTGAGAAGTTCTTTGTTCTCTGTATATTTGCTGTCCTTGATCATTGCTTCATAAGCATCCTTGCCAAAGTAATAGCTGTGCGCCTTATCGCCGTGCATAATCAATACGGCACTTCTGATCTCATTGCTGTATGTAAGAATAGGCTGATTCATAAAGGACTGGCAGCCAAGACTATTCCAGCCTTCATTAGAGTTAAGGCTTCTCGCATGGTAGCATCTTCCCTTGTAGTATTCGCTGTAATCCTTTACATAGAATGGAGCATCTTCCGGTACCGGAAGTGGAAGACATCCGCCGGCTCTTGAGTATTCACCCTTTTTGTATTCCTCTGTTCTGAGGGCATTCATAGCCTGCTTCTTTGCAAATCGTACCTCCTCGCTGGCTTCTGAATCGAAATATCCGTTGGCATTGACTCTTGTCATGTCGTACATGGTAGAAACAACAGTAGCTTTGATTCTGGTGTCAAGAGCTGCTGTATTAAGAGCCATGCCGCCCCATCCACAGATACCAATGATACCGATTTGATCTGCATCAACATTTTCCTGACTAGATAAGAAATCTACTGCAGCCATGAAATCCTCGGTGTTGATATCAGGAGATGCCATATATCTTGGCTGGCCGCCGCTCTCACCTGTAAAGGAAGGATCAAATGCTATTGTCAGGTATCCTCTCTCAGCCATAGTCTGGGCATAGAGTCCTGAACACTGCTCCTTTACGGCGCCAAAAGGTCCGGAAACTGCGATTGCTGGAAGCTCGCCTTCTGCATTCTTTGGTGTATACATATCAGCTGCCAGGGTAATTCCGTAACGGTTAATGAATGTCACCTTCTTGTGATCTACCTTGTCGCTTTTTGGAAATGTCTTATCCCATTCAGCAACCAACTTAAGTTCTTCTGTCTTCATCATTATTTTTATCCTCCTTGCGGTCATTTTTCTTCAAGAACGCCTCGGCGTTCTTGCTGCGAGATGCGCGTCATGCATTAGCATGACAAATTTCAAATGCGCATCTCTGCAATCCGCCGGAGGCTCAACATTTCAGAAGGGGATTGTCACCCGCTACTGAAATTGGTTAATTACCCACCGCTTAGCGCTCTGCGCGCTTGAAGCGGGGGACTCCTTCTGAAATGTTGAATATTACTGGAATATATCTTATAATGATCTTATCATACAACCTAAACCTAACTTTAGGTCAAGAACTTTTTTTGAAGGAAGGTGCATCATGTACACGATTGGTCAGGTTTCGGAGATGTACAATCTCCCTATTTCGACTTTAAGATATTATGACAAGGAAGGATTCTTCCCTAATCTGATGAGAAAGGGCAATATCCGTTACTTCAGCGACGATGAACTGGAGGCTATCCGCGTGATTGAGTGCCTCAAACGCTCCGGTCTTGAGATCAAGGATATCAAGCAGTTCTTCCGGTGGGTTATGGAAGGCCCTTCCAGCTATGGGAAGAGAAAAGAGATGTTCGAGACCAGAAAAGCTGCCGTGGAAGACGAGATCAAAGCCCTGGAGAGAACCCTTGCTCTGCTGAAATTTAAATGCTGGTACTACGAGACTGCGATAAAAGACGGCAATGAAGATGGCATCAATGCCATGCTGCCGGACAAACTCCCGGAAGAGATTCAGGAGCTTTACGATATTTCACATGAATAACCAGCAACGAAAAAAGCCCACTGAAAGACCTGCTGTATAAACAGTCCTCCAGTGGGCAAAATTGTCACTTTACATCTCAGGCGGCGTCTCCGACTCCTCTTCCTCCGAATCAAGCTGATGCTCCTTTTTCATCTGGAAAAACTCCTTATTCGTACAGATTTCAAGCTGTTCCATCAGATTTTCAAGAAGTTCCAACATCTCCGGATCTTCACCTGTGCTTCCCAGTTCCTCCATGGATCTGTGCATTTCGCGGATGACTTTTGTCTTGCCACCCTCATAACAGTTCAAAATCATTTTCTGTTCTTCTGTAAGTCTCATCATGCTAACTCAACTCCTCTCTGCAGACTATCTTTTCCCGGCTTTTTGGCAATTTCTTTTTTCTTCTCCTGTAATCTGGCATGAATTGATTTCACTCACAATCTTTCGAAGATACAAAGTGAAGTACAGAGCATATCCTTTCAAAACTTCTTCGTGAAGAGAGGCAACAAAAAAACCATCCAGCTCTCCTCCGGATCTGCTATCTCCAAAACATTGCTGCACATAAAGGTGGATGTGCAGATAATTCTTCTTACTGGCCAGTTCTTCGATATATAAAGAAACAGCCATTAGCTTTGATAGATCCAGGTTGTTATCTAGGATAGACCCGGCAAACACTGTCGCTTCCATCAATGCTGAGACCTGAATCTCAACATCATTGACTCGTTCCTGTTCATTCATGAATCCCTTGCTGATCAAGAGCTCTTTGTCTACCTGATTCATCGGTGATCCCTCCTATCGAAATGGCAACTCATCATCCATGCCGTCCGGAATATTCATAAAACCTTCGCCATCCGGTGCAGGATCTGGACCATTGTCTTTTCCATCGGCAAACTCCAGTCGATTTGCAGTCACTTCTGCAGTTCTCATGGTCTTGCCGGTTTCTTCATCTTTATAACTGCCGGTCATCAGCTCACCGGTTACCGCAACTCTCTTTCCTTTTCTGAAATACTTATTTGCGAATTCGGTCTGACCTCCAAATGCTGTTACCTTGATGTAGTTCACTTCCTTGCCATAATTTCTAGGCACTGCCAGATAAAAAGAAACGATATGGTGTGTTCCCTTCTCATTCTGGACTTCACTGTAGCTGGGATCTCTTGTAAGTCTTCCCACAAGTGTAATCACATTCATTGTAGCTCCTCCTTCCTTAAATCATTTCTACATCAGCCGGATCTACCGGATTAGATGTCATCTGTTTATAACAAAATCCAATGCAAGGAGCATGGCTGTTATAGGCACATCTGTAACAAGGATCCTTTTTCTTTTGATCATGAAGAAGCTCGTCCGCAAACATCTTATGAATCACATCTCTACGATGTTTTGCTGCGTGATATTTCTCCTCCGCCTTCTTAAATTCCGCTTCAATGATCGGTACCATACTCTTAAGAACCGGAGAGAAAATTTCATTCTCATCATCCCAGGCACAATGCCGCTGCATGCAACGGGCCTTCTTGTCGATTCTTCCTGCATAGTACGGACACTCCGCACAAAAATGCTCCCTGAACGTAACCTCATCAATCACCGGCAACTGTCCTTTGATATCCTTATTAATATCTCTTGCTTTCAAACAAGGTCTCATATGTGTAATCCCCTTTCTGATTGCCACTTTATTTTTCCTGGCAACACAAGAATGTGGCAGAAAAGTTACTACTTACAGTCAAATACAATGAGCAGACAGATGCGTTATGCTTGCACATAAGCAAATGACTGCTTGTTGTATACTCCTCTGCCACACGACTTCTATTGTCAGTTACCCCGGAATGCACCGGGGCAAATTGTAATTTCGTACAGTGCTCGTTTGTCTTGTTTACGCGTGTATCCCATCTCAGGGAACACCCAGTCCGTTAGCGCCATCGCAGGCAGCCTCAGCCATATCATGTATGGTCTCCAGAATCCTCACTTCTCCTGGCCGACATCATTCGGGAGTCTCATTATTAGTTCGCCGCTTTGCTCAGAAAGCCATCGCCGTAGCAATGCTTAAATGCAAACCTCTGTTTCTGTTCATCCTCGGACCGATTGTCCTTAGACTTATCCGGAATCCTATCTGGCAGGACTCCGGCGGACTGGCAAGCTCATTCAGTTGTCAAAGTGCTGAGCGGCTATCCGATTCGAAATATTGATCTGTAGCCTTCTCAGCTTCTAAATACAAAAAAGTTGGAAAAAGTTTAGGCAGATTTGAAAATAATCTTTGAAATTTTGATTTTTATGTGAAATGGCCAGGAATGTGGCCGAAAGAAGGGTAAAAAAAATAGCCCTACCGGGGGTTCAAGCCGGTAGAGCCATACTACGTTTTCAATTATTCAATTTTAATCTGTCAAAAAATATCTTTCATTTTCAAGATATCTTTCAAGGAAGTCATTCAGATCATCGGCAATCATCTCATCATAATAATAGATTTTGCCTTTATTTAACTTAGTTATTCCCATCGACAAATATAAAGACTCATGAACTTCAAAGAATATTAATTTATCCCTTATGTAGTTATTAAACACTTCTACTTCTTCTGAATCCTGAAATTGCCCTATTCCTAAATAAAATTCTTCTACACTATTGGGGCCCATAATTCTGTTGATATTGTAATTTCTAGTTTCCAGAAATCCATAACCAACACTTAAATAGAATTGTGTTAATACCTTAGGAATTATTATTCCCATGTTAGAT
This sequence comes from Bariatricus sp. HCP28S3_D3, assembly GCF_052065755.1. Lineage (NCBI taxonomy): Bacteria > Bacillati > Bacillota > Clostridia > Lachnospirales > Lachnospiraceae > Bariatricus > Bariatricus sp. HCP28S3_D3. Next base: position 8,858 of record NZ_JBQHTK010000044.1, on the reverse strand, counting down.
TCGGCCTTTTGTATTGCTTCAGGTTTCACAGGATAAAACTTATGTCTCGGGTTGTTTTTTATAATTTCAAACATTTCAATCACCTACCCTAAAAGATTTTATTAGCCAAACTGTTAATAGCATGAATACCTGCCTGATGTTCTGACGGGAATGCTGCAGGATGTAAATTCCACCATGCATTCGGTCCACCAAAACTTGATTCTATTAAATGATGAGCATCAAATCGTTGACCAGCTGTTCGTATTACTTCACCTGCATCATTTAAAATATCCTTTGCATATACAGGCCATTTGTCCCCAGTATTCTTTTCCCACTCATCAATTAGTTTATCTTTTGCATTATCAAACAGTTTTCTATGTAACTTCACTTTATCAGGATCTAACTTTACAAAGTCCTGTTCTTTTAATGCTTTTTGAAGTTTTTCCATTTGAGCAGGTTTTATTTCTCTTTTAGTAATTGATTCCACTTCATGAAGATATTCTGGAACCAGCTCCTTGCTCATCTTCTCGCCAACTTCTTTGGTAACCTTTTTAGTTCCTTCTTCCGTAACTTCTTTAGCGAGTTTTTTTGTACCATCTTCAGCAACTTCTTTAACTACTTTTTTGGCTCCACCTTCAGCTGTTTCTTTTACAACCTTTTTGGTACCTGCTTCTGCAGCTTCCTTTGCAAGTTTCTCTGCGCCTTCCCCAGCCACTTCTTTTACAACTTTCTTGGCACCTGCTTCTGCAACTTCTTTTGCTGCAACTTTGGCACCAGTTTTTGCAACTGTACTTCCACCTTTAACAGCAGCATATCCTGCACCAGCAGTAAATGCTCCAATCGCAATTGCTCCAATATCAATTCCCGCTGCAATGGCAAAGCTCGTCCAGTCACCGTCTACGATTGCATTATATTCTGTAACACCAGGCGCCATTTCAGCCACGAATTTTGCTACATCTCCATATTTTCCACAATCAGGCAACACCTTCGATACATATGCTTCGTGAAACGCACTAGTCTTTTCATGAGTAACCTCTGCTACTTCTTTTGTTCCATCTACTATGGAATCAAATGTTTTTCCTAAATTAAAATCCATAGCTAAACCTCCATCGTCAAGATATGACAAATTTCCTCTACTTGCTCATATGTAAGGTTGATTGTTTTCAGCATTACTTCTCTTCTCAATAAGTCAGGATTTCCAGCTTTAATAGCATTCTCTATAGTTTTTTGTGAAATGCCCAAGATATCAAACAATAATTGTTTTAACAATGCAAGTGAATTTTCATTCCATATCATATGTCCATTATGATTTCTATACGTGCATGCCATGACTGATAATAACTTTCTGTTTGATCTGGATACTTCCAAGCTATTAATTGATCGCGCTAATTCCGAGAATTCAATCATATCTCCCGGCAACCATGGCTCCATAATTGCCAGAATGATGTTCGTCCTTGATTCTCTAATACTCTTAATCATAATCGGAGCATCATTAACATATGCTTTTTCTGTGACATTAGCCTTATCTATCATTGTCAATACTGGATTAACCCAGTTATTCTGATATACGACTGCAACTCCGCTTGGCAGTTTTGCGATTTCATTTACCTGATTTGGTGTTAACCCCATAGAACGACCTACTGCTTCACGGTCGTTTGCTTCTGGTGTTCGAAGCACGATCTTTGTATTGGTATTTTTAATTGCAGCAATATCTACAGATGACGGTGACTGATCTACGATAATAAATCCTTCTCCATAAGTTCTGATTTCTGCAATGGTCTGAGTAAGCATTTCAACTGATTTTCCAACAAGCTCTGATTCTCCGCCACTTGCAGTATTCTTTAACAGATTATGAGCTTCTTCCAGTACAGTCACATGCTTAAGACCGCTGTTGTTAGATGTCTTTTGATCCACTCTGTATTCATTAAGGATATAAACCATAAGACCCATGATCAACGCTTTTGTCTCACCGGACTTCACGCGGCTAATATCTAAGATACAATTCTGATCAAACAGATATTCGTATGGCGTCTGCTGTGTTGTAAAGATAAACTTATTCAGTCCTACAGTGAGAGATTTCACTCTTGTAACCAATGCACCAGTATAATTTCCTTTTACCTCTGCAGAATATTCTGTATCATCAATCAGGCGTTCCAACTGCTCTGCCAGAATTTCAAAATCCGGATATTCCACTTCATCACCTTCAAAAGTTGATGAACCAAGATCCCATCCTACTATTTCATAAGATTTCAAGATTGCATCTTTCAAGAATGCCGGCATTGCATCATACATTGGCCAACAAACACTGAAGATTTCTACAAGTCCATCAGCATGCTCCAGAACGTGGATGGAATCCGGAAATTTAAATGGGTTCAGATTAATTAATTCAGCCACCTTAGGGTTTGTTGAATAAACTCTTACGTCGTCCCAGTTTCCAAAAACATCTTTATATTCACCTTTAGCAGGCTCAACTACCAAGAAAGGTATTCTGTCCTGATGCATCTCGCTAAGCATCTGATATACTGTATTACTCTTACCTGAACCAGTCGATCCGGTAATAAACGTGTGCATATTCAGACTCTTATTATCAAGTTCAACTACTTTGTTTGTAATCTGTCCCAGATCAAACACCTTACCAAGTGTCATACGATCTTCAGGACGCAATGACACATTCTGAGGAAACAGTTGATAAGTAGTTACTTCTTTTCCAAATTCTGCATGTTCAATCACTGGTAATCCTGGCACAGAGGATCTCGGAAGACCCAGATGAAGACCAAGTTCTTTTCCACTTACCGCTGTTGCTGCAGATACAGTTGCATCATTATAATATACAAATTGTGGATGTGCATATCTTGAGAGATATGTTGTAAGGGTATTGAAATCCTCTAACAAATATACGTCATTATTGATTCTCCAAGAATTCACAGCAGATACTTCATGGCCTGTATTTTCACCATTCATAAGTGAGCGATAGTTACTTGCTGCAATCTCAGCTGTTGACATATCATCAGATACGAAATAGCCTGCAACATTCCACATTCCATAACTGTCATACTCATTTGTTTTCTTCAATAACTGATCTAATAAAGCCATCATATCTGTAACAGCCTTATTCTCGTATGATGAGGATGTTGTTGTTGAACTTCCCGTAGTTATTTGTTCATTCGGTGCCAATGAATTGATCAATCCATTAAACTGACCACCTATTTGTCCACCGATCATACCTCCTACCGGTCCACCAACAACTGAGCCGCCTATTACTCCAGCCATAGATAATGCAGCACTCACGCCCATTGCAGCTTTCTTTTTTGTATCTACTTCAAATAATGACTTCGCTCTTGAGGTGGATGTAGAAATATTGTCTGAAATCTGAACCTTTTGATATGGAGAAAGCTTACTATATAGGTCTTGATAAAATGCCCTTAATCCCTGAATATTCTGAGGCATTTGATTATCTGCAATAATCAATCCTGTATATGCTCGACCACTCATGGCCAAAGACAGCTTTTCAAGTCCCTGAACGAACTGCTCATTGGCCATATTCTTATCTGATTTAATATTTCCGACAACACTAACAGCGGCTACGTTTTTTGCGCTGGAAATTTTCTTAGACAGTTCCGCGATTTTCTTTCTGTCCTCGTTTTCAATCTTAACACCAGGAAAATGACCAATTAATGTCTGTTTTAATGTATCGCCTAATGTTACGGTTGATCTTTTTTTTGCTGATTCATCAGGCTCATTATTTCGAACACCTAAATAGTAATTTGCAGTCTTTCCATCAGAATCAATAAGAATAAATACAGATGCGTTATATGTTGCCAACGTATTAAATACGGTTGTGAACTTATCCGTTACTGATTCACCTTTCTGGTAAACCATTTCCTTCACATGATACAGTCTAATATTACTAATTAAATCATCCTCTAAAGGCTGAAGATTCTTAATCGGTGCTATCTGCATTTCTGATAAACGAGCAAGATATTTTTTTCTAATACCATCATCAATTACACTTAATCTGGTAGACAATGGCATGTCTTTCAAATCTATTTCATTTATAGGCATACTAATTATTCCAGTCTCCATAACTAATCCCTCTCTATCGTCTGCAGCTGTTCTCTAAATTGAGATAACCAGTCATTATCTTCCTGAAGTTTTCTTTCCTCATCAGATAATTGAGCCGATACTATTTCCTTATCTTTTGTCTTCTCGTCAATCAACTGCGATAAATGCTGGTGATAGGACTCAGCCATAAAATCATAATACTCTGACAGATTCTGAATACACTGATTAATGTGTTGATCTAATACAGGCTTAATAATATTTTGAACGGTACTTCTCCACTGTTCTAAATAACAAGTAGCAACCATAACAGGTTCACTCGTATCATTCGGTTTTTTAAAGAAACCAAAGAAATCATTTTTTGATTCTTCATATGTTATTAAGTCCAGTAATTTCGCATTGATTTCAGGGATGGTCATTGCCGGAAGTTTCGGAAGAATATTATTAGTTGGAGAATATTCCTTATCTATTCCCGGAGTTGCATATACTTCAGAAAATTCTCTGTCAATCTTTTCTGCTGTTTCCTTATACGTTGTCTCAACCGATGAAAGGAAACGGTCGATTCCATTCTGAACTAAGTAGATATAATCATGAGCGGCTGTTTCAATTTCACTATCTCCAGTGATTTTTGTTTTTCTGTTTTTCCACTTTGAAATCTGTTCAATAAGTATCTGCGTAATTTCCATAAAGGAATATGGAACTTCAAAATTATCTCGCTGCACAAAGTATTCATCGGCTTCCTTGAGAGAATTCAAAGAAGATTCCAATGCATCGATTTCTTTATGGATTTCAGCGTTAGTAATTTCACTCTCTTTGTTTTCAATTGCTAAAACATCTGATATTTTTTCAATTTCATCTCTAAATATTTGAATAGCACTTCTGATAAATTCCGTAATAGGGTAGTTTCTAATAAACATCATTACTGAATCATCTTTATAGTTATTAATCACCTGCGGTTTTTCTACTCCCAAATCACAGATAACTCTTGTAACCTGAGCCCGATCCATCATCGGACTAATCATAAAGAATAGTTGTTCTTTTCTAACATCCTTCCTCTTCAGAATAATGTCTAAATCTCTGCGAAATTCCGGTTTGGTTTCTTCATCGATATAAAATACAATTGGCGTACTTGTTAAATCTGTATTTTTAAGTTCTATTGCATTTTCTACTCTCTCAAAAGACATTAGTAATCCAGTATCTGATGGAACAGAACCTCTAATCATGACATATGGATATGATCCTTCAAAAATTTCTGATGTTTTTTGCCAAAAATCTTCAAAATCAAACTTGCGGTTCGGCGTATTCTTTAACCATGAAACTAATGCATCAACTTCTTTACTCTTAGTATCAGCATCTTCAATCTCATTCTTATGAGATATCCTAACATTTTCTTCACTAATCCCTCTTGCCGCAAAGGCCCTCTTGACATCTTCATAGTCTGGCTTAGTACCAATAAAATATAAGTTGAAATCATAGCCATTCATCTCGTTGTAAAAGATTTCCGGCACAAGATGAACCCAATCTTTTAAAGGTAACTTTTCATATTTTTCAATTTGACTATTAATTTTGGGATCCTGTCCATTAAACTTTACCGCTGTACTAAGTAAATACGGATTATGATTCAGTTCTGCGCTAATCATCGAAATCCCTCCCCATACTCTTTATTTAATAATGTGAAAAAAATCTCTCACATATTCTTATTACTCAATATATAGAGAAAACCGACTGCCAATCATGACTGCCAGCTTATCTAAAAGACAACTTTATTATATCACCACAGTCCTACACTGTATAGAAATAAAGAATATTAACGTCTATACTTCTATGTTTATGCTTCATTTTGAACTCATCTTTTTCTTTCTCCAATCCATCACTTAACAAAAATATTCTATATGTTCCTGAATAACACCTGTTTCCTGATATTCTCTAAAGAATTTATAAAGCATCTTGCATGCCATCAGATCAATGCCATCTGGACTCTTCATCCAGGTTCCACTTGCATTTTTAATAGTGATTTGTCCGGCTCCCAACATGTCTGAAAAAGAATAATCTCTTGGCACTCTCTTCTCAATCAGTTTCTTCCTTCCACTAGGCATCCTTTTCATTTTCCGATGAATTTCTGGTTCAACCAACGCAGCTCTATCGATGAATATTTCGCCATCTTCCATTTTTTGCATTTCTCGCCAGTCATCATTATTTACGTTATAACAACAATAACTGTAAATGAGCATGGTATCATCCGCAGCTATAAGGTTCATATATCCACCGATTCCTCTGCTCATATTAATTATCCTTCCAATCTGTTTTTAATCTATCTGATTTTGTTTTGATACTATCATTCTACTACAAATGGAAGTACAAAAATCCTCACAACCAAAAACGGCAGTCTCTCTATTATCTTGAGAAAAACTGCCGTTCTTTCGATCTTCTTGTTTCAATTTTTTACGGTTATAGCCTTTACCATTTGGCATCGTGCGCGTCATAGGATTAAGTTCTCCCCAAGTATTTCGCTTCTTTGCATAGTACTCTTTCTGGGCTTTCTTCGATTTCTTGTTGAGTGGAATAAATCTGTCCATGCCGTTTACCTCCAAAATGATTTGTAGCGGGAAGAAAGACTAACCTTTTTCTTCTGTTTATTTAAGTTTCTTCAAATACTGTACCGGTACTGACTTTGTGAGCCATACTCCATTTACATCACTCCCTAGTACCATTAATGAAGTTCTTTCAGTTCCTCCATTGTATATCCCATCGGATTAACGCATTCTATTCCCTCAATATTTTCTCCATTGTCTTGCCTCTGGCAAGTTCATCCACCAGCTTATCGAGATACCGAATATCACGCATCAGCGGATTCTCAACATTTTCGACTCGAACGCCACATACAACGTCGGTAATCTTCTCCCGGTTCGGATTCATTGCCGGAGCCTGTCGGAAGAAATCGCCATAGGAAATCTCACTATCCATGAGCTCATCAATCTGCTGCGCGGTGTACCCGGTAAGCCAGGAGGTGGCTTCTTCAACTTCTGCTCTGGTACGTCCTTTACGCTCCGCTTTTGCTATCAGAAGGCCATATACCTTGGAAAAGGACATGGCAAATACCTTTTCATTCTCCATGATTCTTTTTCTCCATTACTTGTGTTTTTTGTTTTTCTTCGGTCGGTTATCCATGTACTCATGAGCCAGGATATCCTTCAGAACCAGCATGGCATCTTGTTCTGAATAATTGTAATCTTCCTGCAGTTCCGTGAACATGCGACGGATCTCAGCAGCATACTTCGGAATATCCACTTCTTTCTGATAAGTGGCAAGCACAGGATACTTTGTACTCCAGGCCTTGGTCCAGTCCACCTTTTCCTGTTCTTCTTCGGTTGTATTTCGTATGATCTCTTCTATCTGCTTCATGATATTCCTCCTCATTCATGGTTTCCGGTTTCGTAGCACCACAAGACAATTCTTTTTATCAACTCTGCATCGACCTTGCCGTACGGAATACGAATCGTTCCTTTATCCGTCTTATACCCTTTCAATGCTTCAGCAAATTCTTCGACTGCTGCAGGGCCCGGATACAATCCGATGTGTTTCTTCGAAGCAACAAAATGAACAATGTTATGACCTTTCCAGTAGGTCGGCATACTCCATGAAATGCGTTCTTCCGCTTCCGGTAATGCACTGCGAAGAATTTGACGGATATAGCTCAGATCTTCCTGTTTGTCCTCATCCTGGCTCAGGATATATTCATCAATTGTCTTTGGCTTTTCACCGCAGTAATGACTTTGGTCTTTTTTCTTAAACTCTCTGCCACATTTGGGACATTGCCACATTGGGCTTTTCTCACTGTCTCTTTCATGAAGAACCACTTCAACCATATCACCAAAGCTCTTACCAATCTGCTTGCGTATCTGTTTTGTAACGCCGATGATGTAACACGGAGTTCCCATTTTTACCACTTGCCCACGATACGGAATACCGTCAAATGTAGCATTTACCAACAAACGTCCTTTTCCAAAAAGCTCTTTGATATCGTAAGGAACCTCTACATAGGCGGCATCCATATTCTCATTTTGAAGAATTTTTGAACAAAATTTTAATTCCATATTTTTTGCCTCTCATTCTGTGATTATTATTCTCCGCAAATTCCGATCTCTCGAGTTCTAAAAACCAGAAGTTTTCTATTTCCTACAACTTCTTCTCCATCAGCCAGAATCGCCCTTTTCGCCAATTTGCATATCCACACCTTTTGTATCCGCTTTTTTTATACAGGCTGATTGCATACGGATTCTCCGAAAACACATCCAGACGCACAGATTCAAACCCTATATTCTGAAGTTGATTTTCTATATGATTTAATACGATTTTTCCTATTCCTCTGTTCTGAACTTCCGGTGAAACACACAGGCAATGTATGATGCAGGCCGTTTCCCCATTACACTCCCACTCTGCATTTAAATACTCCGGATCATATTCTGTGCTTATCGTATAAATTGCAATCAGTCGACTCTCCTCCGTTACTGTGTATAGAGTACCGTTGGCAATATCATTGGCAAAATCCTCCCTTGTCGGATACACCTTATCCCATTGGTGAATTCCCTGTTCTTCCATCGTTTCGATTGCCGCCGCTACCAAGCTGCATATATTCTATAAATCATTCATTGTTCCCAGTCTAAATTCCATAGGTTTTATTCTCCGATTTTGTTATATAAATCCATTATTGCAAATTCCGGCTCATCTGACCACGCATTCCGCTAAGAGCTGATCAGTCTTTCCGGATGTAACTGAACGCGTTTCCGCTTCAGCTGATCAATAAGTTTTCAACGTGTTAT
>NZ_JBQHTK010000043.1:0-19513 GCF_052065755.1 Bariatricus sp. HCP28S3_D3 | reverse complement strand
GGTATAGTTACAATCGACACCAAATATACCGAAAACTACGGTAGAAACTTATAAATAGCAACAAAAAGCAAAAAAAGGACGTTCGATGCCAGGGCTTTTGACCCCAGCATCCGTGGCAAAAGAAACGTCCCTACATATTTTTCAGGAAAGCTCTATAGCCTTTTACTGCCTCGTACACATCAGCCTTGCTACTGACTTCATATGGTGCGTGCATGGAAAGTACGGCAACACCGCTGTCGATGACTTCCATTCCGTACTGTGCCATGATGTAAGCGATGGTTCCGCCGCCGCCCACATCAACTTTACCGAGTTCAGCAAACTGATATGTAACTTCTGCATCGTCCATAACTTTGCGAATCTTTGCAAGGTATTCTGCGTTTGCGTCGTTGGAACCGTTCTTTCCGCGGCTTCCGGTAAATTTGTTGAATGCAAGTCCTTTGGTGAAGAATGCGGAACTGCGTTTTTCGAATGCGTCTGCAAACATCGGATCATAAGCTGCGCTTACATCAGAAGAAAGCATTCTGGAATTTGCCAGTGCACGGCGTACCTTCAGTTCGGATTCTCCTTCTGTCAGAGCGATCAGTTCTGCAACAACATTTTCGAAGAAACGGGAATGCATACCAGTTGCGCCAACACTTCCGATTTCTTCTTTATCTACCAGCAGGCAGCATCCTGTACGGGAAGCTGACTCCACATCCAGCATTGCAAACAGGGAGGTAAATGCGCAGACTCTGTCATCCTGTCCGTATGCAAGGATCATGCTGCGGTCAAATCCGAGATCTCTTGCTTTTCCTGCCGGAACGATTTCCAGTTCTGCAGACGCGAAATCTTTTTCTGAAATTCCATAGGTCTCTTCCAGAATCTTAAGTACGTTCGCTTTGATGGTATCTTTTTCTTCTTTTTCCAGATCCTCAGCCTGCTCGATCGGACGATTTCCGATTAGAAGATCGAGCTTCTCACCTTCGATCACTGCATTAGCCTTTTTCTCCATCTGCTGTGCGGAAAGATGCACAAGCAGATCGGTGATTACGAATACCGGATCGCTCTCTTTCTCACCGATACTGATATTTACAACAGAACCGTCAGTCTTTGCCACTACACCGTGAAGTGCCATCGGTCCTGTCACCCACTGATATTTCTTAATTCCGCCATAATAATGTGTATCCAGATAAGCCAGTCCTTCACTCTCATAAAGTGGATTCTGCTTTACGTCGATACGCGGTGAATCGATATGGGCCCCCAGAATATTCATACCGTTCGAGATCGGCTCTTCTCCGATACGGAACATAGCGATCATCTTTTCCATACATACTGCGTAAACCTTATCCCCGGATTTGAGCGGTGTGCCTTCAGCCATCACTTCTTTGACATCGCGGTATCCGGCTTCTTTTGCCATCTCTACCGCCAGAGCGATGCATTCACGCTCTGTCTTTCCTTTATCAAGGCAGTCCTTGTATTTTTCGTTAATCTCATGAAGCTCTTTCAGCTGCTCCTCGCCATAAGAATTCCACAGATTCTTTTCTTCCATTTTATTCCATACCTCTCTTTCTGAAATCAGCCGGTTGTCCGACTATTCTTTTACAGTATAAGCATCTTCGGGCGAGAAATCAAGTCAAATCGGCAAGCAATTCCGAAAGCATTTCCTGCATCGTTTTCCCGGAAACCGGATGACGTTTGTGGGGTGCGATTTCCACCATAGGTTCCAGCACGAATGTACGGTTCTGCATATCCGCATGCGGCACACAAAGGTCATCATCCTCAATAATTTCATGGTCGTAGAGAAGAATATCCAAATCAAGCGTTCTGGGTCCCCAATGGATCGTTCGCTCTCTTCCCGCCTCTTTTTCCAGCTCATGAAGCCTGTCCATCAATTCATGCGGTGTCAAAAGAGTCTCCAGCTTCACCGCACCATTCAGGAATTCATCCTGCTCTACTCTTCCATAAGGCTCTGTCGCAATCAATTTGGATACTTTCAGAAGCCGACACCCCTTTGTATGTGCAAGTCCATCCAGTGCTGATTCGATATAGCGTTTCTTATCCCCCATGTTGGATCCAACAGCCACATATACCTCATGCCACTTTCTGCTTATCTCCACAGATGCCGTATCAAGAGGAAGGGCGATCGGAGCCCAGGGCTTCTTAATCTCCAGATCCACCTGCCGTATACGGGGATCCGATTCAAGGACAGTCTCCGCCAGATGCTCTGCCACCGATTCGATCAGTTTAAATGTATTCTTTTCCATCTCATCCTTAATCAAATGACAAATGGTTCCGTAATTAACAGATTCATCAAGCAAGTCCGTTATTCCTGCTTTTCGTGTATTTAAATGAATCGCACAGCTTACCAGGAATTTCTGTCCCAATACTGTTTCTTCAGGAAATACACCATGATTGGCAAATACTTCCAGGTCTTTTATCTTAATCTTGTCCATTTTCATTTCTCACCTACTCTTTCCTGTATTTCTTCTTTCCTGCTCCCTTCGTCTCGTTTGTTCTATGGTCGCTTCAAAATTGCTTCCGTCATCCGGATCGCCCTGCGGTTTTTCTCGGCATCATGCACACGAACAAATCCATATCCGCACTGCACTGCCATCACAGTCGTCACAAGGGTTCCCTCTTCCCGTTCTGTCACCGGGAGATCCAAAGTAAGCCCGATCATCGATTTTCTGGACGTACCAAGCAGCATCGGATAGCCCAGTTCATTGAAACGATCCAGATGTTTCATAACATCCAGATTCATTTCATACGTCTTTCCGAATCCTACCCCCGGATCCAGCATAATCTTGTCATCCGCTATGCCTGCCTCTTTTGCCGCACGGATACATTTCTGCAGATCACAACACATATCTTCAATCAGATTTTCATAGATCGCCTCACTGCGGTTATGCATCAGACAGCAGGCGACATCATATTTTTTCACCAGAGGTGCCATCTCCTCATCATATAAAAAGCCCCAGATATCATTTACCATATCCGCGCCGGCCTGAAGTGCCGCCCCCGCCACCCTGCTTTTGTAGGTATCGATTGACACCGGCACATCAAAATTCTTCTTTACCGCCTCGATAAGAGGTGTAACTCTTTCTATTTCCTCTTCCTCAGTAATCTGCTGATGTCCGGGGCGGGTGGACTCTCCCCCTATATCCAGAATATCGCATCCACCTTTCAAGAGTTCCTCTGTGTGGCGCATAGCCGCATCATAATTGTTCCATTTTCCACCATCAGAAAAAGAATCCGGTGTCACGTTTAGAATTCCCATAATATATGTGTGATTTTTCACATCAAATTCTCTATTCCCGATTTTCATTTTCTCCATCTTCCTTCCATAAATCTTATTTGCACAAATCACCAGATGATCCGAAGATTCTTCTTCTCTTCTCCCCAGTCACACGCTTCTTTTGCCGTGCACGCAAAACAATTCCGGGAAGTTTTATCTGCATCATACAATACTTCTGCCAACTTGTTCCCTCTCCCATTTTCTTTCGAATGCTCTCTGTGACTCAGAATTGCAAGCAAAATGCCCTTTTTCTCGTCTTCTTCGAATCCTATATCCTCGAGGATCTGCTCCGCAATCTGCGCGCTTGCCTGCTCATGCGGAATTTTCTGCGCATACTGCATCCATTTTCCAATATCATGCAGTACAGCAGCAGCATAAATCGATTCCTTTGAAATCCCGTATCCTCTTTCCATGGAAAATATATATGCTAACCTGGCCACATCCAGAAAATGCTGCATATCATGTCCGCAGAAAATCCGATTCATTTCTTCCTGCCTGTTCTTTTCCATACACTCGACATAGAGCGGATGCGTACAGATCCGATGCACCCGCTCCATTTTTATTATTTCTTCCTGTTTCCTGCTCTGTTCCATTGTTATCAATTACTCCGCGCACATTCTGCTTTACTCTCTGATCATCTGAAAGAACATATTCTGCAGTCTTTCTTCCTCTGCAAATGCTCCCCTCGTCACAACGCTGACCGTCTTACTTCCAGGCTTTTTCACACCGCGCATAGTCATGCACATGTGTTCCGCTTCTGCCATCACCATAACTCCTTTCGGGTTCAGATGCTCCATCAGTGCATCCGCAATCTGAGCCGTCATCTGTTCCTGAAGCTGAAGCCTTCTGGCATATACCTCCACAGTTCTGGCGAGCTTGCTTAAGCCCACCACTTTTCCGTCCGGAATATATGCAATATGAACCTTCCCATAAAACGGAAGCATGTGATGTTCACACATGGAGTAAAATGTAATATCCTTTTCTACCACCATCTCATTATTTCTAACGGTAAATGTCTTCTTCAGGTGCTCTCCTGCATCCTCATCCATTCCGCCGCAAATTTCTTCGTACATTCTGGCGATACGATCCGGCGTCTCCACCAACCCTTCTCTTGTCGGATCTTCTCCGATTCCTTCCAACAGGAGCCTGACTGCCTGTTCCACTTTCTTGCGATCTACCATGACTTTTCTTCCTTTCCTTCCGCACATATGCGGATTACCTCTCCCAGATAAGAGAGAGAACCAAATACCAGCACCACTCCGTCTTTCCCTGCATTTTGCCTGGCAAACGCCAATGCTTCTCGGATACTTCCAGCCACCTCAGCCGGAACCCCCTCTTCTTTCAGGTACTGAGCCAGCTTCTCCTTGTCAAGCGTTCGTTCCCGGTTCGGCAGATCCACCGTATACGCCTTTTCCAGATAAGGTGCCATGATCCCAGTCATCACTTTTGCCTCTTTATCCTTAAATACACCCATAACCGCTGTAATCCTTCTGCCCGCCAGATAACACCTGATATTCTCGGCAAGTCTTTCTGCGGCATCCCGATTATGTGCTCCGTCGACGATCACAAGCGGTTCCTCATCAAGAGCCTGGAATCGCCCCGGCCAGCACACTTGATCCAGTCCCTTCCGGACAGCCTGGTCACTGATCCCCAGCCCGGTATCCTTCAATGCTTCTATCGTTTCCAGCACAGTTACAGCATTGTCAATCTGATATCTTCCTGCCAGATTCAATCTCAGATTCTCATACTTTCCGTAGGAAAATCTCTGTCCCAGAATGTCCTCTTCCAGTATGACCGCCTTTTCCGGCAAGGCTTTGTACATCCTGCATCCGCATTCTTCCGATTTCTTTTTGAGAACCGCAAGAACTTCTTCCCTTTGTCCGGCCGTTACTACCACAGCCCCCGGTTTTATGATTCCGGCTTTCGTTTCCGCAATCTCCTCCAGCGTATTTCCCAGAATTCCCACATGATCCATACTGATCGAGGTAAATACACAGACCTTCGTCGTCTCCACAATATTCGTTGCGTCCAGGAGTCCTCCCATTCCGGTCTCCAGAACAACATAGTCACAAGCATGTTTTCGAAAATACAGAAATGCGATGGCCGTCTCAATCTCAAATACAGTAGCTGTGAGGCCTGTTTTTTCTTCCACCTTTTCTGCCGCCTGCTTTACTTCAGACACAAAAAGAGCGAGCTCGTCTTCCGCCATCCATTGACCATTGATCTGAAATCGTTCCATATAGTCCATGACCGTCGGTGACACATATCTTCCCACACAAAGCCCTGCCTCCTGCAAAATACAGGAAAGGCAGGCGAGAACAGACCCCTTCCCATTGGTACCTGCTATATGTATAAATTTCAAATCGTTTTGCGGATTTCCAAGCTCGCCAAGTAAGCTCTTTATACTATCTAAGCCAAGTACACTTCCGTATTTCGATACATGATCCAAATATACCCTTGCTTCTTCGTATAACATTATTTATTTCCTTCCAATGATGTTTTTCAACAGTTCCCTCTATTCTAACACACATTGCCGAAATAAAAAAGAGATTTTTATCACAACAGTGCACCACTACGATGCACTGCTGCATGACATCCATCTATTCGTACAGTGGATATTTGTCACAGATTTTCGTCACTTCCCTGCGGATTTCATCAAATTTACTGTCAAAATCCGTAACCGTCTTCTTAATCAGTTTTGCAATCACACGCATGTCCTCTTCCTTCAGGCCGCGAGTTGTAACCGCCGGTGTTCCGATACGGATTCCGCTTGTGACAAACGGACTTGCCGGATCATTCGGCACTGCATTCTTATTCACAGTGATATATACTTCATCCAGACGTTTCTGCATTTCCTTACCAGTCACACCCATGTTCTGCAGGTCGACCAGCATCAGATGATTATCGGTTCCGCCGCTCACGAGGTTGAAGCCTTCTTCCAGCATTCCTTCAGCCAGCACCTTTGCATTCTTCACAACCTGCTGCTGATATTCCTTGAACTCCGGTTTCAATGCCTCTCCGAAGCAGACAGCCTTCGCTGCAATGATATGCATCAAAGGTCCGCCCTGTGTCCCCGGGAAAATAGCTTTATCAATCGCTTTTGCATATTCTTCTTTGCACATGATTATTCCGCCTCTCGGTCCGCGGAGCGTCTTATGTGTGGTCGTCGTCACAACATCCGCATACGGAACCGGACTCTGATGAAGTCCTGCTGCAACAAGCCCTGCAATATGTGCCATATCGACAAATAAATAGGCGCCTACCTCTTTTGCAATGTCAGCAAAGATGTCAAACCGGATCTCTCTCGGATAAGCAGAAGCTCCTGCAACGATCATTTTCGGCTTACACTCTTTGGCAATTCTACGGATTTCATCATAATCGAGGAATCCCTCGTCGTTGACATTATACGGTACGAAATGATACAAAAGGCCGGACATATTGACCGGTGAGCCATGAGTCAAATGGCCTCCATGCGCCAGATTCAGCCCCATAACCGTATCTCCTGGCTTGAGAAATGCCTGATAAACAGCCATATTGGCGCTTGCCCCCGAATGTGGCTGTACGCAGACATGATCACAGCCGAAAAGCTTTTTTGCACGCTCGATTGCAAGATTTTCAAGAATATCCACATCTTCACAGCCGCCATAATAGCGTTTTCCCGGATATCCTTCCGCGTATTTATTGGTAGGTACCGTTCCCATCGCCAACATAACAGCCGGGCTTACGATATTCTCAGATGCGATCAGCTCCAGATTCCTTCTCTGCCGTCCCAGCTCCAACCCGAGTGCTTCGCCTACCTCCTTGTCATATTCACGAATGTAGTTCATGACATCTGTAATCATATTCATGGTCTTCTCCTCCTGTTCTTTTCTGCAAAAAGCAGGCAAAAAACTTTCACTTCAAAGTCTTCTGTCTGCTTTTCCTTTTTTTCACACAAGACCTTTTCGCAAGTTAAATCCTAGTATATAAACGGCTCCCTGCAAAGTCAAGCGTTAAATAATTATTTTATTTATTACAGCATCTCGATAAATGCCGCAATTCTTGTATTCAGCTGTCCGAGATCAGACTGGGAATAGTCCGTCTCCACGGAAATATACGGAATACCCTTTTCTTCATTTACAAATTTCATGATCTTTCTTGTTTCCACGCTATAAGTATGGCATGCCTGGAGAACCATCTCCACAACACCGTCCACCTTGTACTCATCGATCAGTCTTCCCAGAAGCTCCAGACGATTCGGGTTCGGAGTCATAACAGAACAGCCGATATTCAGATACCTTCTTGCCAGCGCATCGTATACATCCGGATTGTCTTCATCTACCAGCTTGTCAATAGACTTCGCTCCGGAGCAGTTTTCAAATGCAACAACCACACCGCCGTTACTCTCAATTGATTTTACGACTTTGACCGTTGCACCGCCGATCGGACATCCCGTAACCAGAATTCTCTTCTTCTTCGGCTCCATCTTGCCCTCTGCATACTCTTTCAAGATCTTGTCCGTCAGCGCATTGACCTCCTCCGGAAGCTTCTTTCTGTCAAATTTGAATGTACTTCCATAGAGAACATTGAACAGATTTTCTCCGCTGATCGGAGTCGGATCATTTTTCATCACCTCATACAGTCTCTTGAGCGCTCTTCTTCCCTCATTCTGAATACGGATGGCCTCTCGGATCTGCTCCTCCGTGATCTCCACTTCAAACTTTTCTTCCAGATACTCCTTAAACCGGATGATTTCTTTCTTCCAAAGCTTCAGGCTCTCTTCTTTCTGCGTATTTGGAAGCTCCATGATGAACATTTCTTTAAATTCAGACATATATTCATACATTTTTTTCTTACCGTCACAGGTCGTTTCCCCTACAACCACATCAGAGAAATAGAAGAACGGACATTTATCGCTTACAGCAAAACCGTAACTTGCTTTGATAAGCGGGCATAAGTTTCTCGGCAGATCCCGTTCTGCGATCGGGATCGTCTCATCTGTCATCGAGCAAAGTCCGACCGTAACCGCGCCCATCGCCATGGCGATCTCCTGCGGGAAATAGGTACAATAGGAACCTACAACCGGAATATTCTGATCTTTTATCTCCTTCATTGCCAAAAATGACTTTTTGCGCTGCTCCGCAAACTCTTCAAAAACCTCTGGTAATTCTTTGATAATTTCCATTTTCTTTTCCTCCATAAATAAATCATGAGATTTTTCCCAGATGCCTGCGGATTTCTCCGCATTTCATCCTATCTTTCATTATAAATTTCCCGATCCGCACATACAAATTTAAAATTCTGATAAATCTTGTCATTTATAGAGTATATCTATACCATAAAACAACCTCACCAAATACTTATTTACGCAAAATGAAAGAGCCCGGTATCCCAGACTCTTTCCATTCCTATATTACCATTCAAATTTCTTTTCAAAATAAGCTTTCAGATCTTCGATCTTTACTCTTTCCTGCTGCATAGTATCGCGGTCACGAACCGTAACTGCTCCATCTTCTTCTGACTCAAAATCATAAGTAACACAGAACGGTGTTCCGATTTCATCCTGACGACGGTATCTCTTTCCGATATTTCCTCTGTCATCAAATTCACAGTTGTAGTATTTGCTCAGCTCTGTGTAAACCTTTTCCGCGCCTTCATTCAATTTCTTTGAAAGCGGAAGTACACCGATCTTAACCGGAGCAAGAGCCGGATGGAAATGAAGAACTGTACGTTTTGTACCGTCTTCCAGATCTTCTTCATCATACGCGCCGCAAAGGAAAGCAAGTACCATACGGTCTGCACCGAGTGACGGCTCAATAACGTATGGAATGTATTTTTCATTTGTCTCATCATCAAAATAGGTCATATCCTGTCCGGATACATTCTGATGCTGAGTCAGGTCATAATCGGTTCTGTCTGCGATTCCCCACAGCTCACCCCATCCGAACGGGAAGAGGAATTCTACGTCTGTAGTAGCTTTGCTGTAGAAAGAAAGCTCTTCTTTGTCATGATCTCTGTAACGGACTTCGTCTTCTTTTAAGCCAAGTGTATAGAGCCAGTCCAGACAATATTTCTTCCAGTATGCGAACCACTCAAGATCGGTATCCGGTTTGCAGAAGAACTCAAGCTCCATCTGCTCGAACTCACGGGTACGGAATGTGAAGTTACCCGGTGTGATCTCGTTACGGAACGATTTACCGATCTGGCAGATACCAAACGGAAGTTTCTTTCTTGAAGTACGCTGTACATTCTTGAAGTTTACAAAGATACCCTGAGCCGTTTCCGGGCGCAGATAAACAACGTTCTTTGCATCTTCTGTTACACCCTGGAATGTCTTAAACATCAGGTTGAATTCGCGGATCTCTGTGAAATTATGCTTTCCGCAAGTCGGACACGGGATCTCATGTTCTCTCACAAATGTTTCCATCTGTTCATGTGACCATCCGTCAATACTATCCGGAAGATCAATTCCATTTTCCTTGGCGTAATCTTCAATCAATTTATCTGCACGGAAACGTTCATGACATTCTTTACAATCCATCAGCGGGTCACTGAATCCGCCCAGATGTCCGGATGCCACCCATGTCTGCGGGTTCATCAGAATTGCACAGTCTACACCAACGTTGTATGGATTCTCCTGTACAAACTTTTTCCACCATGCTTTCTTAACATTATTCTTTAATTCCACCCCGAGGTTACCATAATCCCATGTGTTGGCAAGCCCACCGTAGATTTCAGACCCAGGATACACAAAACCTCTTGACTTTGCTAAAGCTACAATTTTGTCCATTGTCTTTTCTACCATAATACCAATCCTCGCATTCTCTTCTTTTTTACAAAGACAATTGTTTCTACCAAAAATACACTTATCTTTGTGTGATTATCCTATTATACAGAGAGAATCCATATTTTGCAAGCATTCCTGCCATTTTTTTAACATATTGCGTCCAAAAAAATACATAATTAGCTATTATTTTAAGAAAATTCAGTCATTTTACCCCTGTATCCGTTCCATGTCCGGAGTTTTTTCTCTGGTCTCATCCCGATTTTCTTTATGTTTTTCAATAACATCCTGACAGATTTCCATACCTTTATAACTGAGATAATCTTCCACCCGCCCCGTCTGCGTAAATTTTTCCCAAAAGCACTCTTTCATCCCGGTCACCTCACCTGTTCTTCTGTTTCACAGCGTCCATAAACGCTGCTCATTATTAGGTTGTCCAATGACTTATGGGATATACTTTATAATATCTGGCAACTTTTTTTACAGCCAAAACCCTTGACAAATTCGTTTAGATTCCCGCAATCTGTTCCAGAATCTCCAGTGATTTAAAACGCTTCTCCACATATACATCCAGATACCGCTCCATTACTTTTCCGAACTCGTCCAAAACCTCATCACTCAAAGTAAACGCAAACAGTTTTTCAATCGAAGATGTCTCTACGTACTGCATGGCATAAAGTGTCGAACTGTTCAGTTTTATTATGTCATACACGCTCCGGCTGCATGCACTGCAGACAATGCCACCTTTTTTTGCACTGAATAACAGGCTTTTCTCTGTACTTCCACAGGATACACACTGGAATACCTGCGGTCCTTCTCCGTTGATGCTCACCGCTTTCAGTTCAAAGATATACCGGACCAGACGCAGCGGAATCAGTCTCTTTGTAAGTGCCCGCATGCTTTGGTAAAGCAGCTTCAGCATTTCTCGTTCGTCATTCGATTCTCTGGTATAATAGTCTGCAAATTCCAGAAAATAAAACGCATAATATGCCGCTTCCACATCCGTCCTCAGCTCCGCGAAATAGTTGGAAATATCCGCAGACTGGATCGTATACGAAGTCCGCCCTTCGAACATCGAAAAGACACCAAAAGAACAGGGAGCCGTGACCCCCGCCAAATGGCTCTGCGGACGTCTGGCCCCCTTGGCAAATGCAGATATTTTTCCTCTCTCCTTTGTCAGGATCACGACCCGTCTGTCGTATTCCCCGACCGGCGATGCCGAAAGTACCATCCCCGTCAAAGTGACGATCTGACTCATCTTTCCTGCCTCCTGCTTCCTGCATATTTTCAGGTCTGCCTTGTTCTCTTTCGTTTCATTTAAAGTCGATTATTCTTCATCTTCCCGGTAGCCAAAGTTCTTAATCAGAAAATCACTATCCCGCCAATCCTTCTTCACTTTGACCCACAATTGAAGATTTACCTTCATGTCCAGCATTTTCTCAATCTCAAATCGCGCAGTGCTGCCAATTTTCTTAAGCATGGCTCCCTGTTTTCCGATAATGATTCCCTTGTGGGAGTCCCGCTCACAGATGATCGTAGCCTCAATATCCATCACTTTCTTGCGCGCCTTCATTTTCTCGATCGAAACTGCAATCCCGTGCGGGATCTCTTCGTTCAGACAGTGCAATGCCTTCTCCCGGATGATCTCTGCAACAATCTGCCGCTCCGGCTGATCCGTGACGGTATCCTCATCGTAAAACTGCGGGCCATACGGAAGATATTTCATAATTACCTTCAGCAGTTCTTCGGTATTATCTCCTGTCCTTGCGGAAACCGGAACGATATCCGCAAAATCAAAGATCTCACTGTATTTCGCAATACACGGAAGCACATCTTCTTTTTTCACAGAATCCACTTTATTGATCACCAGAACGACCGGTGTATTCACCTTTTTCAGCTGCTGTACGATATGCTGCTCGCCGGCTCCGATAAAGGTCGTGGGCTCGACCAGCCAGAGCACCACATCCACTTCATTCAGGGTACGTTCCGCAACATTTACCATATATTCACCAAGCTTATTCTTGGCTTTATGAATTCCGGGCGTATCCACAAAAACGATCTGCCCTTTCTCCGTTGTCAGAACCGTCTGGATCCGGTTTCTTGTCGTCTGCGGTTTGTTGGATGTGATCGCAATCTTCTGCCCGATCAGATAATTCATCAACGTTGATTTTCCCACGTTCGGTCTTCCGATGAGTGTCACAAATCCCGATTTATAATCTGCTCTCATGTATCCTCCTTCTACTCGCTGCCCATTGCAGCCTTTCTTTCTAGAATAAATCCTTTACTTCCATAAAGACATCTTTTTCTTCTTCGATCTTCGCTTCATTTCCGATCACACAGATCTGATTTCCGGCAAGTACTGCCTTCGCCACAGGAGCCAGAGCGCGAATATCCTCCTGCGTAGCCTCAAGGATCTGCTGCCGTTCTGTACGAATCATCTCTTCACTCACATGATTCATATACAGATTCATGGAGCGATCTCCTTTTGCTGCCGGTGTCATCGGCTGATCAATATTGCTGATGGTCCCGATGATATATTTGGTCATGTCACGCTCACTTACGGTGAAATTCTCCAGATACTCCGGAACACCGTCATAGACTTCCAGCGTCTTTTTCAGGTTCGGATCACGATAAGACACAAAATATCCCTCACCAATCCGGTTGAAATTACTCATGCATCCGTAAGCTCCGCCCTTCACGCGGATGTTAACCCAGAGATATTCATAGCTCATAATCACCTTCAGAATCTGAAGCGCTCCGGTATAGGATTCGCCCGCATCGATAAAGTTTCCGGCTTTTGCGGCAAACTGTACTTTAGATGAGGTCTTGAAGCCTTCATTTTTCTGCTCGCACCGGATCACGCATGCCGGCTTTGCTTCCTGCTCATCAAACAATGCCATGTTCAGCTTCTCGAGTTCATTCTCCAGTCCGGCAAGACCTTCTCTAGATGCTGTGTAACTTACCATCATATTTCCTCTGCAGAATAGGGTTTTTACCAAAGACTGCAGTATCGTTATCAGTTCTTCTTTCTCTTTTTCAAAATGTTCTTCCATTCGGCTGACATTCTGGTAGTACTCAATACCGCTTGTCATATCCTTGAATCTGGAGATTGGAGAACGATAAGACATCGCCCGCAGCGCAGACGCAGAGTGTCCTGAAGACAGGAAACGTGCCTGCATCCGTGATTTATTCATGGACAGGATCTCCTTCAAACGTTTCTCATCATCCAGTTTCGAACAAATGAGGATCTCCTGCATCATCTCAAGTGCAAATGGAATCTTCTCATACAGCGCCTTGGTCTTAATCTCAAATGTCGCTTTAAATTCTTTTTCTGTTACCTTTGTCACATCCGGATATAATTCGAGAGAGGTCCCGATTCCTCCGGTATTGACATTGATTTCATTAAACAATTCACCGTAATCATAATGCTCCGTATCGATGATTCCGAGCACTGCCTGCAACACACCGACATACGGAAGCTGTTCCGCCGGAACTTCTGACAGATCGAACATCAGATCCAGATATCCGATTCCGTTCGTCTCAATCTCATGGAATACCACCGGAACTCCCGCCAGAGTCATCTCCTCATTGTAAACCGGAGCGATTTCCCTTGAGATATCTTCTCTTTCCAACATCGGGATCTTCTCCAGTTCTTCCTGACTGGACGGCTCCTCCTGATACTCCAGAAGCCGTCTGGTATCCTCTACCAGTTTCTCGATTTCCGCATCGCTTAAGGAGGCCTTATATGCCTGCAGTTTATCGTGAAGTTCTGCATCCAGGCGCGCAGTGCGTCCCTGTTCCGGCAGTACGGTCACAATAGAGCCATGCGGATTATCCAGCAGATATTTCTGGATCAATTCTTCAAAATATCCGTTCTTCACCTGTTTTTTCATAAACGCAAATGTATCCAATGCCTCCACATGGATGAACGGTTTTGTCTCATCGTAAAGCCAGCTGTCAAAAATCTGAAGCCCATACATGAGTCCCTTCGGATATCCTCCGAAATCTGCTTCTCTGTAACGGAATTCATGATAATTGATTCCCGCCTCAAGTGCCTTGGGATCCATGCCCTCTTCCACGATCTTCTTTAATGTACTTTCAATGATACGGACAAATTCGTCTTTCTGATCTTCATTTGCATTTTTTGCGACCACAGAGAAAATCGGTTGGTAAATACTGTTATCATAAGAACCGGTAATATCCTTTCCGATTCCGGCATCCATAAGCGCCTTCTTAAGTGGTGCCCCCGGCGCAGAGAGGAGTGCATAATCCAGAATCTGAAACGCAAGGTAAAGCTCTCTGTCCAAACTCGTTCCGACTACTTTATTATAAGAAAGATAGGTATTATCTTCCAAAGGTTCATTACTGGAAACCGAATATTTCATGGAAAGGTCACGTACCGCATCAAATGGCTTCTGGAGATGAATCTCAGAATCCACCTCGATCTTATCATATTTACAGAGGTATTCCCGATCCAGCCATTCCAGCTTTTCAGCCATATCCATATCGCCATACAGATAAATGTAACTGTTTGACGGATGATAGTAAGTCCTGTGGAAATCCAGATATTCTTCATAAGTCAGATTCGGGATCTCATCCGGATCCCCGCCGGACTCATTTGCATAAGTCGTATCCGGGAAAAGCGAATTCAGAATCACCCGATCCAGCACACCGTCCGGAGAAGAAAATGCGCCCTTCATTTCATTGTATACCACGCCGTTATAAGACAATTCCCCGTCCTTGTCCTCCAGCTGGTAGCTCCATCCCTCCTGGCGGAAGATTTCTTCATGCTTATAAATATTAGGATGAAGCACGGCATCCATATAGACATCCATCAGATTCTGAAAATCCTTATCATTACAGCTTGCGATCGGATACACCGTCTTATCCGGATACGTCATGGCATTCAAAAAGGTGTTCAGAGATCCTTTGACCAGTTCCACAAACGGATCCTTAGCCGGGAATTTCTCCGATCCGCAGAGTACCGTATGCTCCATGATATGCGGCACACCGGTACTGTTCTTCGTCGGTGTGCGGAATGCAATGTTAAAGACTTTGTTATCATCATCATTGGAAATCAACAGCACTCTTGCCCCGCTCTTTTTATGCTTCAAAAGTGCACCTTCTGATTTCAGATCATCCAGTTTGCGCTGCTCAATCACCTCATATGCAGCCAGTTTTGTCAAATCCATGTTTCTGTTCCTCCCAATTCTATCTTGTAATGTTATATTCTTTCTTATCATAATGATATATGTTGTTATTTGCATTATAAAAAACGATACTTCATACTGTGCATATGAAACAGTTTATCACACCCGTTCAAAATGTACAAGGGTTCGGAATTTGTTCCTCCCTTCCTTTGTAACATTTCATTCTTGCGACTGAACGGAGTGTTTTCATTCCAGAATTTCTGGTTTGGGGCAGTGCCAAGATATTGTCTTTACGGGTTATTCTACAATTCCATTCCAATAAACCGTAACATATCACTGCTCCCTGTGTACCATTTTCTCATATGCATAACAGCAAAAAAAAACCGCTGCACTTTCCTCATAATGCAACGGTTTTCCTATTTTATGCCTCTTCAGCCGGATTCAGTTTACTAATTACAAACAAGGTTCCAAGCATCAGAACGATTCCGATTGGAAGGGCGATCCATGCGCTCTGTACAAAACCTGCTACGATGTAAGTTACGAAGGATACGGCCGCACAGGTGATTGCATACGGAAGCTGCGTATTTACATGATTGATATGGTTACTCTGGGCTCCTGCGGAAGCCATGATCGTTGTATCGGAAATCGGTGAGCAGTGGTCACCACACACTGCCCCTGCCATACATGCAGAAATAGAAATGATCATCATCGTTTCATTTCTTCCTTCAAATACTGCAACAACGATCGGGATAAGGATACCGAAAGTACCCCATGATGTTCCGGTCGCAAATGCGAGGAAACATGCTACCAGGAAAATGATTGCCGGAAGCAGATTCATAAGTCCCTGTGCACTGGTTTCCATCATACCAGCTACAAACTCTTTCGCGCCAAGACTGTCTGTCATCGCCTTCAGGGTCCATGCAAAGGTCAGGATCAGGATTGCAGGAACCATTGCCTTAAATCCGTCCGGGATGCAGGACATACAGTCGCTGAAGCTCAACACTTTTCTTACCACATACAGAATGATTGTGATGATAAATCCGAAGAAGCTTCCCAATACCAGGCCAACAGAAGCATCACTGTTGGAGAATGCTTCTACAAAGCCGACCCCGTCAAAGAAACCGCCTGTATAGATCATTCCGATCACGCAACAGATGATCAGGGAAAGGATTGGAATCAGCAGATCGATCACCTTGCCCTTACCGTTATCGGTCATATCCTCCTCCGCATTTGCATACGGACGATCCGGAGTTGTATAAAGATCACCTTTTTTTGCATTTGTTTCATGAACTTTCATTGGTCCATATTCTACTTTCATCAGAACCATTCCCACCATCATTACGATTGTAAGCAATGCATAGAAATTATAAGGGATTGCACGAATGAAAATGGAAAATCCGTCTTCACCTTCAACAAAACCAGTCACTGCAGCAGCCCAGGAAGAAATCGGTGCAATAATGCAGACCGGTGCAGCCGTAGCGTCAATCAGATATGCAAGCTTTGCACGGGATACATTCTGTTTGTCTGTAACCGGACGCATTACACTTCCGACTGTCAGACAGTTAAAATAGTCATCAATGAAAATCAACACACCCAGAAGAATGGTCGCAAGCTGAGCGCCTGCTCTGCTCTTGATATGGGAACTTGCCCATCTTCCGAAAGCCGCAGAACCACCCGCTTTGTTCATCAGGCAGACCATTGTTCCCAGGATTACAAGGAACACCAGAATACCCACATTGTAGCTGTCTGATAATACTCCGATAATTCCGTCCTGGAAAATGTGTGTGATCGTTCCTTCAAATCCGAATCCTGAATAGAAAAGACCTCCTACCAGAATTCCAATAAACAGGGAACTGTACACTTCCTTTGTGATCAGTGCAAGTGCAATCGCAACGATCGGCGGAACCAGTGCCCAGAAGCTCGCGTACATTGACGGCACATATTCCTCTGCCTCTTCGGCCGCAAGTGCCACCAGCGGGCAACAGCTTACCGAAACGATAAGTGCTGCAAACGCGTAAAGCATTTTTTTCAATTTTTCTCTCATTTTTCATCCTCTCTTTTCCATAAAAAATACCATGAATAACGCTTTCCCGTAAGGCGCATTCATGGCATAATTCTTCTGTAAATTCATCATTCGGTCCATATCCTTGATAGCGCTCCACATACGTGACAGTCCGATACATATTCTGTACCGTCCCAGAAACCGACTTTGGGAAATCAGTCTCTTCGGCGGACTCCCCTTTCACAGCGATCGCCTTCCCGGCTATATGATCTCTGCTACTCATGAATTCCGCGCCTCTATCCAGCTCTTTATTCATATAGTTATACTTGTAACATTTTTATGGAGTCTTGTCAATGTATTTCCCGCTATTAACAGACTTTTCCTGATTTAGTTTCGAAAAACCATATAAATTCTTTGATGCTTTTCATCGTTTCTATTCCCTATGATAAATCTCATGAAGCCGCTTATAAAGAGGTGACAGCTTCCCATAGATCTCCTTGTATACATCTGTATACAACTCATCATAAACCTGATGAATTTTCTCATCCGGCTCAAACCTATCCTTTTCATGGACCATTGCTTTTACCCCATCTTCATAGCTCTCAAACACCCCGATTCCCACGAATGCGGCAAGTGCACAGCCGATTCCGGTAGCCTCATATGTCTGTGTCCTCACAACAGGCAGTCCAAACATGTGGGCCGTGATCTGACAGATCTCATCACTCTGCGATCCTCCTCCTCCGAGATAGATTGCCTGAAATTTATGACCGGCTCTCTGCTCCATCACTTTCATTCCGTCGATCAATGCGAAATTAATTCCTTCAATAATCGCGCGATACAGATGGATCCTGGTATGAGCATCCGAAAATCCTATGATTGCTCCTCTTGCAGTCGGCATCGTGATATTCGGCGTAAAATATGGTTGGAACAGAAGTCCCTCACAACCTTCCGGAACGTTTTTGAGACTCTGATTAAGAAGTTCCTCCGGAGAAATACCCAGTCTCTTTGCCTGAATCACCTCTTTTGCCACAAACTCTTTCTTAAACCATGACACCAGCCAGTATCCACGAAAAATCTCAATTTCCGGATTATAGCATTCCCGGATGATTGCCGGGTAAGGTGGAATAAACCGCTCCGGTTCCAGATAACGATCCATCATAAAGGTAATCGTTGCAGTAGTCCCCAGACCTACCGCCGCCTTCTCTTTAGTCACACAGCCAAGCCCCAATATCTCGCAAGCCTTGTCCGACCAGACTCGCCGCGGCATCCGCCATATGCCCTGTCATTTTGTAAATCAAATATCCGCTCAGAAGCAGGTATTTGTCCGTCTTTTCCCATATGTCCGGTTCTTCTTCCATGGCTTTAGTCCCCCGTCATTTTATTTGATATCGTCTCTTAAGAACCTCTTTTCTTCTTCTTTCAGATCAAGTCCCAGCGTTCCGCCCGGATTCATAACATAATCTTTATCAAAATACTCTTTCAACGCTCTGAAAACTCCGTATTCCGTTCTTCCAAGCTGTCCCTCGAGCCATGGCGCAAACATTTTGCCAATTCCGTGATGATGACTCATGGAAGCTCCGGATTTCTGGATGGCATCCAGAATCGTGCTGTGATAACGCTTAAATTCTTCTGCATCATCCATTCTTGTGATAAAAATGAAATACAGATTTGCCCCCTGCGGATAGCAATGTGACATATGCGTCGTCACGATCGTATTCGGAAGTGCATGGCAGACTTTGCGCACCTCGCGGTGTACTTTCTCCATATTGGACCAGTTGACGGTACATTCCAGTGTATCCGTGATTATACCGAAATCCAACAGCGTGTCTCTTAAATACGGATCATTGAAACGTCCCTTCTCCCAGCTTTTTGTAACAAAAGAAGTGAGACTCATCGCACCATATTTATATGCGATGCGTTTGATATTTTTGGCAACATTTTTGGAATAGCCTTTCTCCCCATCTGTAAATCCAAGGAACAGACAGCGCTGCATATCCCGATATCCTCTCACATCCAAAAGGTTCCAGAGCGGGGTATCGTCTACATTATAGAGACGTAGCATCAGGTTCGTCTCCTCCGGATCAGATAACCGGAAAACAGAGGCAAAACCGGCTTCACACTGCATCATCTCTCTCGCCGCTGCCTGAGCCACTTTCCAGTTCTTAAAGATGAAAGAAAAACGTTTTCTATTTTCCGGCATCCAGCGGAATATCTGTGACATGCTCCCACTACTTAAGCCCTAAAGCTTTGAAGTAGGGGCTTCTTACTCAATAACCCGATAGGGCTAAGTATCAATAAGCTATCCCCGCGTGCCCCGCGGTTCT